>NZ_CP045202.1:720000-1080000 GCF_016864195.1 Dechloromonas sp. TW-R-39-2
ATTTGGCGGCTTGAACGCCTTGCCGCGGAGCAAGGCCAAGCGGGTTTTTTCGTCGCCGGGCCCGATTTATGAGTTGCAGGGCAAGGAAATCGACCCGTGGCGCATGGCCCGGGTGCTCTATGCCGCCGGATTCAGAAGTGGCGATCTGGTGCATAACTGTTTTTCCTACCACTTCACGCCGGGTGCCTTTATTTTTGAAGGCGGTGCGCGCAAGTTGGGCTGCTCGGTTTTCCCCGGTGGCGTCGGGCAGACCGAGCAGCAGGTGCAGGCCATCGTCGACTTGCAGCCGGAAGGCTATGTCGGTACGCCTTCGTTTTTGCGCATCATCGTCGAGAAGGCCGAGGAAATGGGGGCCGATATCAGTTCGCTGAAGAAAGCCTGTGTCTCCGGTGAGGCCTTGCCGGGGATTACGCGTAACTGGCTCAAGGAGCGCGGCATTACGGTGCGCCAGTGTTACGCCACGGCGGATATCGGTGCGATCGGTTATGAGACGGATGCCGAAGAGGGATTGATTGTCGAAGAAGAATTGCTGGTCGAAATTGTTCGGCCCGGAACGGGTGATCCGGTTGAGCCCGGCGAGGTTGGCGAGATTGTCGTGACCAGTTTCAACCCCGACTATCCGCTGATCCGCTTTGCAACCGGTGATCTGTCGGCGGTGATGGCCGGGCGTTCGCCTTGCGGGCGCAGCAATATTCGCCTCAAAGGCTGGATGGGGCGAGCCGACCAGACAACCAAGGTCAAGGGGATGTTCGTGCATCCCGAGCAGGTGGCCGACATCGCCCGGCGTCACCCCGAAATCCAGCGCATGCGTCTGGTGGTGGACAATCCGGGCGGCCAGGATCGGATGGTGCTGCATTGTGAAATTGGCTCTGGCAGCGAGGCCCTCGACAAGGCGCTGGTGGCCAGTTTGCGTGAGGTGACCAAGCTGCGCGGCGATGTGGCATTTACCACGCCGGGGGGCTTGCCCAACGATGGCAAGGTGATCGAAGATAGCCGGGTCTATTGATCCGGACTGTTTTCATGCGAGTTTTCCTGTTGATTCTGGCCACGCTGGCAGCGCCGGTGCTAGCCGATGAGCCAGTGCTGCGCCCTTCGGCTCGTCTGGTGTTCAAACATCCGGCGATGTTGCAGGCAGGCCAATGTGTGGTCTACGAGGAAGGCGGCAGTGGCTGGGTCATGACCGATCCGGTTTATTACCTGAAGGGCAAGGTTGTGGCGGCCGAGGTCCGGACGCGCCATCTCGGCAAATGCCCGGTGGTGCCGGGCAAGAATATCGAGCAATACAGTCGTGAAGAATTCAACCGGCAGGCGCTGGCATACCCCTGTGTCAGCGCCGATGTGCCGGAACGCGACGAGCAGATCGGCATCGTCCGCCTGCGTGTCAGCCAATGGGAAACACCGCATGCACGAAAAGCGGCGAATGCCGGGCGTCTCTATCGTGGCATGTTCATCGATCAGGCATTGAAAAAAGATATGGATATCGAACTGGAAGCCGACTTGCTCGGCGTGTGCGAGCAATGAGCCGGCCTGCGCCGCTGACCGGCATTCGCGTTCTCGATTTGACCCGCTTGCTACCGGGGCCGGTTGCGACCTTGCATCTGGCCGATCTTGGGGCTGAAGTCATCAAGATCGAAGATCCGCAGGTGGGGGATTACGCCCGTACGCTGGGGACGGGGGCCGGTGAGGATAGCGCCTACTTCAAGATGATCAATCGCAACAAGCAGGGCTTGCGGCTTGATCTGAAGAAGCCCGAGGGCGTCGAAATCTTTCTCCGCCTGGCCCGCGAGGCCGATGTGATTGTCGAGAGCTTTCGCCCCGGTGTGGTCGACAAGCTGGGGATCGGTTACGCAACCGTTGCGGCCCTGAATCCTAAGATTACCTACTGCTCGATCAGTGGTTACGGTCAGGATGGTCCCTACAAGGACCTGGCCGGCCACGATATCAACTATCTCGGCTACGCCGGGGTGCTTGAGCAAATCGGACTGGAAGGCAGCAAGCCGGCGATTCCCAATTTCCAGATTGCCGACCTGCTGGGCGGTGCATTGACCGGCGTGATGGGGATTCTCGCGGCCGTGATCGATGCCGGGAAAACCGGGCAGGGGCGTTACATCGATGTCTCGATGACCGACAGTGTTCTGGCGCACACCTATTTCGCCATGCTGCGGCTGAACGATGCCGGCCGCTCGGCGCCACGCGGTACCGATTTGCTTTCGGGCGGGCTGCCTTGCTATGCGACCTACCGCTGTGCCGATGGCAAGTACATGGCCGTCGGTGCGCTCGAAGGCAAGTTCTGGCAGTCCTGTTGCACCGTCCTGGCTCGGCCGGAGTGGGTCAAGCGTCAATGGGACAGCACTTTGCGGGCCGAGATGGAGGCGCTGTTTGCAACGCGCTCGCGTGATCAGTGGCATACCCTGTTTGCTGCGGTCGACTGCTGTGTCACGCCAATTCTGACGCCAGAGGAAGCCTTGTCGAACGAGCAATTGACGGCTCGCGGGATGGTCATTGAATCGCAGGGGCTGACCCAGTTTGCGCCACCGCTCAAAATGTCCGGTTTTCAGTTTGACGTGCGGCAGAATGCGCCGGCTGCCGGTGAGCACAATCTCCCGATTCTCCAGGCGGCCGGTTATGGCGCAGCCGATATCCAGCGTTTGCAGGAAAGCGGCGCACTGGGCTGAGCCTGTCGGACATGAGCACTGGGCCGATGGTCCGGCTGACATAAAATGCAGCCATGAATACAGTCTGGCTGCTGCTTCCCGATTTTGCCCTCATTCTGCTTGGCGCCGCCATCCGCCGCTGGATGCATTTGGGCGACCACTTCTGGCAGGGCGTCGAGAAGCTGGTTTATTTCATCCTCTTCCCCGCCCTGCTGATCAACGCCATCATCAAGACCCGGCTTGATTTCGGTGCGGCTCTGCCGCTCCTGGCAACAGCCTTGACCGCCATGCTTGGGGGCATGTTGCTCGGTTTGCTTCCCCGGCTTTTTGTCCGCCTGCCGCCGCTGACTTTCGCCTCTGTATTCCAGTGCGCCTACCGCTTCAACTCGTACATTGCACTGGCTGTCGCCGGTATGTTGTTCGGGTCGCCCGGTATTGCAACGATGGGTCTCATTGTCGGTGCCGCCGTGCCGCTGGCCAATCTGGTATCCGTCTGGATGCTGGCGCGGCATGGCGAGGTCGGCTTGTGGCGGGAAGTGGCCCGTAATCCCCTGATCTGGGGGACGACGCTCGGTTTCCTGCTGAATCTGGCTGGATTCATTCCGCCGGCACCTTTGCAGGCATTCCTTGGCCGGCTGGCCGACGCTTCGATTGCGCTTGGCCTGATTACGGTCGGTGCTGCATTGCGGCTCGACAATGCACCAGGCGTCCGGGGTGTTTCCATCTGGTTGCTGGGTGTCAAGCTGCTGGCCCTGCCGCTGATTGCAGCTGTCGTCGGCTACCAGTTGGGCCTGAGTGGGCTCAATTATCAGATTGCGGTGTTGTTTGCCGCCTTGCCGACCGCATCGTCGGCGTACATCCTGGCGATGCGCATGGGGGGCGATGGGCGGAGCGTGGCCTGGCTGATTTCGGCAACGACGCTCGGGTCGATGCTCACGCTGCCGCTCTGGGCAGCGTGGCTGCACATCTGATTATTTCTTGTTGCGACGGGCGGACGGTTTTGCTGGCGGAGTGTTCTCGCCGGCTGCCTGCATTGCAGCTTCGGCACCATGCTGAAGCTGTTCGCGCATTTGCTGCATCATCTGCCAGGGCCACATCGCCGCTTCGGAAAGTGCGCCCGGAGCAGCGTCGACCGGCGTAGCCGGTTCGCTTGAGGGTGCTGCGGATTGAGCGGCCTCGCTGGCCATCTTGCCCATGGTCTGGACGGCAGAAACTGTCGTGCGCTGCATTTCCAGGCCCTGAATGGTCATCTGGAGCATCGAAAGATTCATCCGCAACCAGCCTTCGACGGCCTTCATGTCCTTGATGCGTTTGTCGAGTTCCTCGATGTCAAACGTTGGCGCAACCATGCCAGGCAGAGAGAATCCCATGTTGCCCCACATGCTGCGCATAAAGTTCAGTGGATCGTTGCCTTGATCGCCGCTCATGATTCGTCTCCTTCGTTTGTATTGCTCCATCTTAAACCAATCCATAGTACAAAGTGCTAAATTAGCACCCTGTCTTAGAGGGGATGAGAATGCTGAAATTGCTTGTGGTTGAAGACCATGGGCTGGTGCGCGAAGGCTTGGTTCGCCTGCTTGCATTGGTCGAAGAAGGAACCCGGGTTTGTGAAAGCGAAGATTTCGAGTCGGCCTTGACGCTGCTCGATAATGAAGGCGAATTCGATCTCGTTCTGCTCGACCTTGCCCTGCCGGGCATCGATGGTTTTGCCGGCCTGGATATCCTGCGCCGTCGCTATCCGGCCATGCCGGTTGCGGTTGTTTCAGCCTTCGATGATCTGCCGACGATTACCCGGGTACTGAATCTGGGGGCTTCCGGTTTCATTCCCAAGGCTTATTCCGGCGAGGAGTTGCTCTCTGCCGTCCGTGAAATTCTGGCCGGCAATATCTTCAAGCCGGTTGCCCAACCCGGTGCGCGTCTCGATGACGCGATTCCGGTCGTGCCTTCGAAGGTCAGCGTCAGGCCCGAAGAAGTCGGTTTGACTGATCGTCAGGCCCAGGTGCTTGCCCTGATGGTGCGCGGCCTGTCGAATCGCGATATCGCCGAGCAGCTTCAGCTGTCCGAAGGTACGGTCAAGATTCACGTGACGGCGATCTTTCGGGCGCTTGACGTCAATAGCCGGACACAGGCGCTGGTCGCCGTTGCCCGTTACGGGATCGATTTCGAAAGCGTTTTTTGAAGCTGGGTCAGTAAAGCCCGCAGCCGGGCCGGTCGTATCGGTGTTTGCAGGCTGTGGGCGCCCGGTGGCAGTTCGCTTTGTCCTGCCTCGTGGACCACGATCAGCGGTGTGTCCTGCGTCAGGCGGGATGCTACGCTGGTGGCAACCGTACCGGCACAGATGAGAACACTGCCGTGTGGCAGGTATTCGGTCCCGTTGCCGGGGTCGGTCGTCACGCTGTAGTGCCAGCTCCTGATTTGTTCGGCGCAATCGATGATGGCTTGCGAATCACCGATCAGATGCACCTTGCCGAGTGAAGCCTGCGGAGCTTCCAATACCTTGTGTTGCAGCGCCTGGCTGGCTTTGAGTTGCAGGGCGAAGGTGGTGCCGTCACCGAGGCGTGATTTCAGATTGACGGTGATGCCGAGCGCCCGCGTCAGCCGGTCAACGATCGACAGTCCCAATCCCAATCCCTTGTTTTGTTCGCGAGCCGAATTGCCGACCTGATAAAACTCGGCAAAGATCGCGGCCTGATGTTCCGGGGCAATGCCCATGCCGCTATCCCGCACTTCAACCAGGACATGGGTGCCACGTTTCCGGGCGGTGACCAGAATGCGTCCTCCGGGCGGGGTGTAGCGCAACGAATTGGAAACCAGGTTGGCCAGTATTCGCTCGACCATGACCGGATCGGACTCGACCCACAGATTGTTCGTTTTGAAACGCAGCTTGAGTTTGCGGTCGACCGCAGCACGCCGATATGAGTTGGCCAGGCGCTCAAATGTCGGGCCGAGTGGGAAACTGCGAACATCGGGTTTGATGCCGGCCACGTCGAGGCGGGAGATGTCGAGCAAGGAATCGAGCAGTTCGCCGAGGACGCTGGTCGAGGTGGCAATTTGCTCGGCCAGGCGGGGTAATTCATGGGCGGTGCCGCTACGCACCTGGCGCAGCAGATCGGTGGCAAAAAGCGAAAGGGCGTGCAGCGGTTGGCGCAAATCGTGGCTGGCAGCAGCCAGGAAGCGGCTTTTGGCCTTGTTGGCGCGCTCCGCCTCGTCTTTTTGTGCTGCCAGTTCGAGCGTGGCTTCCTTGATGCGCTCTTCCAGGGTTTCGTGACTGGCGGCCAGGGCGCCGGTCATTGTCGTCATGTCACGGACTTGCCGGCGCACGAGCAGCGCACCGACCAGCAGGACAACGGTGACCAGCAGGCCGAGGATGCTGAGTTCAAGCAGGCGGGTTTGCCAGTTGGCCAGCAAGGTGCTTTCAGGAATGACCGTCAGAATGCGCAGGTCGGGGAATCCGGGAACCGGCGAGACCGAAAGCAACAAGCCGTCAGCGGTGCTCAGGCCGCTGCTGAATGAATGGCCGCGCAGCTTGCCGTTGAACAGGATGTCGCTGGCGGGCATGCCGAGGACGGGGGATTGCCGGCTCAGATCGGTGGGCCGGCAGGAGGCGACGATCTGGCCCGCTGCGTTGATCAGGACGGCTTCAAAATCATCGGCCAGGCGGTTGGGCCAGCAGAAGTCCTGCAGGTAGCCCGGCTCGATCGCACCGAGCGTGATGCCCGACAGCTGTTTGCCATCGCTGCTGATGCGGCGGGCGATGGCATAGCTGTAGCGACCGTTGTTGCGGTCGATATAGGGGCCGTAGGTCGTTCCTTCGGCACCATTTTCGAGGATGGTGAAGTAGGGGCGGTCGCGGATGTTGATCGGCGGCGGGGGGAATTGCGTTGAAATGAATCGCTGGTTGCCCTGGCGGTCAAAAACGATCAGGTCGCGCAACTGAGGCATGGCGCGCGAGTGGCGCTGGGCGACATATTCCCAGCCGCTGCTCGCCTCCCAGGTTTCCCAATTGCGTCGGTTGCCGGCCAGGTCGGTGGAAATCTCGCGCAGGGTGACGTCGACCGCCTCGAAGGCGCGCGCCGTGTGTTCGGCCATCATGATGCCGAAATGCTGCAAGCGTTGTTCGCCGGCCTCGATGTCGCGATGCCGGGCAACCAGCAGGTCGGCCAGAAATCCCCCAAGCACCGTCAGCGTACTGATCAGCGCGACGAACAGGGCAAGGGTTTCCGGCTTCCTTTTCAGCATCCGTCGTCAGATCTGATAGCAGTAAAGCGGCCGTGGCGGCTGGCAGCCAACTTCGATGATGCGGCTCGGGGTTGCCCCCGGTACCGGAAAGCTGTTGCTGACGAACAGGCTGCCCGGCTGCATTTCAGCTTG
This sequence comes from Dechloromonas sp. TW-R-39-2, assembly GCF_016864195.1. NCBI lineage: Bacteria > Pseudomonadati > Pseudomonadota > Betaproteobacteria > Rhodocyclales > Azonexaceae > Dechloromonas > Dechloromonas sp. TW-R-39-2. The sequence goes on from NZ_CP045202.1 coordinate 727,026, forward strand.
TACCTTGGCCCACAGATCCGGCATTGGGGTGGGCGAGAGGAAGGCGTAAACCACATCGTATTCAGCCAGGTTTGCTTGCCAGAGATCTTCCCAGCGCCAGCGGATATTGTGGCGGCCGAGGCTGAGAATGCGGCCCAGCAGCCAGGTCAGCGGCGCATTTTCATAGCCGGTGAAATGGCCGTCCGGCAACAGGTCGGCCAGCGGGACCGTGGTACTGCCCACACCGGCACCCAGATCGAGAAAATGGGGCGCTTCGCGTTCGGCCAGCAATTCGGCGAGTGCGGCAACGGTTTGCTTGTTCGAAAGGTAGAGCGGCACCTGGCCGCTGAGTGCGCCGCGGTAAACCAGCAACAGGAGCACGAAAGCCAGCAGGAACCAGCCCGGATCGATCGCAAAACTGTGTGTCAGCCAGATCAGTGGCATGAAGGCTGCGTGGATGACGCGCCACCACCACGGCTGGCGGGAAAGCGTGGCGAAAACCAGAGCAACGCTGCCAATCGCCAGGCAGGTTTGCAGCCAGGGCATGGCTTCGGCTTTCCAGCCGAAGTACGGCCAGGCGATCGAGAGAACGAGAATGACAGCCGCCCCTTGCAGGGCGAACTGTCGCATCGGTGTTTTTGACATCCGCCGATTTTATGCCATTAGCTCACTTCTGATGCTTTCTCGTTGTTTTTTAGTCTGCTCGGCAGCCTGGTGACGAACGTAGCCGAAGCCGCGGACGGCTGCCGGCCAGTCGGCCAGTTGGCGGGCCAGCGTATTTGCTTTGCCGTGATGGCTGGCGATCAGTTCGAGGTCGGCCTCATAGTCCCTGAGCAGTTCGCGGTCGACGGCCCTGTCCGGGCTGAAACGGAATGGATCGAGCCAGGTGTTGCGCCATGTCCGTGCCTTGGCCAGCCATTTCAGCAAAACTATCCAACGCGGGCCGAAGCTGCGTTTGGCGGGGCGGCCATCCAGCCCGCGTTGCTGAAAAATGGGCGGTGAAAAATGGAAGTTGAGCCGGAAGTCACCATCGAATTTTTCACCCAGTCGCTCAATGAAATCGCCCTCGGTGTACAGGCGAGCCACCTCGTACTCATCCTTCGGTGCCAGGAGTCGGGCATATTGGATGGCGACGCTGCGGGTCAGCGTGTCGTCGCCCAGCGCACGAATGCGGCTGATGCGCTGGCGGTAGGCTGCGGCCAGCTTCTCATCCTGATAGGCCGCGAGGTGGACGCTGCGGTTTGCAATCAGCTCGTCCAGCGTTTGTGGTTGGCTGATATGGCCCGTTTCGGCAGTTTTCCGGGCGTCGACCGCGCGCTTGACCTCTTCGCCGTGCACGGCGCTGCGTCTTCCCCAGAGGAAAGCCTGGCGATTGGCCTCGACTGTCGTGCCGTTCAGTTCGATGGCCTTGTCCAGCGCGTCGGCTGAAACCGGAACCAGGCCTTGTTGCCAGGCATGGCCGAGGAGCAGCATGTTGGCGTAGAGCGCATCACCCATCAGGACGGTGGCCAGGTGCTGCGCGTCGATGAAGGTGACGGCACTTTCACCCAGCGTGTCGCGCAGTTGTTGCTCAAGGCCGTTTTGCGGGAATTGCCAGTCGCGATTGCGGGTGAACTCGGCGGTCGGCGTTGCCGTGCAACTGACGACGGCACGGGTTCGTCCTTCCAGCATTTTCGATCGGGCTTCGTTGCTGGCGCTGACCACCAGATCGCTGCCGATCAGGGCATGCGCTTCACCGGTTGCAATGCGGGCGGCGTGAATGTCCTCCGGTCGGTCAGCGATGCGCAGATGGGAAAAGACGGCGCCGTACTTTTGCGCCAGACCGGTCATGTCGAGCGTCGAGACGCCTTTGCCGTCGAGATGGGCGGCCATGCCGAGCAGGGCGCCTAGCGTGGTGACGCCCATGCCGCCGACGCCGTTGAGCAGCAGGTTGTAGGGGCGATGCGTGGCCGGCAGCGTCGGTTCGGGCAAAACCGGCCAGTTGTCGCGGTCGACCGCGAGTTTCGTGCCTTTTTTGAGTTGTCCTCCCTCGATGCTGACAAAACTCGGGCAGAAGCCTTTGAGGCAGGAAAAGTCCTGGTTGCAGGATGACTGATCGATCTGGCGCTTGGTGCCGAAAGCTGTTTCGACCGGCACGATGGAAAGGCAGTTGGATTGCACTGAACAATCGCCGCAGCCCTCGCAAACGGCCTCGTTGATCACCAGGCGCCGCTGGATTGCCGGCATTTTGCCGCGTTTACGGCGGCGGCGAGCTTCCGTCGCACAGACCTGATCGTAGATCAGCACCGAGACGCCGGGCCAGGTGCGCAGTTCGCGCTGCACGGCGTCGAGCTCATCGCGATGACGCACCGGCACGTTGGGGGCGAGGTCAGTGATCTCGGCGTATTTCTCCGGCTCGGCAGCGACGATGACCATCTTGCCGACACCTTCGGCTTCCAGCTGGCGGGTGATTCGGGCGACGCTCAAAATGCCGTCTACCGGCTGACCGCCGGTCATCGCGACGGCGTCGTTGTAGAGAATCTTGTAGGTGATCGGTACCTTGGCGGCGATTGACTGGCGGATGGCGAGCAAGCCGGAGTGGAAATAGGTGCCGTCACCGAGGTTGGCGAAGATGTGCTTTTCCTCGGTGAACGGTGCCTGCCCGACCCAGGGCACGCCTTCGCCGCCCATGTGGGTGAAGGTCGAGGTGCTGCGGTCCATCCAGGTCACCATGTAATGGCAGCCGATGCCGGCGACGGCGCGCGAGCCGTCCGGCACTTTCGTGGACGTGTTGTGCGGGCAGCCGGAGCAGAAATGCGGTTTGCGCTCGGCCAGCACGATGGGCATCTTTGCCGCCTGTTGCTTGGCTTCCAGCATTTTCAGTCGCGCCGCGATGGCCGGCGAGGTGAAGAAACGGCCGATGCGTTGGGCGATGACGCGCGCGATGCTCGCCACCGGCAGTTCGCCAGCGGCCGGCAACAGCCAGTCGCTGTGCGCCAGGTAGCCGGCATCACCCGCGGTCCACTCGCCTTTTTCGTCGAATTTGCCGACGATGCGTGGGCGAACGTCGTCGCGCCAGTTGTACAACTCTTCCTTCAATTGGTATTCGAGCAACTGGCGCTTTTCCTCGACGACGAGGATTTCCTCCAGCCCTTCGGCGAAGTGGCGCACGCCTTCCGGCTCGAGCGGCCAGACCATGCCGACCTTGTACAGGCGCAGCCCGATCTGCGCGGCAAGCGCCTCGTCGATGCCGAGTTCGTCCAGCGCCTGGCGCACGTCGAGGTAACTCTTGCCAGCCGTGAGGATGCCGAGCCGGGGTGCCGGCGAATCGATGATCACACGGTCGAGCCGGTTGGCTCGGCAATAAGCCAGCGCGGCGTAAAGTTTGTGGTTGAGCAGGCGCGCTTCCTGAACCAGCGGCGGGTCGGGCCAGCGGATGTTGAGGCCGTCGGGCGGCAAAGTGAAATCGGTCGGCATCCTGATGTCGACCGCAGTCATGTCGATATTCACCGAGGCCGAGGTTTCAACCGTGTCGGCCAGCGCCTTGAAGGCCACCCAGCAGCCGGAATAGCGGCTCATCGCCCAGCCGTGCAGGCCGAAGTCGAGGTATTCCTGGACGTTGGCCGGGTAGAGCACCGGCATCATCACCGCCTTGAAGACGTGCTCGGTCTGGTGCGGCAGCGTGGAAGACTTGGCGGCGTGGTCGTCGCCAGCGATGACTAGCACGCCACCGTGTTGAGCCGTGCCGGCGGCGTTGGCATGGCGAAAAACGTCGCCGCAGCGGTCCACGCCCGGCCCCTTGCCGTACCACAGGCCGAACACGCCGTCGTATTTTGCACCGGGGAAGAGGCCGACCTGCTGGCTGCCCCAAACGGCGGTGGCGGCCATGTCTTCGTTGATGCCGGGTTGGAAGCTGATGTGGTGGCTGGCGAGATGTTCCTTGGCTTTCCACAGGCCGAGATCGAGATTGCCGAGCGGGCTGCCGCGGTAGCCTGAGATGAAGCCGGCGGTGTTCAGGCCGGCAGCAAGGTCGCGTTCGCGTTGCAGCATCGGCAGGCGGATCAGTGCCTGGGTGCCGGTCAGGAAAATGCGGCCAGTCGTGCGGGTGTATTTGTCGTCCAGAACAATGGACGGCTCGGCGTGTGACGCCGGTCGAGCGGATGCGCTCATTTTTGTCTCCTGTTATTGCGCTTTGTGGGCGCTGTTTGCCACGTCATCGCCGGGGGTGGTGGCGATGCGTGGATGGGAGATTGGAGTGTGCCGCGGCCTTATTGTTCCGGCAAGGAAAGTTTGAGGGTGAAGCGGAAGGTGCTGCCGACGCCAAGCTCGCTGTGCAGCGTCAGCCGGCCGCCCATCAGTTCGACCAGCTGGCTGGAGATGGTCAGGCCCAGACCTGTGCCGCCGTAGTGGCGGGTGGTTGAGCCATCTGCCTGCGAGAAAGCATGGAAAATCGCTTCCTGGCGATCTTGCGGGATGCCAATGCCGGTGTCGGTCACCGCGATGGTCAGGCCAAGTTGTTGTGGCGAAATGGTCGTGCAGGCGATGTCGACCGCGATACTCCCGCTCGGCGTGAATTTGATCGCATTGCCGATCAGGTTGAGCAGCACCTGACGGATGCGCAGCGGGTCGCCGATCAGCAGTGGCGGCAGCTCAGGCGGGAAATGGCAGGCGTGCTTGAGTCCTTTTTCCCGCATGCCCGGTTCCATCAGGTGCAGGATTTCGCTGATCAGCTCGTGCGGAGCGAAAGGCGTGTGGTCGATTTCCAGCTTGCCGGCTTCGATTTTTGAAACGTCGAGGACGTCGTTGAGAATGCCGAGCAGGCTGAAGGCGGATTGATGGGCAATTCTCAAATGATCGCGCGTCTCGTCGTCGAGCGGGTTCATCTGGGCCAGCTCAATCATGCCGATGATGCCGTTCATCGGCGTACGAATTTCATGGCTCATGTTGGCCAGGAATTCACTCTTTGCCCGGCTGGCAGCTTCGGCTTCATCCCTGGCCTGTGCCAGGTTTTCCATGATCTTCGAGCGTTGCTGTTCGCTGACCGCAAGTGCCGTTTCGGCCTGGTTGCGGGCGTCGAGGAACTCATTGAATGCTGCGGCAACGGTGCGGATCTCGCTGCTGCCCTGTTCGGAAACCGGTTCGGCAGGCTGCTGGGGCTGCATCGCTGCGGCGCGTTGGCGCATGGTGCCAGCCAGCGCGCTGAGTGGCTCGACGAGGCGCCGGGATATGAACCAGAGCAGCGGCGTGACGAGGATCATCAGCAGCACGGTGAGCAGGGCCATGTTTTCCTGGACGCGGGCAACGGGACGGAAAGCCTCTTCGCTGGGGATGACCGAGGCGAGCAGCCAACCGGTACTGTCGAGCCGCTTGAAGGTGAACAAACCCCGCAAGCCGCGGCTATTGGTTCCTTCCAGCGTCCCTTCGAAACCCTGCAGCGCCCGTTCCAGCGCTGGGCTGTCCTTGGCGGGCGGCGTCTTTTGCATGATTCGCGTGCGGTCCGGGTGCGAAATGACCAGGCGTTCCTGCGAAACAATATAGAAATAGCCGTTTTCGCCGATTTGCCGGGTACCGAGCGAGCCGATCAAATTGGGTTTGTAGAGATTAAGTACGCCGCCGGCGATGGCGACCAGTTCGCCTTTCGGATTGAGGACCGGTGCAGCCAGTACGACGATGGGCTGGTTTGTCGCCTTGCCGAGGATGGGTTGCGAAATGACTGGCTTGAGCGTCTTGCGCACGCCCTGGATGTAGTCCCGGGCGGCCATGTCGAGGCCGCGTCGTCCTGTCTTGAAAGGCCAGTCGGCGAGCAGGATGCCTTGTGCGTCGAAGATGTAGAGATCGTCGAATAGCGTCAGCAGGGCCGTTTCGCCCTTGAGGTGCTCTTCGAGCGCCTTGATGTCGGCCAGCCTGTTTTGGGGGATCGAGCCAGTAGCGTGACTGAGTGCGTTGAGCCGCTCCTCCATCTTGTCGTCAAGGTGACCGGCCAGCTCGGTGAGCAGGGTGAACTGCTCGCTTTCGATGCGGGCCGAAAGTTCGCTGCGCAGCATGTAGAACTGGCTGATCGACTGGACGAGCAAGAGCAGCAGCGCCATTGAAATGGCGCTGAGGGTCAGTTTGAATTTAAGGCTGAGCGAGGGCATCAATGAACGTCGGGCGGAATTCGCTTAATTCTATGCCGATGCGGCACACCCGGCCTTGGTGGCGGGGAGAATTTTTCCCGGGTTGAGCAGGTTGTGCGGATCAAGGGCCATTTTGATGGCGCGCATCGTGTCGACCGCGACATCGCCATGTTCCTGGACCAGGTATTTCCGCTTGCCGAGACCAATACCGTGTTCCCCGGTACACGTGCCTTCCATGGCGATTGCCCGTTCGACAACGCGTGAACTGATCCAGGCGGCTTCGTCCATTTCTGCCTGATTTTCGGGGTCGACCAGGACAACGAGATGGAAGTTGCCATCGCCAACGTGGCCGAACAGCGCGATCGGGATGCTGACTTGTGCGATGTCCGCGTTGGTTGCGGCAATGCATTCGGCCAGGCGTGAAATCGGGACGCAGACATCGGTCGGGAAGCAGCGGCAGCCGGGTTTGAGTTGCAGGCAGGCGAAATAGGCATCATGCCGCGCTTGCCAGAGACGGGTGCGGTCTTCCGGCCGGGTCGCCCATGCGAAGTCGGTGCCGCCCAGCTCGCCGGCGATGGCCTGGACCGTTTCAGCCTGCTCGGCCGCCGAAGCGGGGCTGCCGTGGAATTCGAAAAAGAGGGTCGGCGCTTCCGCCAGCGAGGTCTTGCTGAACTGGTTGATGGCCGACAGCGACAAGGGATCGAGCAATTCGATGCGCGCCACCGGCACGCCAAGCTGGATGGTCTGGATGACGGTCTGGACCGCCGAATCGATATCCGGGAAGGTGCAGACAGCCGCAGTGATCGCTTCCGGGATCGGGTAAAGCTTGACGGTCAGTTCGGTCATGATGCCGAGCGTCCCTTCCGAGCCGACCAGCAGCCGGGTCAGGTCGTAACCGGCCGAGGACTTGCGGGCCCGGCCACCGGTTTTCATGATCCGACCATCGGCCAGCACGGTTGTCGTGGCCATTACGTTGTCACGCATCGTGCCGTAACGCACGGCATTGGTTCCCGAAGCCCGGGTCGCGGCCATGCCGCCGAGCGTCGCATCGGCACCGGGGTCGATCGGGAAGAAAAGCCCGGTGCCTTTCAGCGCATTGTTCAGTTGCATGCGGGTAACGCCGGCTTGTACGGTGGCATCGCCGTCTTCGGCATGGATGTCGAGAATCCGGTTCATCCCGGACAGGTCGAGCGAAATGCCGCCGTGCGGTGCCAGCACATGGCCTTCAACCGAGCTGCCGACGCCGTAGGGAATAATGGCGACGCCATGTTCAGCGCAGAGTTTCACGGTCAACGCCACTTCTTCGCTGTTTTCGGCCATGACGACACCTTGCGGCAGCATCGGTTGGTGAACCGACTCGTCGCGGCCGTGTTGCAGCCGGGTCGATTCGCCCTGGGAAAAACGGGGGCCGAATTGTCCGCTCAGTGCTGCGGTCAACGTCTCTGGCAAGGGAAAAAGGTCGTTTTGCATTAAATACTCCTCGAATGGGCCGCACTATAACGCAGGCTTATTGACGGATGCGTCATGCATCCGGAGAATCGCGGCACTTAGTTTCTACCCACCAGAGATCAGGAGAATCACCGATGCAAGCCAAGATTTCCGTAGTTGCTCTCTCCGTTGCCGCTGCTTTCGCCCTGTCCGCCTGCGGTCAGAAGGAAGAACCGAAACCCGCTGCAGCACCGGCCGCGCCAGCCGCCAAGCCGGAAATGGTCGTCAAGCTGGGTCATGTCGCACCGATGACCGGCCCGCAGGCGCATTTGGGTAAGGATAATGAAAACGGCGCCCGTCTGGCGATTGAGGAACTCAATGCCAAGGGCCTGGAAATCGGTGGCGCCAAGGTCAAGTTCGAGTTGCTCGGCGAAGATGACCAGGCCGATCCGAAGCAGGGTTCCATCGTCGCCCAGAAGCTGGTCGATGCCAAGGTTCTCGGGGTGATCGGTCACCTCAATTCCGGGACCACGATCCCGGCTTCCAAGCTTTATTCCGACGCCGGCATTCCGCAGATTTCCGGTTCGGCAACCAACCCGAAATACACCCAGCAAGGCTTCAAGACGGCTTTCCGCGTGATGGCCAACGACGTCCAGCAGGGCAAGGTGCTGGGTGAGTTTGCCTTGACCCAGGGCGTCAAGACCGTGGCCATCGTCGATGACCGCACCGCCTACGGCCAGGGGCTGGCCGATGAATTCAAGAAGGCCGCCGAAGCAGCCGGTCTGAAAGTCGTTGCCAATGAATACACCAACGACAAGGCAACCGATTTCAAGGCCATCCTGACCAAGATCAAATCCACCAAGGCCGATCTGGTGTTCTATGGCGGCATGGACGCTCAGGGCGGCCCGATGGCCAAGCAGATGAAGGAACTCGGCATCAAGGCCAAATTCCTTGGTGGCGATGGTGTCTGTACGCCGGAGTTCATGAAACTGGGTGGCGAAGCGACCGAAGGTCACTACTGCTCGCTGCCGGGCATGCCGCTTGAGAAACTGGCCAAGGGTCCGGAATTCAAGGACAAGTTCGTCAAGAAGTTCGGCGCTGAAATCCAGCTCTACGCACCGTATGTCTATGATGCGGTGATGGTTATGGCCGATTCGATGAAGCGTGCCGACTCGGTCGAGCCGGCCAAGTACCTGGCTGAAATCGGCAAGACCAACTACGACGGTTTGACGGCTCAAATTGCGTTTGATGAATTCGGCGACCTCAAGGGTGGCGCGATTTCGATCTACCAGTACAAGGGCGGCAAACTGGAGTATGTTTCGACGCTCGGCGGCAGTGCAGTGGCTGCAGCCAAGGCTGAAGTCAAGGAAGCTGTGGCTGAAGTGAAGGATGCTGCCAAGGCGGTTGCCGGTGCAGCAACGGAAGTAGGTAAAGAGGCCGTCAAGGCAGGTGCGGATGCAGTCAAGAATGCTGCCGAAGCCACCAAGGCGGCTGTCGAGAAGAAGTAAGCAGTCATTTGACTGAGATAAAACGGCACCGAGAGGTGCCGTTTCTACATGCTGAGGTTGTTTAGTCGTAATGGATATTTTTCTTCAACAAATCATCAATGGCCTTGTCCAGGGCAGCATTTATGCACTGGTCGCACTGGGCTACACGATGGTGTACGGCATCATGGGGCTGATCAATTTTGCCCATGGTGAAGTGGTCATGATCGGTACGCTGGTCACCATTACCGTCTCCAGTCTTTTACTCAAGGCCGGCATGCCGGTCATGCTCGCCGGGATGGGCGGCCTGATCTGTTCGATGCTGGTCTGCATGGCGCTGGGCTGGGGGCTCGAGCGCATCGCTTACCGTCCTTTGCGCAATGCGCCGCGGCTGACGCCGCTGATTACGGCCATCGGCATGTCCATCGTCCTGCAGAATCTGGCGATGATCATCTGGGGCCGCAACTACATGACTTTCCCACCCTTGCTGCCGAAAATCGATTTCGAATTCGCTGGGGCCAATTTCACGCTGGTTCAGATCGTGATTGTGCTGACCTCAGCGATCACCATGGGTGGCCTGCTGTTCCTCGTCTATCGCACCAAGCTCGGCATGGCAATGCGTGCCACGGCGCAGAATCCTGCGGTCGCCAGCCTGATGGGGGTGAATATCAACCGCGTCATCGCCTCGGCTTTCATCATCGGCTCGGCGCTGGGCGCGGTCGCCGGCGTGATGGTCGGTACCTATTACGAAATTGCCCATTACCAGATGGGCTTCATGCTCGGTCTGAAAGCCTTTACGGCCGCGGTGCTGGGCGGTATCGGCAACCTCGCCGGAGCGATGCTCGGCGGTGTGCTGCTTGGCCTGATCGAGGCGCTCGGCGCCGGCTACATCGGCGACCTGACCGGCGGTTTCCTCGGTAGCCACTACCAGGACATTTTTGCCTTTGTCGTGCTGATTGTCGTGCTGATGTTCAAGCCGTCCGGCTTGTTTGGTGAAAAGACGGGAGATCGCGCATGAACAAGTGGCTTAATCCGCGTTCGGCGCTGGGCATTGCCCTGATTTCGACCGCCCTGATCGCCCTGCCGTTCGTTGCCGCAATGGGCGGCCAGGCTTGGGTACGGATCATCAACTTCGCCATCCTTTACGTTTTCCTGGCGCTCGGCCTGAACATCGTCGTCGGCTTTGCCGGCCTGCTCGATCTCGGCTACATCGCGTTCTACGCGGTCGGTGCTTACGTCTATGCCTTGCTGGCCAGCCCGCATTTCGGCTTGCACCTGCCGTTCTGGGTGATCCTGCCGATCGGGGCGATGGTCGCTTGCGTCTTTGGCGTGCTGCTCGGTTCACCGACGCTCAAGTTGCGCGGCGATTACCTGGCGATCGTGACGCTCGGCTTTGGCGAAATCGTCCGCATTTTCATGAACAACCTGAATGCGCCGATCAACATCACCAACGGTGCACAAGGCATCACGCTGATCGATCCGGTCGCCATCGGTGATTTCAAGTTTTCCGGGACCACGCAGATTCTGGGCTATTCGCTGAGTGGACCGCAGAAATACTACTTCCTGCTGCTCGCACTGGCGATCCTGATCATCATCATCAACCTGCGCCTGCAGAACTCCCGTATCGGTCGCGCCTGGCAGGCGATCCGTGAAGACGAGATTGCCGCCAAGGCGGTTGGCATCAATACGCGCAACGTCAAGTTGCTGGCGTTTGCGATGGGTGCCAGCTTTGGCGGTGTGGCCGGCGGTATCTTCTCGGCCATGCAGGGCTTCGTGTCGCCGGAAAGCTTCTCGCTGATCGAGTCGATCATGATCCTGGCGATGGTTGTGCTCGGCGGCATGGGACATATTCCCGGCGTCATTCTCGGGGCTGTACTGCTCTCGATTTTGCCGGAAGCCCTGCGTTACGGCGTTGGGCCGCTGCAAATGGCTGTTTTCGGAAAGATGCTGATCGATCCCGAAAGCTTGCGCATGCTGGTGTTCGGCCTGGCGCTCGTGCTTGTCATGCGCTTCAAGCCGGCGGGCCTGTGGCCCTCGCCCGAGCGCAAACGTGAACTGACGGGAGAAGCATGATGGCTGAGGTACTGCTTGCGGCCAATGCGGTGGCCAAGCACTTTGGCGGCGTCAAGGCGCTGCGCGACGTTTCGCTGACCATCCGCAAAGGTGAAGTCTATGGTTTGATCGGCCCGAATGGGGCCGGCAAGACCACGTTCTTTAACTGCATGACCGGGCTTTATGTGCCGGATGGCGGTGGTTTTGTCTTTGACGGTGTGCCGCTGGTTGCCGATGCGCCGCACCAGGCTGCCGAGCGCGGCATCGCCCGGACATTCCAGAACATTCGTCTGTTTTCCAACATGACGGCGCTGGAAAATGTGATGGTCGGTTGTCATGTCCGGACAAAAGCCGGCGTGCTGGGCGCCGTCCTGCAGACCCGGGCCACCCGGGCGGAAGAAGCGGCGATTCGCCAGCGTGCGATTGATTTGCTGCACTACGTTCGTATCGAAGAGCGGGCCGACGATCTGGCGCGCAATCTTTCCTACGGCGATCAGCGTCGCCTGGAAATTGCCCGGGCACTGGCAACCAATCCGAAACTGCTTTGTCTCGACGAACCGGCTGCCGGGATGAATGCCACCGAAACCGAAGGCTTGCGCGAGCTGATCGAGGGGATTCGGGCCGACGGCACGACCATCCTGCTGATCGAGCATGATGTAAAGCTGGTGATGGGCTTGTGCGACCGCGTCGCCGTGCTCGATTACGGTGCGCTGGTCATCGAAGATGTACCGGCCATCGTCCAGAAAGATCAACGCGTTATTGAGGCATACCTAGGTGCTTGAAGTTACCGGACTCCGCGTCGCTTATGGCGGCATTCAGGCTGTACGCAGCATTACCTTCCACGTCAACGAAGGCGAAATGGTCGCCCTGATCGGTGCCAACGGCGCCGGCAAGACCAGCACCCTGAAAGCGATTTCACGGGTCATCGACGCGGCTGGGGGAGATGTGCATTTTTGCGGCGAGAAAATTACCCGTATTGCACCGCACGACATGATCTCCAAGGGCATTGCCCTGGTGCCGGAAGGGCGCGGCGTTTTTCCGCGCCTGACCGTGGCCGAGAATCTTGCCATGGGTGCCTTCCTGCGCAACGACAAGCCTGAAATTGCCACCGATCTGGCCAAGATCTACGCCTACTTCCCACGTCTCAAGGAGCGCGAGACGCAGTTGGCCGGGACCTTGTCCGGTGGCGAACAGCAGATGCTGGCGATTGGCCGGGCATTGATGAGCCGTCCCAAGTTGCTGTTGCTGGATGAGCCTTCGATGGGCCTGGCCCCGATCATGGTCCAGAAGATTTTCGAAGTGATTCGTGCCGTGGCGGCGGAAGGCATGACCATCTTGCTGATCGAGCAGAATGCCAAGCTGGCACTCGAAAGCAGCCAGCGTGCTTATGTCATGGAGAGCGGCGTGATTACGCTGAATGGCGAAGCGGCCAAGTTGCTGGATGATCCCAAGGTGCGGGCGGCCTATCTGGGTGAGTGAATACTTGCCCGCTTTTTCAACTGCATCAAACTCTTTGTGCCGGCAGGCAGCGAGAATGCAGTCCTTATCGTCTAGCGAATGTGTCCGGCCATGAAAAAAACGATCTCCCTCCTTGCGCTGCTTGCCGGTTTTTCGGTTGCAGGTGCTAACGCTCAGGAAGCCAAGCCGGTCGATACCACGCCGAAGCTGACCTTTGGCCAGATGATGAAACAAGGCGACAAGCTTGTTTTCGCTCCTTGTCGCGACCGCAGTTATGCGATGGTCGAGGATGTCTCGCCGGATCGTGGCGTCGGCAAGGCGCTGTCCATGGTCGGCCTGGATAGTGGCAAAAAGCTTTATGTCGAGCTGGTCGGCTATATCGAGAATGGCATGCTCAAGGCTTCGGCCCTGAACATGGCGCATACCGAAGGACGCTGTCAGCTACCTGGTGGCAGCGAGGAAAGCTGGCGTGCCGCAGGCAAGGAGCCGGGCTGGCTGCTGGCGGTCGGCAACGAGCATGTCGTGCTCAAGCGCCAAGGCAAGCCGGATGTGATTTTACCGGCAGCACCGGTCAAGGCCGAAGGGGGCGTGGCCAGCTACGAAGTCAGCAAGGATAACCAGAAGCTCAGTCTGCGCTTCGAGCAGGGCTTGTGCCGTGACGCAGTGGCCGATTCGGTTTTCGGTTGGCGCGCCACGGTGACCAGCAACGGTCAGGTGCTGAAAGGGTGTGCCTGGCAGCGTTGATTACTGGGCTGCAAATGTGAAAGCGTCGGCAAAAAATGCTTCTTCGGGCAGGCCGGCGCTGATGAAGTCACGTTTCGCGGCCTCGATCATGCCGGGCGAACCGCAAGCGTAAACTTCGAAATCGGCCAGATTCGGGAAGTCGACCGTGACAGCCTGATGAACCAGCCCCGTTCGGCCGAGCCATTCGTCACCTGCTGCCGCTTCGGAAAGCACGGGTGTGTAATGAATATGCTGGTGCTCGGCCGCCCATTGCGCCGGCAAGGCATGTTGATACAGGTCGACGCGTGCCTTGGCTCCCCAATAGATGTATATCGGTCGCTGGTTGTTCGTCGCCAGCGCGTGCTCGACGATGGCCTTGATCGGCGCAAAGCCGGTTCCGCCGGCCAGCAGGATCATCGGTTTGCTCGATTCTTCACGCAGATAGAAGCTGCCGTGCGGGCCATTGAAGCGCAGGATGTCGCGCACTTTCATGCTTGAGAACACCTGGTCGGTAAACACGCCGCCCGGGACATGCCTGATATGCAACTGCAGCAGGGCATCATCGTGTGGTGCATTGGCCAGCGAGAAACTACGTTTCTTGCCATCCTTGAGCAGGATGTCGATGTATTGACCAGCCAGGAATTGCAGGCGTTCGTTGGCCGGCAGGCGCAACTGGAGTTCGATGACGTCGGGCGCCAGGCGTTCGAGTTTCTCGATCCGGGAAGGCAGCGTCTTGACCGGAATGTCGGTGATGGCGCCGAGCTGCTTGCATTCGATGCTCAGATCGGAGAGCGCCGTTGCGCAGCAATAAAGCGTGAGTCCGCCAGCCTTCTCTTCGTCTTTCAAAGCGTGGGGCAGGGCTTTGCCGTGGTCGACCTCGCCGCACAGCACTTTTCCCTTGCAGGCGCCACAGGCGCCATCCTTGCAGCCATAGGGCAGCGTCAGGCCCTGGCGCAGTGCGGCATCGAGAATGGTTTCGCCGGTTTCAGCCGCAAATTGGCGGCCGCTCGGCTGGACTGTAATCTGGTGGCTCATGAGTTCCCCTTCATCGTCGGCTACAATGCCGCCGTGCAAAATATACTGATCGTCGGCAGCGGGGACGTCGCCCGCCGCATCCTCTCCCGTCTTGCCCGCCGCTACCGCGTCTACGCCTTGCTGCGCGATGCCAGTCGTGCCGGGCAATGGCGCGAGGCCGGGGCGATTCCATTGCTCGCCGATCTCGATGATCGGGCTAGTCTGGATCGCCTGGCCGGTCTGGCCGATGTCGTCCTGCACCTTGCGCCGCCGCCCGGCGAAGGGCAGTTCGACACCCGAACCCGCCATTTGCTGGCTGCTTTGGGCAAGGGCAAAAGTCTACCACGGCGCCTGATTTACGTTAGTACGACAGGCGTTTATGGCGATTGTCAGGGGCGGCAAATCGATGAGACTCGCCATCTTGCCGCGGAAAGCCCGCGTGCCGCGCGTCGGGTCGATGCCGAGCAGTCTCTGCGCGCCTGGGGCAAACAGACCGGCGTTGCCATCTCGATTCTGCGAGCGCCTGGCATTTATGCGGCGGATCGACTGCCGGTCGAACGTTTGCAACGCGGCATGCCGGCCCTGAATGAAGCTGACGATGTGTTTACCAACCACATTCATGCCGATGATCTGGCGGCCGCCTGCGTTGCTGCGATGACGCATGGTGCAGCCAACCGCGCCTACAATGTGGTCGATGATTCCGATCTGCGCATGGCCGATTATTTCGACCGCGTAGCCGATGCCTTTGCCTTGCCGCGTCCGCCCCGGATTTCACGGGCCGAGGCCGAGCAACGCCTGTCACCGATGCAGATGTCCTTCATGCGCGAGTCGCGGCGCATCGGCAATCGTCGTCTGAAACAAGAACTCAAGCTGCGCCTGGCCTATCCTTCGGTGGATGACGGTATTCGCGCCGCACTGAAAGGAAGTTACGCATGCTAGTCATCAAGGCCCTGCATATCTCGCTGGTTGTCGCCTGGTTTGCCGGGCTGTTCTATTTGCCGCGCATTTTCGTCAATCTGGCCATGGTGCCGGCTGACAGCGTGGCCGAGCGCGAGCGCCTGCTGTTGATGGCGCACAAGCTATTCCGTTTCATGACCCCGCTCGGCATACTCGCCGTCCTGCTTGGCCTCTGGCTGTGGTTGGGTTATGGTTTCAGCGGCGGCTGGCTGCATGCCAAGACGACGCTGGTTGCGCTGCTGGTTGCCTATCACTGGCACTGTGGCCGGGTGCTCAAAGCCTTTCAGACGGGCGGTAATCTGCGCAGCCACGTCTGGTTCCGTTTTTATAATGAAATGCCGGTGCTGGTTCTGTTTGCCGTGGTCTTTCTCGTTGTCCTGAAGCCCTTCTGATGAATAAATATTTTGCTATTTGCCCACGCGGCCTCGAACCCCTGCTGGCTGACGAACTGAATGCCATCGGTGCCGATGAGGTCAAACCGATTTCTGGCGGGGTCTTCTTTTCCGGCGACTGGAGTACCTGCTACCGCGCCAACCTGGAGTCGCGCATCGCGACGCGCATCCTCTGGCATATCGTCAAGGGGCCTTACCAGAAGGAAGAGGATATTTATCGACTGGCCGTGCGTCAGCTCTGGCCGAATCACTTTTCTGTTTCGCGCACCATGCGGGTCGTGACAACGGCGATCAAGTGTCCGCTCAAGTCGCTCGATTTCGTCACGCTGCGCGTCAAGGATGCCGTCTGCGACCGTTTCCGCGAGGATCTCGGCGAGCGCCCGAATATCGAAACGCGCAATCCCGATGTCAGCGTGCATGTTTTCCTGACTGAGAACGAATGCACGCTGTATCTCGACACTTCCGGTCAGCCGTTGTGGCAGCGCGGTTTTCGCAAGGCCAGCGTGGATGCGCCGCTCAAGGAAAATCTGGCCGCCGGCATTCTCAAGCTTTCCGGCTGGCAGCCAGGCATGTCGCTGGTCGACCCGATGTGCGGCAGCGGAACCTTCCTCCTTGAGGCCATCCAGGTGGCGCTTGATCGTGCTCCGGGTCTCGATCGCGGCTTTGCCTTTGAGCTGCTGGCCAAGTTCGAAGCGATGAACTGGGCGCAGATCCGGCAGGCCGCCGAAGCGCGTTGCAAGGACCCGGAGCCGCTTGAAATCCGTGGTTACGACATTGATGACAAGGCCGTGCGGGCAACCCGCAAAAATCTGCAGGAAGCCGGTTTTGGCGGCATTGTCACGGTCGACCGCGCCGATATGCTGGAAACCGAGCCGCTGACCGAACATGGCATTCTGGTGACCAATCCGCCGTATGGCGAGCGGATTGGCGAACAGGACGAACTGGCCGAGTTCTATCCGCAACTGGGTTCTGCCCTCAAGAAAAACTGGGCGGGCTGGAATTGTTTCTTCTTCACCGCCGATCTGCGCCTGCCCAAGCTGGTCGGTTTGCGCCCAAGTCGCAAAACACCGCTATTCAACGGCCCGCTGGAGTGCCGCCTGTTCGAGATTCGGATGGTGGCCGGGAGCAATCGCAAGCCGTAAATCCCCGATTTTGCTGCAATGCAATAAGCATGGTCTTTTGATCTCGGTCAGCCTTTTGGTCTGACCAATATGAGAGCATCCGATTTTTTATAAACAATAAATTGTCAGAGGAGAAAGCAATGTCAGTACAGGCCTTGTATCAACAGAAGAAAATGGCACCACTGGATGCCATTCGTGTCGTCAAGAATGGCGACACCATCGTGGTTCCCACGGGTGTGGGTGAACCGCCGGCGCTGCTTACCGCGCTGTCCGATGTGCGCCGCGAATATCGCGGTGTCCAGATCTCGCAGATTCTTCCCTTGCGCAAATACGGCTACATCGATCCGGAAACGACCGAGAATGTCCGTCACACCGCCTATTTCTTCGGCGGCGCAACGCGTCCTGGCGGTCAGGAAGGCTGGATCGATTTCGTGCCGGCCTACTTCTCCGAGCTGCCTGTGCTGATCCAGCGCGGCCAGACGCCGGCTGATATTGTTTTTGCCATGGCTTCACCGATGGACAGCCACGGTTTCTTCTCGCTGTCCCTCGGTCCCGACTACACCATGGCTGCGATCGCCAAGGCCCGCGCCGTCGTGCTTGAGGTCAACCCGAACGTGCCGTTTGCCAATGGCAATTGCCACATCCACGTTTCCCAGGTTGCCGCACTGACCGAAAGCAACGATCCGATTCTTGAAGTCGGTCTGCCGAAGATCGGTCCTGTGCAGCAGGCCATCGGCAAGTACGTTGCCGAAATGATTCCCGATGGCGCAACCTTGCAGATCGGCTACGGCGGCATTCCCGATGCAGTCGTGATGCAACTGACCGACAAACACGATCTGGGGATTCACACCGAGATGGTCGGCGACGGCATCATGACGCTGGTCGAAGCCGGCGTGGTGACCAACCGCAAGAAAAATTACCTGCCGGGCAAGATGGTGGCCACTTTCGCACTGGGCTCCAAAAAACTGTATCAGTTCATGGATCGCAATCCCTCGCTCGAAATGCATCCGGTCGACTTCACGAATGACCCGTATCTGGCGGGTCAGAACGACAATCTGCACGCGATCAACGCAACGATGCAGATCGACTTCATGGGCCAGTGCGGTTCTGAAAGCCTGGGCTTCTCGCCGTACTCCGGGACCGGCGGCCAATCCGACTTCGTTCGGGCGGCCAACCGTTCGAATGGTGGCAAGGCGTTCATCGTGTTGCCGTCGACTGCCAAGGACGACACGATTTCGCGCATCGTGCCGACGTTGACCGCAGGAACGCATGTGTCGACCAGCAAGAACGACATCAACTATGTGGTTACTGAGTTCGGTGTTGCCCAGTTGCGTGGCAAGACGGCGAAACAGCGTGCCGAAGCGCTGATCAACATCGCCCACCCGAATTTCCGTGGCGAGCTGCGTGAAGCCGCCAAGAAGATGCGTATCCTCTAAGCACTTCACTCCCTGCATTGCCCCTCGTTTTTTGGGGAGCAGTGCAGGGTGCCGTTTCGGCTTACATCTTGTAGCAATTTCCTGCGCCGAAGCGGCTGGTTTTTCGTTATCGTGGTGGCCGTGCACTTCTGCAGGATGGCTTCCCATGAATTTGAAAAAAACATTACTGGCAGTACTTGTCCTGCTCTTCTCGGGCCTGGGCAACGTCTGGGCCGGTGGCCATTTCGATGTTTATGTCGGACCCGTCTGGGGGCCGCGCTACTACCCATCGCATCGTTATTACTATCCGCCGCCCTACTATTACCCGCCACCGGTGTATTACCCGCCGCAGGTCATCGTCGTGCCGCCGCCTGAGCCGCAGGTTTATATCGAACAAGCCGATGTCCCGGTAGAACCGGCTCCCCAGCCCGCTTCTGCGCCACAGTCCGCGCCGCAAGCTGCTCCGGCCCAGCAGTACTGGTATTTCTGCGCCAGTGCCAAAGGCTATTACCCCTATATCAAGGAATGTCCGGGTGGCTGGCAGAAAGTGCTGCCTGTGCCGCCGGGGAAATGACATGTCGAAGGTAAATTTTTCTCTCCGGCGCCTGAGTGTTCTGGTCGGGGCACTGGCCCTGGGGGCGTGTGCCATCGTGCCAACCGGGCCCAGCGTTATGGTTTTGCCCGGGACCGGGCAGAGTATTGAGCGTTTTCGTCAGGATGATGCTTATTGCCGTGATTTCTCGCTGATCCAGATTGGTGGCAAAACCCCGGGCCAGGCTTCGGGAGAGTCTCTGGCAACGAGTGCCGCCGTGGGGACCGCCATCGGGGCTGTCGCCGGTGCGGCAATCGGCGGTGGGCGCGAAGGCGCTGCGGTCGGTGCCGGCGCCGGACTGCTTGTTGGTTCAGCAGCCGGTAGTGGCAGCGCACGTTCCTCGCGTATCGGGACGCAGCGTCAATACGACGATGCTTTCATCCAGTGCATGTATGCCAAGGGGCATCGCGTCCCTGTGCCGGCTAGTATGGCAACGGCCCAGAGCAAGGCGGTCAGGCACAGCGATGTGGGGATTCCGCCGCCTCCTCCGGGTACCCCTCCGCCGCCACCGCCCGGTTCTCCGCCGCCACCACCGCCATCGGCAAAATAATCGGCATTTTCACCCCGTTGAGCTTCCTGCCGGAGTCGTTCTCGCTTATCGTATCCCTAAAGTAATAGTGACTTGATTCTTGAGGGCGGGGTTCGATGAAGATATTGCTGGTGGAGGATGCCAAGGCCGTGGCTGCCTTGATGGCAGCACGGCTAAGTGCGTTTGGTTACGATGTCCAGCTGGCCGAAAATGGTCAGGTTGCCGTTGAGATGTATCAGGCTGCACCGCCTGATCTGGTCCTGATGGATATCGAAATGCCGGTGATGAACGGGTTTGAAGCGACGAACCGTATCCGCGCATTTGAAAGCACCCAGCAATGGGCCTGGACGCCGATCATCTTCCTGACGGCGTCTGATACGCCAGAAAACATCGTTACCGCCATCGAGGCCGGGGGCGATGATTTTCTGGCCAAAACCGTTCCGGAAACGGTGCTGCAAGCCAAAATGAAGGCACTCAGCCGGATTGCGCTATTGCGGGCGCGCCTTGCCCTGGCCAATCGCAAGCTTGAAGAAATGGCCAACCGTGATGGCTTGACGGGCTTGTTCAATCGGCGGCACATGGATTTGCGGACTGACGTTGCCTGGGAAGAGGCGATTCGTTCGGGGCATGCCTTCGGATTGCTGATGCTCGATGTCGATAATTTCAAAAAATACAACGATCACTATGGCCATCAGTCTGGCGACGATTGCCTGCGTTCGGTCGCGGCGGCGCTGAGCGAGGTCTGTGATGAACTCGGTCCGGATGCCATTCTTGCCCGTTACGGCGGGGAGGAATTTGCGCTGGTCCTGCCGGGCATCGACGCGGCAAGCTGCCAGACGATAGCTCAGGTTCTGGTCGAGGCTGTTCGCCATCGGCAGATTCCGCATGAGCGGAATGCCGACTGGGGTGTGGTGACGATTTCGGTCGGTGGAGCCTGGCAAAAATCGGCAAGCGGCAAGATCGTTTCCCTGTTCCGCCAGGCCGACGTTGCCCTCTATCGGGCCAAGGAAGCCGGTCGCAATCAACTGGCCTTTGACTGAGCCGTCCGGCCAGTCAAAGGCGGTTGAGTCGACTCAGGATTCGACGCCGGCAGCGTGGGCCTGCTGGTCGGCCCAGTAGCTGGAACGTACCATCGGCGCACAGGCCGCGCCGCTGAAGCCCATTTTCTTGGCTTCTTCCTCGTACATCTTGAAAGTGTCCGGATGAACGTAGCGCGAGACCGGCAGATGGTGGCCGCTCGGTGCCAGATACTGGCCGATGGTCAGCATCTCGACGCCGTGGGCGCGCAGGTCGCGCATCACTTCGAGGATTTCCTCATCGGTTTCGCCCAGGCCGACCATCAGGCCGGACTTGCTTGAAACCTTCGGATAACGCAGCTTGAATTGCTTGAGGAATTCAAGCGAATGCGCGTAGTCGGCACCCGGGCGGGCCTGCTTGTAGAGACGCGGCACGGTTTCCATATTGTGGTTGAGGACGTCCGGCAGGGCTTGTCCGAGCACGTCAAGCGCCACATCCATGCGGCCGCGGAAGTCGGGAACCAGTGTCTCGATGGTCGTCGTCGGTGACGATGCGCGAACGGCGCCAATCACATCGACAAAATGCTGGGCACCGCCGTCGCGTAGATCGTCGCGGTCAACGCTGGTAATCACGACATAACGCAGCTTGAGGGCCGCCACGGAGTCGGCCAGTTCGCGCGGCTCATCCGGATTGGGCGGCAGCGGCTGGCCGTGGCCGACGTCGCAGAATGGGCAGCGGCGGGTGCAGATGTCGCCGAGGATCATGAAGGTGGCCGTGCCGCGACCGAAGCATTCGCCGATGTTCGGGCAGGTCGCTTCTTCACAGACGGTGTGCAGCTTCTTTTCACGCAGCATCGACTTGATTTCGCCGAAGCGGCCGGCACTGTTGCCGGCCTTGACGCGAATCCAGTCCGGTTTCTTGAGCGGGGTGTCGACCGGCACGATCTTGATTGGAATGCGCGCCGTTTTCAGTTCGCCCTTTTGTTTGACGCCTTTTTGCTTTGCGCCAGCGGTGTTCGCGTTGTCAGCCATGTTGTTTGTCCAGTTGCTGCAGCAAGTGTTTGCAGAGATGCTCGCCGGCCTCGTGGGCGGTGAGCGGAATGTTCAGATCCTTGGTCTGGATCACTTTCAGGCCAGCATAGCCGCAGGGATTGATCGCGGCAAAGGGGGAAAGATCCATATCGACATTGAGCGACAGCCCGTGGTAGCTGCAGCCGTTCTTGATCTTGAGGCCGAGTGCGGCGATCTTGGCATCGCCGACATAAACACCGGGTGCGCCGCTGTGCCGCTCGGCATTGACGCCGTAGTCGGCCAGTGCATCGATCACGGCTTGCTCGATCGTGGTGACCAGTTCGCGTACCTTGATCTTCAGGCGATGCAGGTCGAGCAGCAGGTAGATCACGACCTGGCCGGGGCCGTGGTAGGTGACCTGGCCGCCGCGATCGATCTTGACGACAGGGATGCCGACATCGTTGAGCAGGTGTTCCGGTTTGCCAGCCTGGCCGAGCGTGAACACCGGCGGGTGCTCGACGATCCAGATTTCATCGGCCGTATCCGGGGTTCGGCCGGCAGTGAAGTCCTGCATGGCCTGCCAGGTCGGTTCGTATTCGACCCGGCCGAGACGTTTGACGTGCAGGTTCACAGCACGACTTTGATCAGCGGGTGACCACTCAGGTCGGTATAGAGCGCATCGAGCTGCGGCTTCGAGGTGGCGATCACGGTGCACGTCAGGCTCAGGTAGTTGCCGCCCGAACTGGCGCGCATTTCCATGGTTGCACTGTCGAAATCCGGCGCGTGACGGGTGACGATTTCAACGACGACCTGAGTCAGCGTTTCTTCCGCCTTGCCCATGATCTTGAGCGGGAAATCGCAGGGAAATTCGAGGAGGGTGTCCTTGTATGAAGCCATGTCAGCCTTTGCGCATAACGGATTGCTTGAAGTCCTGGTACCACTGCCACATCTGTTCGCCGACCGGGCCGGGTTGCCCATTGCCGACAGGCTGGCCGTCAATCTGCGTGATCGCCAGGACTTCCTTGGTCGATGAGGTCATCCAGACCTCGTCGGCGCTGCGAAGTTCAGTTTCGTGAATTTCGCGGATTTCGAGCGGTAGACCGCGGGATTCGGCCAATTCGAGAATGATGTCGTAAGTGATGCCGGGCAGCATCAGCTGCGTCTTGGGCGGCGCCAGCAGCACGCCGTTCTTGACGACGAAAATATTCGAGGCGGCCCCTTCCTTGAGCCAGCCGTCACGGATCAACAGCGCTTCGGCGCAACCATCCTCGACCGCCTGCTGGCGAGCCAGCACGTTGGCCAGCAGGGAAATCACCTTGAGGTCGCAGCGCGCCCAGCGCTGGTCGGCGACGCTGATCGCACTGACGCCACGCGCCCGGACATCGGGCGGCGTAGTGACCAGCGGCCCGGCGAAGGCAAAGGCCGTCGCCGGTACGGGCGTTGTCGGAAAGGCGTGGTCGCGCTTGTTGTCGGCGCCACGCGTCACCTGCAGGTAAATCGACTGGTCGTCCCACGGCGCATCGGCGATCAATTTTTCGACGACAGCTTTCCAGCCGGCCTGGTCGAGCGGATTGGCCAGCTTGATGCCTGCCAGCGTGGCGGCCAGTCGGTTCAGGTGTTCGTCGATGCGGAAAGCGCGTCGCGAATAGACCGGGATCAGTTCATAAACCCCGTCGCCGTAGAGAAACCCGCGGTCGAGCGGCGAGATGCCGGCCTCGGCAAGAGGCAGGAACTGGCCGTTCAGGTAAACGGGATCGGCGACGTAGGGGGACATGGGCTTAGTTGAACCAGAGTTTGACGGTGTCGATGGCACGACCAAAGATGCCGGCGATTTCGACAGTTTCAAGAGCGGCGACGGGATATTCGCCATAAAGTTTGCCGTCGACCGTGACTTTCAGCATACCCAGGTGCTGGCCGGCCTGGATCGGTGCAATCAGGCGTCCCTGCGGGAAGAACTGGGTCATCACCTTGTCGCTGTAACCGCGCGGCACGGCAATGCTCAGATCGGCGGTAAAGCCGGCCTTGACCTGATTCTGGCTGCCCTTCCAGACGCGCAAGGTGGAGACCGCCTGGTTGGCGCTGAACAGAGGCACGGCGTCGTAAGAGAGGAAACCCCAGTTGAGCAGCTTGAGCGATTCGGTGGCACGTGCCGAGTCGGAGGCGGTGCCGAGGACCACGGAAAGCAGGCGGCGCTTGTCGCGCAGGGCCGAGGAAATCAGGCAGTAACCGGCGGCATCGGTATGGCCGGTCTTGACGCCGTCGACCGTGGCATCGATGAACAGCAGGCGGTTGCGATTCGGCTGGGTGATGTTGTTGTAGCGGAACTCCTTCATCGAGTAATACTTCTTGTATTCCTCGGGGAAGTCGCGGATCAGGGCCGAAGCGAGAATCGACAGATCGCGCGCCGTGGTGAAATGTTCCGGGTCCGGCAGGCCGGTCGAGTTGCGGAAGCTCGACGATTTCATGCCGAGACGCTGGGCTTCGCGGTTCATCAACTGGGCGAAGCTTTCCTCGCTGCCGGCGATGCCTTCGGCCAGCGTAACGCAGGCGTCGTTGCCGGATTGCACAATCATGCCCTTGATCAGGTCTTCAACCGGCACTTGCGTGTCGACCTTGATGAACATTTTCGAACCACCGGTTTTCCAGGCTTTTTGCGAAACCGGCAAAGGCTGGTTCAAGCCGATGGTTTTCTGGCGAATCGCCTTGAAAGTCAGGTAAGCCGTCATCAGCTTGGTCAGCGAGGCGGGTTCGAGGCGATCGTCCGGCTTTTCCGCGGTCAACACTTGGCCGGAGCCCATTTCGAGCAGCAGCCAGGATTTCGCCGCCAGGGCTGGCGGGACGGGAAGTTGCTGGGCCAGGGCCTGGGTGGCGATCAACAGGCTCAGCAGGGAAAGAAGCAAATAGCGAAACGGCAACATGGAATGGATACTTTTTTTATGGGCGTTGGGGAGGCGGGATTATACCCTTGGCTCTGCGGCGCCTTGCGGCGATGCATTGCACAGGACTTCGATGGCCGGGTGACGAATCCGGCGCTCATTCGAAATAGCGTAGATTTGTTCGCTGACACCGGGCATGGCACCGAGCGGTATGGCATCGAGCTGGCTGGCAACCTGTTCGGCTAGCGCCAGCGGGGCAGGAAACAAGCCCAGGCCGCCGCGACCAAAGGTCGTGAGCAGTGCGCTGTCTTCAAATTCGGCAACGATTTTGGGCCGGATATTGCCTTGTTCCAGCCAGCGATCGATGCGTCCGCGCAGGGCATTGTGCCGGGTGGGCAGCAGCATCGGTGCGCCGTTCAGGCTGTGTGGAAAATCCTGCTTGTAGCGCTCGACCAAGGCGGAATTGCCGAACAGCCCGGTCTCGAAATCGCCCAGGCGAGTGCTGAAAACCTTGAGGTTGCCGCCGACGGGGGCGGCTCGGTCGGTCAGGACGATATCGAGACGATGCAGTGCGAGATCGGCCAGCAATGGCTCGAATTCGCCTTCTTCGCAGATCAGCCGGACTTCGGCTGGCATGCTGGTGACCGATGACAACAAACGATAGGCCAGCAGTTTCGGAATGCCGTCGGTAATGCCGGCCCGCAGACGCAAGGTTGATTCGCTGTCGCTGCTTTCCAGTGCGTCGACCAGGGCGTCGCCGAGCTGGAAAATCTGGTCGGCATAGCCGAGCGCCAGCCGTCCTGCGTCGCTCAGGACCAGGCCGCGTCCCTGGCTGTTGAACAACGCCTTGCCGAGTTGTCGTTCAAGCAGCGAAAGTTGCCCGCTGATCGTCTGGACGGCGACATCAAGCCGCTCGGCCGCTCGCGTGATGCTGCCTTCCTGCGCAACAACCCAGAAATAATGAAGGTGCTTGTAATTCAGCGTGCTCATGTCATCTTTCAGAAAAAACCGAAGTATTGGTCAATTTTGCTCCTGTTTTTCTGATTTGTACAAGGCCATATACTCGCGCCGTTTTCAACTCATGGAGTTAATCATGAAACGCGTGCTGCTTTTCCTTGCGACCAACCTGGCGGTCATGTTTGTGCTTGGGCTGGTGACCAGCCTGCTCGGGGTCAATAAATTCCTCACCGCCAACGGTCTGAATCTCGGCATGTTGCTGGCCTTTGCCGGCGTAATCGGTTTCGGTGGCGCCTTCATTTCGCTGCTCATGTCCAAGCCAATGGCCAAATGGAGTACAGGTGCCCGCGTTATCGAGGCGCCGAGTTCATCCACCGAGGTCTGGCTGGTTGATACGGTGGCCCGTCTGGCCGAACGCGCTGCGCTGCCGATGCCGGAAGTGGCGATCTACGATGGCGAGCCGAACGCTTTTGCCACGGGGGCCAGCAAGAACAGTTCGCTGGTGGCCGTATCGACCGGTCTGTTGCAGAGCATGACGCGTGAAGAGGTCGAGGCCGTGCTGGCGCATGAAGTGGCCCACATTGCCAATGGCGATATGGTGACGCTGACGCTGATCCAGGGTGTGGTCAATACCTTCGTCGTCTTCCTGTCGCGCGTCATCGCCTATGCCGTTGATAGTTTCCTGAAAAAAGGCGATGAAGAATCGAGCGGTCCGGGCATGGCCTACATGGCTACCAGCATCGTTTGTGAAATTGCCTTTGGCGTGCTGGCCAGCATTATCGTTGCGTGGTTCTCGCGTCAGCGTGAATTCAAGGCCGATGCCGGTGCCGCCCAGTTGATGCGTTCGCCTCTGCCGATGCAGAACGCCTTACGTCGCCTGGGAAGCCTGCATACCGAACCGCTGCCGCAAGCCATGGCAGCCTCCGGGATTGCCGGCGGACAAGGCTGGATGGCCCTGTTCTCATCACATCCGCCGCTTGAAGAACGAATTGCGGCCCTGGCCGGACGTTGACCGCGGTGCCACGGGAATTGTCCAAAATTTCCGTGGCATGGCCTTTGCTGAATCATATCCATGATACGACTACATAAAATTGCCTTTCTCGGCCTGGGTTTGAGTGCCACTTTGGCCTTCGCCCAGCCCGAGTTCGACTTGCCGACGCTGGAAAGCCTGGCCATGTCATCGAGTCGCTCTGTTCAGGCGGCCCGTGAGCAGGTCAATGCCGCTCGTTACGCGGTGGACGGTGCGGCTGCCTTCCCGAATCCTGAGCTTGAATATCTGAGCGGAACGGCTCGGGCGCGCGGTCCCGCCGGGAATCCCGGCGATGCGCGCAGTGTGGCGCTGACTCAGCCGATCGATCTGCCGTGGCGCCGTTCGGCCCGGATCGGTGCGGCGGAGGCCGGGCTGGATGCGGCGGTTGCCGGATCGCGGATGTTCGAGGCTGATTTGCTGGCCCGCCTGCGCCTGCGCTATTTCGATGTGCTGAGGCGCGAGGCTGAACTGAAGAATGCGCGTGAAGATGCGGCGCTGATGGAAGGTGTGCGCTCGCGCATTGCCCTGCGTGTCCAGACCGGTGAAGCGGCCCGTTTCGAATTGATCAAGTCGGAAGCCGAGACACTGAATGCCCAGAAAACAGCGCAGGCTGCCGGTTTTCGGGTTGAGCAGGCGCGAACCCTGCTCCGGCAGGTGGTCGGTGCGGCATTGCCGGCTGAATTCAAGCTGACCAGTCGTTTGCGCGACGTACCGGCCTTGATTCCGCTCGATAGCGTGCGTCAGCAAATGGATGGCGGCAGCCCCGATTTGGCGCGCTCACGCGCTGAAGTGGTGCGAGCCGAACGGCAACTGGCGCTTGAGCGTGCCCAGCGCTGGCCTGGCCTGGCCCTGAAGGCCGGCATGGATGAAGACCCGGATACACGTGTTTCCAAGTTGGGGCTGGTCGTGTCGATTCCCCTTTGGGATCGTCGTTCCGGGCCGGTTGGCGAAGCGGCAGCTCAGCTTGCACGGGCAAAAAACGAGCTTGAGGCGCAACAGTTTTCCCTGTCGCAGGGGCTGGAGATTGCTTATCAGCAGTATGAAATTGCGCTGACGCAGGTGACGGCGCTTGAATCAGGCATCGTCCGCCAGTCCGAGGCGGCTTTGAAAGTGGCCGAGGCGGCTTATCGCTTCGGAGAACGTGGCTTCCTTGAGGTCCTCGATGCTCAGCGCGTTTTTCGGGCGGCACGGGCTGAACTGATTGCGGCCCGCTATGAACTGGCGGCGGCCTGGGTGGATATTGAACGACTGCGGGCTGCTCCCGGAGGGAACAAGGAATGAAAAAAGTATTGTGTCTGTTGTTGACCGCGGCATTGCTCGCCGGCTGCAATAAAGAAAGCGACAAGGCGGTTGTTCAGTCATCGGCCGATCCGGCGCTGGTCTCTCCAGCCAGCGAACTGCTGGCCCAGCTCAAGATTGAGCCGGTGAAACGGCAGCCTGTGGCGGAAACCCTGCGTGTGGCCGGGCGGATCGATTTTGATGAGCAGCGTCTGGCGCGTATTGGTGCGACCATCACCGGTCGGGTGACGGATATCGATGCAATGCTGGGGCAGACTGTCCGCAAGGGCGATGTGCTGGCTCGCCTGAATAGCAGCGAATTGTCCACGCAGCAACTGGCCTATCTCCGGGCGCGGGCGCAACTGGAACTGAATCGGCGCAATGCCGAGCGGGCCAAGGCGCTTTACGAAGCCGACGTGATTGGTGCGGCCGAGTTGCAGCGTCGTGAAAGCGAATATCAGATTTCCGTCGCCGAAACGCGCGCGGCATCCGACCAGTTGCAGTTGCTGGGTGTGACGGCTGCAGCCATCGACCGGCTTGGCAAGCAGGGCGCGGTCAACTCGCTGACGCCTGTCGTGGCGACGCTCAATGGCGTGGTGGTTGAACGCAAGCTGGCACAGGGGCAGGTGGTGCAACCGGCCGATGCCCTGTTTGTCGTCGCCGATCTGTCGCGCTTGTGGGCAGTGGCCCAGGTGCCCGAACAGCAGGTCAGCCAGGTCAGGGAAGGTCAGTCGGTGAGTATTGAAGTGCCGGCGCTAGGTAATGAAAAACTGGTTGGCAAGCTGATTTATGTCGGTCAGACGATCAACCCGGAAACGCGCACCGTGCTGGTTCGCACCGAACTGGATAACCGGGATGGGCGTTTGAAGCCGGCGATGCTGGCAACCATGCTGATCGAAGCCAAGTCGGTTGAGCGTCTTGTTGTGCCGGCCAGCGCCGTTGTGCGCGAAAACGATGAGGATCATGTCTTTGTCGCCGAGGGCAACGCCGCATTCCGCTTGCTCAAGGTCAAACTGGGCCCGGAACAGGGTGGCCAGCGAGTTGTTTCGTCCGGCCTGAAGGGGGAGGAGAAAGTCGTCGTCGATGGCGCCTTCCACCTCAACAACGAGCGTAATCGCAAGGAAATGGAGGGCTCGTGATCGAATCCCTGGTTCGTGGAGCGCTGGCTCAGCGCCTGGTTGTGGCAGTCATTGCGGCTGTCATGCTGTTTTTCGGCCTTGATGCGGCACGCAAGTTGTCGGTCGATGCTTTTCCGGATGTGACCAATATCCAGGTTCAGATCGCTACCGAAGCGCCGGGCCGTTCGCCGGAGGAAGTCGAACGTTTTGCCACGGTGCCGCTGGAAGTGGCGATGACGGGCTTGCCCGGCCTGGAGGAAATGCGTTCGCTGAACAAGCCGGGTTTGTCGCTGATTACCCTGGTTTTTACTGACAAGACCGATTTGTATTTTGCCCGCCAGCTGGTCATGGAGCGCTTGCTTGAAGTCGGTACGCGCTTGCCGCCCGGTATTTCACCGGTGTTGGGCCCGGTATCGACGGGCTTGGGCGAGGTCTACCAATACACGCTTGAGCGCCCCGATGATGGTGACCGGGCGTTGACCGAGGAAGAGTTGATGCAGCGCCGGACGGCTCAGGATTGGGTCGTACGTCCGCTGTTGCGCTCGATTCCCGGGGTTGCCGAGATCAATTCGCAGGGCGGTTTTGCCAAACAGTATCAAGTGTTGGTCAATCCTGACCGGCTGCGTCATTTCGGCTTGAGCATTGCCGATGTTTATCAGGCGGTCGGGCGCAACAATGCCAATGCCGGCGGCGGCGTGCTGCCGCAGTATGCCGAGCAGTATCTGATTCGCGGTGTCGGTCTGGTCAAGGATCTGGAAGACTTGCGCGTCATCGTCTTGCGCGAGAAGGACGGTGTCCCGGTCTACGTGCGTGATGTGGCTGAAGTTCAGATCGGGCACGAGGTACGGCAGGGGGCGGTGATCAAGAACGGCACGACGGAGGCTGTCGGTGGCGTAGTGATGATGCTCTCCGGCGGAAACGCCAAGGCGGTCGTCGGCAAGATCAAGGAGCGAGTGGCTGAAATCAACGCCAAGGGCATGTTGCCGGATGGCCTGAAGATCGTCGATTACTATGATCGTTCGGAATTGGTCGATGCCGCACTGTGGACCGTGACAAAGGTGCTGCTCGAAGGCGTGTTGCTGGTTGTCGTCGTGCTTTTCCTGTTTCTCGGCGATGTGCGCTCTTCGCTGATTGTTGTCGCGACACTGGTGCTGACGCCGTTGCTTACCTTCGTGGCGATGAACAAGCTGGGTATTTCGGCCAACCTGATGTCGCTCGGGGGTTTGGCTATCGCCATCGGCTTGATGGTGGACGGTTCCGTGGTCGTTGTCGAAAACGCCTTCCTCCAACTTGGCCGCAAGGCCAAGACAGGAGAAAGCCAGTTGCGCATCATTCTGCATGCTGTGGTCGAGGTGGCGACGCCGGTTATTTTCGGCGTTGGCATCATCATCCTGGTGTTCCTGCCGCTGATGACCTTGCAGGGCATGGAAGGCAAGATGTTTGCCCCGCTGGCTTATACGATCGCGATTGCGCTGGCTATTTCGCTGGTTCTGTCGCTGACGTTGACGCCGGTCATGTCGACCTACTTGCTCAAGCCGCCAGCCCATGATGGCGACCATGACACTCGTCTGATTGCCGCGATGAAGCAGCGCTATCTGAAAATGCTGCACTGGACGCTGGCCAATGAGCGCAAGACCGTTGCGGCGGCCGTTGTTGCCTTCGGCCTGACGGTGGCGACCCTGCCTTTTCTCGGTACGGCATTTATTCCGGAAATGAAGGAAGGTTCGGTTGTGCCGGGGATCAATCGCGTTCCCAATATTTCGCTTGAAGAGTCGATCAAGATGGAAATGGAGGCGATGCGTCTGGTCATGCAAGTGCCTGGCGTCAAATCGGCCGTGTCGGGTGTCGGGCGCGGCGAATCGCCGGCTGATCCGCAGGGGCCGAATGAGTCGACGCCGATTGTCAGTTTGAAGCCGCGCAGCGAGTGGCCGTCTGGCTGGTCGCAGGACGATATCCAGGATGCGATGCGTGAAAAGCTGAAGGTGTTGCCCGGTGTGCAGGTGGTCATGGCCCAGCCGATTTCGGACCGGGTCGATGAAATGGTCACCGGGGTACGTTCGGATATTGCCGTCAAGGTTTTTGGCGATGACCTGGATCAACTCAAGAAAGTCGCCGGACAGATCGGCAAGGTTGCCCAGACCTTGCAGGGCGCTCAGGATTTGCGTATCGAGCGGGTCAGCGGCCAGCAATATTTGTCGGTTGATATCGATCGCCAGGCGATTGCCCGGCTTGGCTTGAATGTGTCCGATGTGAACGATGTGCTGGAAACAGCCATCGGCGGCAAGGTGGTGACCGAGATTTTTGAAGGAGAACGACGTTTTCCCGGCGTGGTTCGTTTGCCTGAGCGTTTCCGCAACAATGTCGAAGCGATCTCGAATGTTCTGATTACCTCGCCGAACGGCGCGCAGGTGCGCCTCACAGATGTTGCCCGGATTCGGGTCCAGGATGGTCCGGCGCAGATCTCGCGTGAGTTGGGCAAGCGTCGCATCGTGATCGGTGTGAACGTCAAGGATCGCGACCTGGGCAGTTTTGTGGCCGAGTTGCAGCAGAAGGTCGAGGCCCAGATCAAGTTGCCGGAAGGTTATTACCTTGAATGGGGTGGGCAGTTCCAGAACATGGAGCGGGCGCTCGGCCATTTGACGGTGATTATTCCGATCACCATCGCTGCCATCTTCTTCCTGCTGTTCCTGCTGTTCAATTCGCTGCGCTTTGCCACGCTGATCATCACCGTGCTGCCCTTTGCGTCAATCGGCGGGATCATCGGCCTGTTCCTTTCCGGTGAGTACCTGTCGGTGCCGGCATCGGTCGGTTTTATTGCGCTGTGGGGCATTGCCGTGCTGAACGGCGTCGTCCTGGTTTCGTACATCCGCGGTTTGCGGGAAGACGGGCGAACGGTGCAGGAAGCCGTGATCGAAGGGGCGACCTTGCGTTTCCGTCCGGTCATGATGACGGCGACCGTCGCCATGCTCGGCCTGATTCCCTTCCTGTTCTCGAGCGGGCCGGGCTCGGAAGTTCAGCGGCCGCTGGCCATTGTCGTGATTGGTGGCCTGATTACCTGTACGTTGCTGACCTTGCTGGTCCTGCCAACCATTTACCGCTGGTTTGACGAGGAGAAAATCGAAGCATGAAAGAGATCAAGGCGGTGATTCGCCCCAATAAACTGGCGGCTTTGCGCGATGCGCTGATGGCCATGCCCGGCTTTCCCGGCATGACGGTGACCAAGGTGGAAGGGTGCAGCGCACCGGTCCGCCATGTCTCGGCCCGGGTCAAGATCCGGGATGAGCTGACCGATTACACATCGAAGGTCAGGGTCGAAATCGTGGCCCCCGACGAGGTTGCCGAAAGCTTGTTCAACTGCATTACCGAAGTGGCCAGAACCGGGCATT
This sequence comes from Dechloromonas sp. TW-R-39-2, assembly GCF_016864195.1. Taxonomy (NCBI): domain Bacteria; kingdom Pseudomonadati; phylum Pseudomonadota; class Betaproteobacteria; order Rhodocyclales; family Azonexaceae; genus Dechloromonas; species Dechloromonas sp. TW-R-39-2. Next base: position 758,937 of record NZ_CP045202.1, read on the forward strand.
ACGGCGATGGCCTGGTCTGGGTCTGCGATGTCGAACGGGCGGCGTTTGTTTTTAAGACGACGCCCGGGACGGACGCCTGATCCAGCATCGAATATCGCTGTTTTCAGACGTCGACCGCATCAATCGCCGTGTCGAGTGCGTGCAGCAGATCGAGGATTGCTGCACGCGTCTGATCATTGTCCAGGTCGTTATGTTCGGTAACCAGGCGCAGCAGTTGGTGGCCCATTTGCACGATGCCCCATAGTTCGAGATGCTCCGCCTGCTGGATCAGATCTTCGGTTTCTGTCTTCAGGGCGTAGGCGTCGGGCGGTAAAGCTGAGAGCGCATCATGCAGGCGCTCGATCTTGTCGCGGGCTTCGCTGACAAAAAGCCGGTCAAGGATGGCCGAGCGGGTGTACACCGCCGCTGCGGCACTGGCCTCGAGGCGTCCGGCGAAATGAGCGGCACGCTCCATGAAGGCATCGTGCTCCAGTCCGCCGTAGTCCCCCAGGCACTCGATGCAGGCGCTCAAGGCAGCAATCGTGCGCAAGGGCGGCGTTGGGTCTTCAAGGCGGTCGCAGGCGCTGGCCAGAGCTTCGCTCAGGCGTAGAACGTTGGTGTCTTTGCTTTCGAGCGCAATTGCGAGCAGTGAGAAGATGGCTGAGCGGATGGCATCCATGTCGCCCGTGTGGCGCTCGGACCAGGCGCTGCTCAGCCGTTTGCAGGCGGCTTGCCAGCGTTCGTTCAGGCCGGGGTCGAAGCGTGGCGGTTTCGGGCGGACAAGCAAGGGCAGGATGGCAGCAGTTGCATCCAGTGTCGGGGCAAGCGCTGCCCGTGTTTCCTCGAGACTGTCGTCCGGGTTGTCCGCCACGGTCTACCTTACTGGGCAGCCAGTTTTGCAAAAGCCGAAACGACTTCCGGCGGGGCTTGCACCAGTTCGATCAGCACGCCCTCGCCACCGATCGGAAATTCTTCATTGCCCTTCGGGTGCAGGAAAGTGATGTCAAAACCGGCGGCGCCCTTGCGGATGCCGCCCGGGGCAAAACGTACGCCGTTGGCTGAAAGCCATTCGACCGCCTTGGGCAGGTCGTCGATCCACAGGCCGACGTGGTTGAGCGGCGTGGTGTGTACAGCAGGTTTCTTTTCCGGGTCGAGCGGCTGCATCAGGTCGACTTCGACCTTGAACGGGCCGGTGCCCATGGCGCAGATGTCTTCGTCCACATTTTCGCGTTCGGAGACGAAGGTGCTGGTGATTTCGAGGCCGAATTTCTCGACCCACAGGGTGCGCAGCTTTTCCTTGGATGGGCCGCCGATGGCGATTTGCTGAATACCGAGAACCTTGAAGGGACGTTGCATGAGCGTGATTCCTGTCATTGATTAAGCGAGGTAATTCATAATTATAAAGCCTTCGCAGGATGCTTGCGCACCCCTCAGGTGCGTCGGCGGTAGGCGCTCCAAAGCAGGAGCAGGCCGACGGCCAGCATCGGCAACGACAACCACTGGCCCATGCTGATGGTGTAGGACTGGCCAAAGATGCCGGCATCCGGTTCGCGGAAATATTCGGTAATAAAACGGAAAAAGCCGTAGCCGGCCAGGCCTGCACCGGTCAGGGCGCCGCGTGGCCGTTCGTGCCGGGCAAAGACCCACAGGATGATGAAGAGTGCCAGGCCTTCCAGGCCCACGTGATAGAGCTGCGAGGGATGGCGGGGCTGCAAGTCGCCGGATTGTGGAAAGGCCATGGCCCACGGCAGACTTTGGTCGGCCACCCGGCCCCAAAGCTCGCCGTTGATGAAATTGCCGACGCGCCCCGCAGCGAGGCCGAGCGGGACGAGGGGCGCGACAAAGTCGGTCACGGCCAGCCAGGCCAGCGAGTTTTTGCGGGCCCATAAGCCCAGGGCGATGACGACGCCGAGGAAGCCACCATGAAAACTCATGCCACCTTTCCAGACGGCGATGATTTCAAGCGGGTGTGAAAAATAGTAACCCGGCTCGTAAAACAGGACTTGTCCGAGCCTGCCGCCCAGAATGACGCCGAGCATGCCGTAGAAAAGCAGGTCGTCGAGCTGGTCGACCGTGAGAATCGAGCGACGGGTGCCGATTCGGTAGCGACCGAGCAAAATAAATTGAACGAAGGCGACGAGGTACATCAAACCGTACCAGCGTACCGAGAGCGGCCCAAGTGAAAAAGCGACGGGGTCGAACTGGGGATGGAGAAGCATCGAAGGCGCAGAGTGGGCTAGAATTAGCTGATTATAGTTCGCGCGCCATGACATCGAGTCAGCGCACAGTTTTAGACGGAGAGATTCATGCCCCAGTATCGTTCCCGCACTTCCACCCACGGCCGCAACATGGCTGGTGCCCGCTCGCTGTGGCGCGCAACCGGCATGAAAGACGGTGACTTCGGCAAGCCGATCATTGCCGTGGTCAACAGCTTTACCCAGTTCGTTCCGGGTCACGTCCATCTGAAGGATATGGGGCAGCTGGTGGCTCGCGAAATCGAAGCAGCGGGCGGCGTGGCCAAGGAATTCAATACCATTGCGATCGACGACGGTATCGCCATGGGCCACAGCGGCATGCTTTACTCGCTGCCGAGCCGCGATTTGATCGCCGACTCGGTCGAGTACATGGTTAACGCCCACTGTGCCGACGCGATGGTTTGCATTTCCAACTGCGACAAGATTACCCCGGGCATGCTGATGGCTGCCATGCGCCTCAATATTCCGGTGATTTTCGTGTCCGGCGGCCCGATGGAAGCCGGCAAGACCAAGCTGCAGGGTCAGGTGGTTCACCTTGATCTGGTTGATGCCATGGTCAAGGCTGCCGACAGCTCCGTGTCCCAGGCCGATCTGGATGAGATCGAGCGCTCTGCTTGCCCGACTTGCGGTTCGTGCTCCGGCATGTTTACTGCCAATTCGATGAATTGCCTGACCGAGGCACTGGGCTTCAGCCTGCCGGGCAACGGCACGGTGGTCGCTACCCATGCCGATCGCAAACAACTGTTCCTGCGTGCCGGTCGTCAGATCGTCGAGTTGTGCAAGCGCTACTACGAACAGGACGATGCTTCGGTCCTGCCGCGTTCGATCGCTCCGAAGGCCGCCTTTGAGAATGCCATGACCCTTGATGTGGCGATGGGCGGGTCGACCAACACCGTGTTACATATCCTGGCCGCAGCACAGGAAGCGGGCGTCGATTTCACGATGGCCGACATTGATCGCATTTCCCGCTCCGTGCCTTGTTTGTGCAAGGTCGCGCCGATGACGGATAAATACCATATCGAAGATGTGCATCGGGCCGGTGGCATCATGGGGATTCTCGGTGAGCTCGACCGTGCCGGTCTGATTCATCGCGATGTGCCGAATGTCCATGCGCGTACGCTGGGTGAGGCGATTGATCGCTGGGATGTAGTGCGCGAACACGATGTCAAGGTGCATGAGTTTTTCAAGGCTGCGCCTGGTGGCGTTCCTACCCAGACGGCTTTTTCGCAGGATCGACGTTTCAACGAGCTGGATCTGGACCGGACCAAGGGCTGTATTCGCAACAAGGCCAATGCCTATTCGCAAGATGGCGGCCTGGCGGTGCTCTACGGCAATATTGCAGTGGACGGCTGCATCGTCAAAACAGCAGGGGTCGATGAATCGATCTGGAAATTCAATGGTCGGGCACGGGTTTTTGAAAGCCAGGATGCCGCGGTCGACAACATTCTGGCCGGCAAAGTGGTGGCCGGCGATGTCGTGGTGATTCGCTACGAAGGCCCCAAGGGTGGTCCGGGTATGCAGGAAATGCTTTACCCGACCTCCTATCTGAAGTCGATGGGGTTGGGCAAGGAATGCGCATTGCTCACTGATGGTCGTTTCTCTGGCGGTACGTCAGGTCTGTCGATTGGCCATGCCTCGCCGGAAGCGGCGGATGGTGGTGCGATTGGCCTGGTTGAGGAAGGTGATCGCATCGAGATCGATATTCCGAATCGGCGTATTCAGTTGCTCGTTTCCGATGGCGAGTTGGCTGAGCGTCGTGCTGCAATGGAAGCCAGGGGCGAAGCTGCCTGGAAGCCGGCTGACCGCCAGCGCGTTGTATCGGCTGCATTGCAGGCGTATGCGCTGATGGCAACCTCGGCCGACAAGGGGGCGGTGCGTGACGTAACACAGATTCAGCGCCGGAAGTGACTTTCGCTGTCTGGATCGGTTTTTTGCTGGCGGCGATACTGATCGCCGTCACGCCCGGCCCCGGTGCTGTGATCAGCATGAGTACGGGAATGCTTTTGGGGTATCGGCGGGCGCTGCTTGTGATTCTGGGTTTGCAGGTAGCGATCCTGACGCATATTGCCGTCATTGCTGTTGGTGTTGGTGCCCTGCTGGCAGGTTCGGAACTGGCGTTCGGGCTGGTCAAAAGTGTCGGGGCGGGCTATCTCGTTTGGCTAGGTGTGCAGAAATGGCGCGCACCACCGGCGCCGGTCGGCCAAATGGCGCAGTATGTTCGGGGTGACAGGCTCTTCCTGCAGGGGTTGCTGGTCAATTTGACCAACCCGAAAGCGGTTATTTTTGTCGGAGCACTGGTTCCCCAGTTTATTGATCCGGCGAGTGCGCAGTTGCCCCAGTATCTGACGATTGCAGCGACCCTGTGCCTGACAGATGTTCTTGTGATGTCAGCTTATGCCATCGCGGCGGCCAGGCTGGGTGGCTGGATGCAGGATCCCGGGGCGCTTCGGCATCAAAATCGACTGTTTGGCGCGTTATTTGTTTGTGCGGGAGGCTTGCTGGCTTTTGCTTCCCGTGTGACAAGATGACTTGGCGCTTGCAGCAAGGAGTGCCGGTGCGTTTGCTTTTCCCGTGGCCGCCGTTTGCGTGCGACGAAAAACGGTCTTATCATCTGTCGTTGATGTGTCCACTAACCCGTAATGGAGCGAGATAATGAAAGCTGTTTATGTTGCCATGATGGCTGCTGCAGGTATTGTGATGGCCGGCCAGGCCCAGGCTGATGAAGCCCTTGCCAAGGCCAAGAATTGCATGGCCTGCCATACCATCGACAAAAAAGTAGTTGGCCCGGCTTATAAGGATGTAGCTGCAAAGTACAAGGGCGATGCCAAGGCTCCGGCCATGCTTGCCGCAAAGGTCAAGGCTGGTGGCAAGGGCGCTTGGGGCGAAATCCCGATGCCGCCGAACAATGTCACCGATGACGAAGCCAAGAAACTGGTTGCCTGGATTCTGGCCCAGAAGTAATTCGCTGGCTGCCGCACAGAAAAGCCGACTTTGGTCGGCTTTTTCTTTGTCAGGGTGTTGACAGTCTGCTTTGGAGTGTGGATAATCCTGCGTTCTCCCGGAGGGGTACCCAAGCGGTCAACGGGAACAGACTGTAAATCTGTCGGCTCTGCCTTCGAAGGTTCGAATCCTTCCCCCTCCACCAGATTTAATGCTGTAGCGGCCTGTGCTGCGGGCAAGGGTTAAGCGGGTGTAGCTCAATGGTAGAGCTGAAGCCTTCCAAGCTTAAGACGAGGGTTCGATTCCCTTCACCCGCTCCACGACGCGGTACGGCTGAAGTTTTAAGGTAGGCCCATGTGGCTCAGTGGTAGAGCACTCCCTTGGTAAGGGAGAGGTCGGCAGTTCGATCCTGCCCATGGGCACCACCGATTAGCTTGGATTCTGGCTTTTTTGCTTATTTGATTATTGAGGAACTGGAATGGCTAAGGAAAAATTCAACCGTACCAAGCCGCACGTAAACGTCGGCACCATCGGTCACGTTGACCATGGCAAGACCACGCTGACTGCTGCCATCACGACTGTGCTGGCAGCCAAGTTTGGTGGCGCTGCCAAGGCGTATGACCAGATTGACGCGGCGCCGGAGGAAAAGGCTCGTGGTATCACGATCAATACCGCGCACGTCGAATACGAAACCGCCAATCGTCACTACGCCCACGTTGATTGCCCGGGTCACGCCGACTACGTCAAGAACATGATTACCGGTGCTGCCCAGATGGACGGCGCAATCCTGGTTTGTTCCGCTGCTGACGGCCCGATGCCGCAGACCCGCGAACACATCCTGCTGGCCCGTCAGGTTGGTGTGCCGTACGTTCTGGTGTACATGAACAAGTGCGACATGGTTGACGACGCCGAGCTGCTTGAGCTGGTCGAAATGGAGCTGCGCGAGCTGCTCTCCAAGTACGACTTCCCGGGCGACGACACCCCGATCGTTCACGGTTCCGCACTGAAGGCCCTTGAAGGCGATCAGTCGGAAATCGGCGAACCGTCCATCTTCCGCCTGGCAGATGCGCTGGACTCCTACATTCCGACGCCTGAGCGCGCTGTTGATCAGCCGTTCCTGATGCCGGTTGAAGACGTGTTCTCGATCTCTGGTCGCGGTACTGTGGTGACTGGTCGTATCGAACGTGGTCTGGTCAAGGTTGGCGAAGAAATCGAAATCGTTGGTATCCGTCCGACCGTCAAGACCACCTGTACCGGTGTTGAAATGTTCCGTAAGCTGCTGGATCAAGGTCAGGCTGGCGACAACGTTGGCGCACTGCTGCGCGGCACGAAGCGTGAAGACGTCGAGCGCGGTCAGGTTCTGTGTAAGCCGGGTTCTGTGAAGCCGCACACCCACTTCTCCTCTGAAGTGTACATCCTGTCCAAGGATGAAGGTGGTCGTCACACCCCGTTCTTCAACGGCTATCGTCCGCAGTTCTATTTCCGCACGACCGACGTGACCGGTGCAATCGATCTGCCGGAAGGCGTTGAAATGGTTATGCCGGGCGACAACATCGCCATGACCATCAAGCTGATCGCACCGATCGCCATGGAAGAAGGTCTGCGCTTCGCCATCCGTGAAGGCGGTCGTACCGTCGGCGCCGGTGTCGTTGCCAAAATCATCGAGTAATCGAAAGTAGTTTTGTAGTTGGGGCGCCGCGGGCAACCGAGGCGCCTTGATGTTTCTGCCGCAGGGGTGTAGCTCAATTGGTAGAGCGCCGGTTTCCAAAACCGAAGGTCGGGGGTTCGATTCCCTCCGCCCCTGCCACTCTCTTTAAAGATCGCGAACGTCATGGCTGACAAGGTCAAGTTCACGCTGGCACTGCTGATTCTGGTGTCTGGTGTGGCTGGTTTTTACCTGCTATCCGAGCAGGCAATGATTTTGCGTGTCCTGGCGGTTCTCGTCGGGTTTGCGCTTGCGGTGACTGTGGCTTGGAAAACTGAGCCGGGTCAGCGCTTTTTTGCGTTTGCAAATGAGGCGGTGATTGAGGCCAAGAAAGTTGTTTGGCCGACCCGCAAGGAAACCGTTCAAACCACCGCTGCTGTTTTTGCGTTTGTTGTGGTTATGGCGATTTTCCTTTATTTGACCGATAAGAGCCTTGAGTGGCTTCTCTACGATATCGTGCTGGGCTGGAAGAAATCATGAGCAAACGCTGGTACGTCGTACATGCCTATTCCGGCTTCGAGAAAAGTGTAATGCGCGCCATCATGGAGCGTATTACGCGTTTGGGGATGGAAGAAAAATTCGGTCGCATTCTGGTGCCGGTCGAAGAAGTGGTTGAAATGAAGGGTGGTCAGAAGGCTATTTCCGAGCGCAAGTTTTTCCCGGGCTATGTCCTGTGCGAAATGGAAATGGATGATGACTCTTGGCACCTTGTCAAGAACACGCCGAAAGTGACGGGATTTGTTGGTGGTACGGCAAATCGTCCGACGCCGATTTCTGAAAAGGAAGTCGAAAAAATCATGCAGCAAATGCAAGAGGGCGTTGAAAAGCCGCGTCCGAAAGTGCTGTTTGAAGTTGGCGAGGTGGTTCGTGTCAAGGAAGGTCCGTTTACCGACTTTCATGGTGCTGTCGAAGACGTCAATTATGAAAAAAATCGCCTGCGCGTTTCTGTGACCATCTTCGGTCGTGCAACGCCGGTTGAGCTGGAGTTTGCCCAGGTCGAAAAAGCCTGAGCTTGAGTTTCAAGGGTTAGCCGAAAACCCATTTTTTCGGCAAGAGGAGTGTTGGTAGGGCGCTTAGGCCTCCGAAGGCGCGTTAATACTCATCATTGAGGAGCTACTATGGCCAAGAAAATTATTGGCTACATCAAGTTGCAAGTGCCAGCCGGCAAAGCAAATCCGTCACCCCCGATTGGTCCTGCCCTGGGTCAGCGCGGTCTGAACATCATGGAGTTCTGCAAGGCATTCAATGCCCAGACTCAAGGTGTTGAGCCGGGTCTGCCGATTCCGGTTGTGATCACCGCGTTTGCCGACAAGTCTTTCACATTCGTGATGAAGACCCCGCCGGCAACGATCCTGATCAAGAAGGCTGCCGGTATCAAGTCCGGTTCGGCCAAGCCGCATACCGACAAGGTTGGCAAAATCACCCGTGCCCAGGCTGAAGACATCGCCAAGGCCAAGTTGCCCGATCTGACTGCTTCCGATATGGATGCAGCGGTGCGCACGATTGCTGGTTCCGCCCGCTCGATGGGTATCACCGTAGAGGGTCTGTAATCATGGCAAAGCTCACCAAAAAACAAAAAGCCCTGCAGGGCAAGATCGTTGCCCAGAAGGCGTATCCGGTTCAGGAAGCGCTGACGCTGGCCAAGGAAACAGCAACTGCCAAGTTCGACGAGTCGATCGACGTCGCGGTCAACCTTGGCGTTGATGCACGTAAATCCGATCAGGTTGTTCGTGGTTCCGTCGTTCTGCCGGCCGGTACCGGTAAGTCGGTTCGCGTTGCTGTTTTTGCCCAGGGCGAAAAGGCTGAAGCCGCCAAGGCTGCTGGTGCCGAAGTCGTCGGTTTCGATGATCTGGCTGCCGACATCAAGGCTGGCAAGATGGATTTCGATATCGTCATCGCTACGCCGGATGCAATGCGCATCGTCGGTCAACTCGGCCAGATCCTTGGTCCGCGCGGCTTGATGCCGAATCCGAAGGTGGGTACCGTGACGATGGATGTCACTACCGCCGTCAAGAACGCCAAGGCTGGTCAGGTGCAGTACCGCACCGACAAGGCCGGTATCATTCACGCTACCATCGGTCGCGCTTCCTTCGCTGTTGAAGATCTCGAGCGTAACTTGAAGGCATTGGTTGAAGCCCTGACGAAGGCCAAGCCGGCCTCCTCCAAGGGTCAATACCTGCGCAAGGTGGCCGTTGCTTCCACGATGGGTCCCGGCGTTCGCGTCGACCAGGCCACGCTGGCTGGCTAAAAGTACTTTGGGCCGCTGATTCCTGCTTTGGCAGGGTCGGCGGATCGTCAAAGACCGCAGGCGCCCCGGTTTCCGGTGCTTAATCGCGAAAGCAACCTGCGCAGACGGTGTCCCAGAACAAGATTTTCTGCTGAGTGGCAACACAAAGCATAGCTTCTGGTTCAGGTCGCCGTAGGTGCGGCGGGAATTTTTCCCGTCGTGTTATGACTTGAAAGGAGGAAAGACCTGTGGGTCTCAATCTGAACGACAAAAAAGCGGTTGTAGCTGAGGTGTCGGCACAAGTGGCCAACGCACAGACCATCGTGATTGCCGAATACCGTGGTATCGAGGTCACTGACCTCACCGTACTGCGTAAAAAGGCACGCGAATCTGGCGTTTACCTGCGTGTGTTGAAGAATACCTTGGTACGTCGCGCGGTCGCGGGCACTTCGTTCGCTGGCCTGGCTGACCAAATGGTCGGGCCGCTGATTTACAGCGTCTCTACCGATCCGGTCGCTGCTGCGAAAGTTCTCAACGACTTCGCAAAAACCAACGACAAGCTCGTGCTCAAGGCTGGCTCTTACGCTGGCCAAGTGCTCGATAAGGCTGGTGTGCAGGCGCTCGCGTCCGTCCCGAGCCGCGAAGAGCTGCTCTCCAAGCTGCTGTACGTCATGCAAGCTCCGGTCGCCGGCTTTGTCCGTGGCCTGGCAGCACTGGCTGCACAGCGCGAAGAAGCCACTGCTTAACCGTACCGCTTACGAACTGATTTAGGAGTTATTTGAAATGGCAATTAACAAAGAAGACATTCTGGAAGCCGTTGGCGCCCTGACCGTTATGGAACTGAACGACCTGGTTAAGGCGTTCGAAGAGAAGTTTGGTGTTTCCGCTGCTGCCGTCGCCGTTGCTGGCCCGGCTGGTGGTGCTGCTGCCGCTGCTGAAGAGCAGACCGAATTCACCGTGATCCTGGCTGGTGCCGGCGACAAGAAGGTTGAAGTCATCAAGGTCGTTCGCGCAGTGACCGGTCTGGGCCTCAAGGAAGCCAAGGATCTGGTTGATGGTGCTCCGAAGCCGGTCAAGGAAGGTGTTTCCAAGGCTGATGCAGAAGCCCTCAAGAAGCAACTCGAAGACGCAGGCGCCAAGGTCGAAGTTAAGTAATCGACTGAGTGCGAGTGGGCTGGTGACAATGTCGCCAGCCCTTTTGTGCTTTGTACTACAGGTCAGATAGAACCTAGCAACGAACTTGAATAACGCCAACTGGCAAACGCAAACCGTGCTCTCCGTATCCCGTTCAGGGAGGCGAGCCTGTTTGCGTTTGCCTGTTTCGACAGGTTCAACCTTTGATTTTTTCCTTCCGGAGTTACCATGACTTACTCCTTTACCGAGAAGAAACGCATCCGCAAAAGCTTCGCCAAGCGCGCCAACGTGCTCGACGTACCTTTCCTGCTTGCGACCCAGCTCGAGTCCTTCACTGCTTTCCTGCAAGCCGACGTGCCCGCCGAAAAGCGCAAGAACGAGGGCCTGCAGGCTGCGTTTACCTCGATTTTCCCGATCGTTTCCCATTCCGGTAATGCCCGCCTTGAATTCGTCAGCTTCATGCTTGGCGAGCCGGCATTCGATGTTACTGAATGTCATCAGCGCGGCCTGACCTACGCCTCGTCGTTGCGCGCTAAAGTGCGCTTGGTCATCATGGATCGCGAGGCACCTGATACCGTGAAGGAAGTGAAGGAGCAGGAAGTGTACATGGGCGAAATTCCGCTCATGACCACGAATGGCTCTTTCGTGATCAACGGTACGGAACGCGTTATCGTTTCCCAGTTGCATCGTTCACCAGGCGTGTTCTTCGAGCACGACCGGGGCAAGACGCACAGTTCCGGCAAGCTGCTTTTCTCTGCACGGATCATTCCGTATCGCGGCTCGTGGCTGGACTTTGAATTCGACCCGAAGGACACACTGTTCTTCCGTGTTGACCGTCGTCGCAAGATGCCTGTGACCACGCTGCTCAAGGCCATCGGCATGAGCTCGGAAGAAATTCTTGATCAATTCTTTGATTTTGACACCTTCCTGCTCGGCAAAGAGAAGGTTGAGTTCACGCTCGTTCCTGAGCGTCTGCGTGGTGAAATCGCCCGCTTCGATTTCGTCGCTCCGGATGGCAAGGTCATTGTCGCCAAGGACAAGCGGATTACCGCCAAGCACATCCGCGATATCGCTGCAGCAGGTCTGAACCAGATCGCCGTCCCGGAAGAGTTCATTCTCGGCCGCGTCATCGCCAAGAACATCATCGACAAGGCAACCGGCGAAGTTGTTGCCAATGCCAACGATGAAATCACCGAAACGCTGTTGGCCAATCTGCGCGAAGCAGATATCACCACGCTTGAGACGCTCTACACGAACGAACTCGACCGCGGTGCATTCATTTCCAACACCTTGCGTGCCGACGAAACGGCTTCCCGCCAGGCCGCCCGCGTAGCCATCTACCGCATGATGCGTCCGGGTGAGCCACCGACCGAAGAGTCTGTCGAAATCCTCTTCAACGGCTTGTTCTACTCTGACGAACGCTACGACCTCTCCGGCGTCGGCCGGATGAAGTTCAATCGCCGCTTGTCGCGTCAGGATGTGACCGAGTTCAAGGTCATGGTCAAGAGCCTGGCCTCCAAGGCTGAAGCTGCATTGAAAAACCTGGCCGAAGGCTCGGGCTTCTCGCTGCCGGCGATCCAGGATCTGGTCAGTCTGATGCCGTACGGTGCTCGTGCACTGTGCGAAAACATGACCGAAGCCGATGCCAATGCATTGGCTGCCAAGATCAAGCCGCTCGGCGCCAATGCCGAGGTTCGCGAGCAACTGACGTTGTCGCCGCGCGATATCGTTGAAGTCATCAAGATCCTGGTCGAACTGCGCAATGGCCGCGGGGAAATCGACGACATCGACCACCTCGGCAACCGCCGTGTCCGTTCCGTTGGCGAACTGGCCGAAAACCAGTTCCGCGCCGGTCTGGTTCGCGTTGAGCGCGCCGTCAAGGAGCGCCTGTCGCAAGCCGAATCCGACAACCTGATGCCGCACGACCTGATCAATGCCAAGCCGATCAGTGCTGCAATCAAGGAATTCTTTGGCTCCAGCCAGTTGTCGCAGTTTATGGACCAGACCAACCCGCTGTCGGAAATTACGCACAAGCGTCGTGTTTCCGCACTTGGCCCGGGCGGTTTGACCCGTGAGCGTGCCGGCTTCGAAGTGCGCGACGTGCATCCGACCCACTACGGTCGTGTTTGCCCGATCGAAACGCCGGAAGGTCCGAACATTGGTCTGATCAATTCGCTGGCTCTCTTTGCCCGCGTCAATGATTACGGCTTCATCGAAACGGCTTACCGCAAGGTGGTCGATTCCAAGGTGACCAACGAAATCGAGTACCTCTCGGCCATTGAAGAAGGTAACTACGTGGTTGCCCAGGCCAATGCCGGTCTCGATGATGCTGGCTGTCTGAACGATGATCTGGTGACTTGCCGTGAAAAGGGTGAAACCATCCTGGCTGAACCGTCACGCGTCCAGTACATGGACGTTGCGCCGGGTCAGATCGTTTCCGTTGCTGCCTCGCTGATTCCGTTCCTTGAACACGATGACGCGAACCGCGCATTGATGGGCGCCAACATGCAGCGTCAGGCTGTTCCTTGCCTGCGTCCGGAAAAGGCGCTGGTCGGTACCGGCATCGAACGCACTGTTGCGGTCGACTCCGGTACGGCCGTCGTTGCCCGCCGTGGCGGTATGGTTGATTACGTTGATGCCGGCCGTGTTGTGGTCCGTGTGAACGACAACGAAACCGTTGCTGGTGAAGTCGGCGTCGACATCTACAATCTGGTCAAGTACACCCGTTCCAACCAGAACACCAACATCAATCAGCGTCCGCTGGTCCGCGTCGGCGACAAGATCGCTCGCGGCGATGTCGTGGCTGACGGCGCATCGACTGACAAGGGCGAGCTGGCTCTGGGTCAGAACATGTTGATCGCCTTCATGCCGTGGAACGGCTACAACTTCGAAGACTCGATTCTGATCTCCGAACGCGTCGTTGCCGAAGACCGCTACACCTCGATCCACATCGAGGAACTGACGGTTGTTGCTCGCGACACGAAGCTCGGTCCTGAAGAAATTACCCGCGACATCGCCTCGCTTGGTGAAACCCAGCTCTCCCGCCTGGATGAATCAGGCATCGTCTACATCGGTGCTGAAGTGGTTGCCGCTGACGTGCTGGTTGGCAAGGTCACGCCGAAGGGCGAAACCCAGCTGACGCCGGAAGAAAAGCTGCTGCGCGCCATCTTCGGTGAAAAGGCTTCGGACGTTAAGGACACCTCGCTGCGCGTGCCGTCGGGTATCGCCGGTACCGTCATCGACGTTCAGGTGTTCACCCGCGAAGGTATCGAGCGTGACAAGCGTGCCCAGTCGATCATCGACGAGCATCTGCGTCACTACAAGCTCGACCTGGCTGACCAGATGCGTATTGTCGAACGCGATGCGTTCGAGCGTGTCGGTCGTCTGATCGTTGGCAAGAAGGCCAATGGCGGCCCGAAGAAGCTGGCCAAGGGTTCGTTGATCGAGCAGTCCTACCTGGACGGCATGGACCCGCACCACTGGTTCGACATCCGCGTTGCCGATGAAGAAGTTGCCCAGCAGCTCGAACAGGTCAAGGAAGGCCTCGAGCAGGCTCGCAAGGACTTCGACGTGGCTTTCGAAGGTAAGCGCAAGAAGCTGACCCAAGGCGACGAACTGCCGCCGGGCGTCCAGAAAATGGTCAAGGTCTATGTCGCCGTCAAGCGTCGCCTGCAGCCGGGTGACAAGATGGCCGGTCGTCACGGTAACAAGGGTGTGGTTTCCCGCATTCTGCCGGTCGAAGACATGCCGCACATGGAAGATGGCAGTCCGGTCGACATCGTGCTGAACCCGCTTGGCGTGCCGTCGCGGATGAACGTCGGTCAGATTCTCGAAGTTCACCTCGGTCTTGCCGCCAAGGGCCTCGGCCACAAGATCGGTGCCATGCTGCGTGCCCAGGCGACCGCCAAGGAACTGCGTCCGTTCCTGGATCAGATCTACAACGCCAGCGGCAAGGCTGAAAACCTTGAAGAACTGACGGATGGTGAAATCGTCGAAATGGCCGGTAACCTGACGTCAGGTGTGCCGTTCGCTACGCCGGTTTTCGATGGCGCCAAGGACAGCGAAATCAAGGCCATGCTGGCTTTGGCTGGCATGCCTTCGTCCGGTCAGATGACCCTGTTTGATGGCCGTACCGGCGAAGCATTCGAGCGCCAGGTGACGGTTGGCTACATGCACTACCTGAAGCTGCATCACTTGGTCGATGACAAGATGCACGCTCGTTCGACCGGCCCGTACTCGCTCGTTACCCAGCAGCCGCTGGGCGGCAAGGCGCAGTTCGGTGGTCAGCGCTTCGGTGAAATGGAAGTGTGGGCACTCGAAGCCTACGGCGCATCTTATGTGCTGCAGGAAATGTTGACCGTGAAGTCCGACGATGTGAATGGCCGTACCAAGGTGTACGAAAACATCGTCAAGGGCGAGCACAAGATCGAAGCCGGCATGCCGGAATCCTTCAATGTGCTGGTCAAGGAAATTCGTTCGCTGGCGATCGATATCGATCTGGAACGTTACTGATTCAGGGCTTAGGAGTTAAACGATGAAAGCATTGCTCGATCTATTCAAGCAGGTAACCGCCGAAGAGGAATTCGACGCGATTACCATTGGTCTCGCCTCGCCCGAAAAGATCCGTTCCTGGTCGTATGGCGAAGTCAAGAAGCCGGAAACGATCAATTACCGTACCTTCAAGCCGGAGCGTGATGGCCTGTTCTGTGCCAAGATCTTTGGCCCGATCAAGGATTACGAGTGCCTGTGCGGCAAGTACAAGCGCCTCAAGCATCGCGGCGTGATCTGCGAGAAGTGCGGCGTTGAAGTGACGCTGGCCAAGGTTCGTCGTGACCGTATGGGTCACATCGAACTGGCCTCGCCGACCGCTCACATCTGGTTCCTGAAGTCCCTGCCGTCCCGTCTCGGCATGGTGCTCGACATGACGCTGCGCGATATCGAACGCGTCCTGTACTTCGAAGCCTATGTCGTTTGCGATCCTGGCATGGTGAGCAGCCTCCAGCGTGCCCAGTTGCTGACCGAAGAGCAGTATCTGGACATGATGGAAGAGCATGGCGACGAATTCCAGGCGCTGATGGGCGCTGAAGGTATTCGCGAATTGCTGCGCAATCTGGACGTGCCGAGCGAAGTAGAATCGCTGCGTGCCGAACTGGAAGTGACCGGTTCCGAAGCCAAGAACAAGAAGCTGGCCAAGCGTCTGAAGATTCTCGAAGGTTTCATGAAGTCGGGCATCAAGCCGGACTGGATGATCCTCGAAGTCCTGCCGGTGCTGCCGCCGGACCTGCGTCCGCTGGTTCCGCTCGACGGTGGCCGCTTCGCCACGTCCGACCTGAACGACTTGTATCGCCGCGTGATCAACCGGAATAATCGTCTCAAGCGCCTGCTTGAGCTGAAGGCTCCGGAAATCATCGTGCGCAACGAAAAGCGCATGCTGCAGGAATCGGTCGACTCGCTGCTCGACAACGGTCGTCGCGGCAAGGCCATGACCGGCGCCAACAAGCGTCCGCTCAAGTCGCTGGCCGACATGATCAAGGGCAAGGGCGGTCGTTTCCGTCAGAACTTGCTCGGTAAGCGCGTCGACTACTCGGGCCGTTCGGTCATCGTGGTTGGTCCGCAGCTCAAATTGCATCAATGCGGCCTGCCGAAGTTGATGGCGCTTGAACTGTTCAAGCCCTTCATCTTCCACAAGCTGGAAGTGCTCGGTTACGCCACCACCATCAAGCAAGCCAAGAAGATGGTCGAAGGTCAGGAACCGGTTGTTTGGGACATCCTCGAAGATGTCATCCGCGAACATCCGGTCATGCTGAACCGCGCACCGACGCTGCACCGCCTCGGTATCCAGGCATTCGAACCGACCCTGATCGAAGGCAAGGCCATCCAGTTGCACCCGCTGGTTTGCGCGGCATTCAATGCCGACTTCGACGGTGACCAGATGGCCGTCCACGTGCCGTTGTCGCTCGAAGCCCAGATGGAAGCCCGCACCTTGATGTTGGCCTCGAACAACGTGCTGTCGCCTGCCAACGGCCAGCCGATCATCGTGCCGTCGCAGGACATCGTGTTGGGTCTGTACTACGCCACCCGCGAAAAGATCAATGGTAAGGGCGAGGGTATGTACTTCGCCGATACCAACGAAATCGAGCGTGCCATGGCCGCCAAGGAGTTGGACGTTCACTCGCGCATCTCTGTGCGTCTGCCGCAATACGAGATTTCTGCGGTCGACGGCGAATGGGAAGAGAAAATCGTCCGGATCGAAACCACGGCCGGTCGTGCCCTGCTGTCCAAGATTCTGCCGAAGGGCCTGCCTTTCAAGGTGTTGGACCGCGCGCTGAAGAAGAAGGAAATCTCCAAGCTGATCGACGAATCCTTCCGTCGTTGTGGCCTCAAGGAAACCGTCGTCTTCGCCGACAAGTTGATGCAGAACGGTTATGCCCTGGCGACCCGCGCCGGCATCTCTTTCTGTTCCGACGACATGCTGGTTCCGGCCAAGAAATACGAAATCATCGCTGCCGCGGAAGCGGAAGTGAAGGAGATCGAAACGCAATACACCAACGGACTGGTGACCAACGGCGAACGCTATAACAAGGTCGTCGATATCTGGGGCCGCACTGGCGACCAGGTCGCCAAGGTGATGATGGACGAACTCGGCCACGAGGAAACCATTGACCGTCACGGCAAGAAGGTTAAGCAGGATTCGTTCAACTCGATCTACATGATGGCCGACTCCGGCGCTCGCGGCTCCGCAGCCCAGATTCGTCAGCTGGCCGGTATGCGCGGCCTGATGGCCAAGCCGGATGGCTCGATTATCGAAACGCCGATCACGACCAACTTCCGCGAAGGTCTGAACGTTCTCCAGTACTTCATCTCGACCCACGGTGCTCGTAAGGGTCTGGCCGATACGGCGTTGAAGACCGCTAACTCTGGCTACCTGACCCGCCGTCTGGTCGACGTGACCCAGGATTTGGTCATTACCGAAGATGATTGCGGTACGACCAACGGCTTTGCCGTCAAGGCACTGGTTGAAGGCGGTGAGGTTATCGAACCGTTGCGCGAGCGTATTCTCGGTCGTGTCACGGTCGACGACCTGATTGACCCGGAAACGCAGGAAACCGTTATTTTCGGCGGCACCATGCTCGACGAAGACCTGGTTGATCTGATAGACAAGCTCGGTATCGACGAAGTCAAGGTTCGTACGCCGCTGACCTGCGATACCCGCTACGGTCTGTGCGCCCAGTGTTACGGTCGTGACCTCGGTCGCGGCACGATGGTCAATGCCGGTGAAGCTGTCGGCGTTATCGCTGCACAGTCGATCGGTGAGCCGGGTACCCAGCTGACCATGCGTACCTTCCACGTCGGTGGTGCGGCATCCCGTGCTGCAGTTGCTTCGCAGGTTGAGTCCAAGTCGGCCGGTACGGTTCGCTTTACCGCCAACATGCGCTACGTCACCAGCGCCAAGGGCGAGAAGGTTGTTATTTCCCGTTCTGGCGAAGTGTTGATTACCGACGACCATGGTCGTGAGCGTGAGCGTCACAAGGTACCGTACGGTGCAACGCTGGCTGCTGATGACGGCAAGTCCGTCAAGGCCGGTGCCAAGCTGGCTACGTGGGATCCGCACACCCGTCCGATCGTCACCGAATATGCCGGTACCGTTCGCTTCGAAAACGTTGAAGAGGGCGTTACCGTTGCCAAGCAGGTTGATGATGTAACGGGTCTGTCCACGCTGGTGGTTATCGACAACAAACGTGGTGGCAAGGCTGCAACCAAGGGCATTCGTCCGGTCGTCAAGCTGCTTGACCAGAGCGGTCAGGAAGTCAAGATTGCAGGCAGCGACCACCCAGTTTCCATCGCTTTCCAGGTCGGCTCGATTATTTCCGTGCTTGATGGTCAGCAGGTTGGTGTGGGTGATGTGCTGGCTCGTATGCCGCAGGAATCTGCCAAGACCCGCGACATTACCGGCGGTCTGCCGCGCGTTGCGGAGCTGTTCGAAGCCCGTACGCCGAAGGATGCTTCGGTTCTGGCCGAAGTCACCGGCACGATCAGCTTTGGTAAGGACACGAAGGGCAAGCAGCGTCTGGTGATCACCGATCTTGAAGGTGTGCAGCACGAAAACCTCATCTCCAAGGACAAGCATGTTCTGGTGCACGATGGTCAAGTGGTCAACAAGGGTGAAAAGGTTGTCGAAGGCGCACCGGATCCGCACGACATCCTGCGTCTGCAGGGTATCGAGGCGCTGGCTCGCTACATCACCGATGAAGTCCAGGACGTTTATCGTCTGCAAGGCGTGAAGATCAACGACAAGCACATTGAAGTGATTGTCCGTCAGATGCTGCGCCGCGTGACCATCGTTGAGCCGGGTGATACCAAGTTCATCAAGTCCGAGCAGGTCGAGCGTGCAGAACTGCTGGCCGAGAATGACCGTGCCAATGCCGAAGGTCGCCTGCCGGCTACGTTCGACAACATGCTGCTGGGTATTACCAAGGCATCGTTGTCGACCGACTCGTTCATTTCTGCCGCTTCGTTCCAGGAAACAACGCGTGTTCTTACCGAGGCTGCCATCATGGGCAAGCGCGACGAACTGCGTGGTCTCAAGGAAAACGTTATCGTCGGACGTCTCATTCCGGCAGGTACCGGTTTGGCTTACCACCGCAGTCGCAAGGCTCAGTCTGCCGGTGGCAATGCTTCTGCATCGTCTGTCAGTGAAGCTCCGGCAGTCGAAACTGTTGTACAGGACGCTGATCAGGCATCCTGATGCTGTACCCGACTCCCATGTCTCGTTGACATGGGGGTTGATCAACCATAAAATCTATGGTCTTTGTCGGCAGAGGCTAATCATTGTCTCTGCTTTGGATAACAAAATAGCCGTCGCGCACCTTTTAATCCGGTGCCCGGCCGTTGAAGGAAGTTTGATATGCCGACCATCAACCAGCTCGTGCGCAAGCCGCGTGTGGCCGAGGTTACCAAGAGCAAGGTTCCTGCTCTTGAGAAATGCCCGCAAAAGCGTGGTGTCTGCACCCGCGTTTATACGACGACCCCGAAGAAGCCAAACTCCGCTCTGCGTAAGGTTTGCAAGGTTCGTCTGACCAATGGCTTTGAAGTCATCTCCTATATCGGTGGTGAAGGCCATAACCTGCAGGAACACTCTGTGGTCCTGATTCGTGGTGGTCGTGTCAAGGATTTGCCTGGTGTGCGTTACCACACCGTGCGTGGCTCCCTGGATACCCAAGGCGTCAAAGATCGTAAGCAGTCCCGTTCCAAGTACGGGGCCAAGCGTCCGAAGGCAGCCTGATCCACTGGGTTGCTTAAGTAAGTGGCCGTCCTTTTGGGCGGTCGGGAGAGGCCGGGAGGGTAAAACCCTAGCCCGGCTTTTCAACTGAATCGTGTTTATTTAGAGGTTAATATGCCCCGTCGTCGTGAAGTACCCAAGCGTGACATCCTGCCGGATCCGAAGTTCGGTAGCGTTGAAGTTTCCAAGTTCGTTAACGCCATCATGCAAAGCGGCAAGAAGTCTGTCGCTGAACGCATCGTGTACGGTGCTTTCGAAATCATCACCACCAAGGCTGGCAAGGATCCGCTCGAAGTTTTCGGTTCTGCCATGGGCAATGTCAAGCCAATGGTTGAAGTGAAGTCCCGTCGCGTTGGTGGTGCTAACTACCAGGTGCCGGTTGAAGTTCGTCCGGCCCGTCGCGCCGCGCTGGCCATGCGCTGGCTGCGTGAGTCTGCCCGCAAGCGTTCGGAAAAATCCATGGGTCAGCGTCTGGCTGCCGAGATGATGGAAGCTGCTGAAAATCGTGGTGGCGCTGTCAAGAAGCGTGACGAAGTGCACCGCATGGCTGAAGCCAACAAGGCTTTTGCTCACTTCCGCTTCTAATTTTCAAAGGTACCTATCGTGGCACGTAAAACACCCATCGAGCGCTACCGCAATATCGGTATCAGCGCCCACATCGACGCCGGTAAAACGACGACGACCGAACGCATCCTCTATTACACCGGTGTTAATCACAAGATCGGTGAAGTTCATGACGGCGCCGCCACCATGGACTGGATGGAGCAGGAGCAAGAGCGTGGTATTACCATTACCTCGGCTGCTACCACCTGTTTCTGGAGCGGGATGGACAAGCAGTTCCCGTCGCACCACATCAACATCATCGACACCCCGGGTCACGTTGACTTCACCATCGAAGTCGAGCGTTCCATGCGTGTTCTGGATGCTGCCTGTATGGTGTATTGCGCCGTGGGTGGCGTGCAGCCGCAGTCCGAAACTGTTTGGCGTCAAGCCAACAAGTACGGCGTGCCGCGTCTGGCCTTCGTGAACAAGATGGACCGCTCCGGCGCCAACTTCTTCCGCGTCGTCGAGCAGCTCAAGCTGCGCCTCAAGGCAAATCCGGTGCCGATCGTTATTCCTATCGGTGCTGAAGACAAGTTCGAAGGCGTTGTTGACCTGGTTCGCATGAAGGCCATCTACTGGGATGAAGCTTCCCAGGGTATGAAGTACGATGCGCGCGACATCCCGGCTGAGCTGGCAGATGACGCACAGACCTGGCGCGAACAGATGGTTGAGGCTGCGGCCGAAGCCTCTGAAGAGCTGATGAACAAGTACCTGGAAGAGGGTGAGCTGTCGGAAGCCGACATCATTCTTGGCCTGCGTATGCGTACCCTGGCTTGCGAAATCCAGCCGATGCTGTGCGGCACCGCCTTCAAGAACAAGGGCGTGCAGCGCATGCTTGACGCCGTGATCGAACTGCTCCCGTCGCCGGTTGATATTCCGCCGGTCAAGGGTATTCTCGAGAACGAAACCGAAGGCGAGCGCCGTGCCGCTGATGACGAAGCATTCTCTGCTTTGGCATTCAAGATCATGACCGACCCGTTCGTGGGTCAGCTGATCTTCTTCCGCGTCTATTCCGGTGTGGTTAACTCTGGCGATACCATTTACAACCCGGTCAAGGGTCGTAAGGAGCGTCTGGGTCGCATTCTGCAGATGCACGCTAATCAACGTGAAGAAATCAAGGAAGTGCGCGCTGGTGACATCGCCGCTGCCGTGGGCCTGAAAGAAGCGACCACCGGCGATACGCTGTGTGATCCGCAAAAGGTCATTACCCTGGAACGCATGGTTTTCCCGGAGCCGGTGATTCACGTTGCTGTCGAGCCGAAGACCAAGGCTGACCAGGAAAAGATGGGTCTGGCACTGGGTCGTCTGGCTCAGGAAGATCCGTCCTTCCGTGTCCGTACCGATGAAGAATCCGGTCAGACCATTATTTCCGGTATGGGCGAACTGCACCTGGAAATCATCGTCGATCGCATGCGTCGTGAATTCAACGTTGAAGCATCCGTCGGCGCGCCGCAGGTTGCTTACCGTGAATGCATCAAGAAGGCTGTCGAGCAAGAAGGCAAGTTCGTCAAGCAGTCTGGTGGTCGCGGTCAGTTCGGTCACGTTTGGCTCAAGATCGAGCCGAACGAAGCCGGCAAGGGTTACGAATTCGTCGATGCCATCAAGGGTGGCGTGGTTCCGCGCGAATTCATTCCGGCAGTCGATAAGGGTCTGCGCGATGCGGTGACTAGCGGCGTTCTGGCTGGCTTCCCGGTGGTTGACGTCAAGTTCACGCTGTTCGACGGTTCGTACCACGATGTTGACTCGAACGAAAACGCGTTCCGCATGGCTGCTTCCATGGCTTTCAAGGAAGGCATGAAGAAGGCTAGCCCGACGCTGCTCGAGCCGATGATGGCTGTCGAAGTCGAAACGCCGGAAGATTACATGGGTAACGTGATGGGCGATCTGTCGTCGCGTCGTGGCATCGTTCAGGGCATGGAAGATCAGGTTGGCGGCATCAAGCTCGTCAAGGCTGAAGTTCCGCTGTCTGAGATGTTTGGTTATTCGACCTCTCTGCGCTCGCTGTCGCAAGGTCGTGCCACCTACTCGATGGAATTCAAACACTACACCGAAGCGCCGAAGAACGTCGCCGAGGCTGTCATTAACAAGAAGTAATTGCTGGAGAACTGATAATGGCTAAGGAAAAATTCAACCGTACCAAGCCGCACGTAAACGTCGGCACCATCGGTCACGTTGACCATGGCAAGACCACGCTGACTGCTGCTATCACGACTGTGCTGGCAGCCAAGTTTGGTGGCGCTGCCAAGGCGTATGACCAGATTGACGCAGCGCCGGAAGAAAAGGCTCGTGGTATCACGATCAATACCGCGCACGTCGAATACGAAACCGCCAATCGTCACTACGCCCACGTTGATTGCCCAGGTCACGCCGACTACGTCAAGAACATGATTACCGGTGCTGCCCAGATGGACGGCGCAATCCTGGTTTGTTCCGCTGCTGACGGTCCGATGCCGCAGACCCGCGAACACATCCTGCTGGCCCGTCAGGTTGGTGTGCCGTACGTTCTGGTGTACATGAACAAGTGCGACATGGTTGACGACGCCGAGCTGCTTGAGCTGGTCGAAATGGAGCTGCGCGAGCTGCTCTCCAAGTACGACTTCCCGGGCGACGATACCCCGATCGTTCACGGTTCTGCACTGAAGGCCCTTGAAGGCGACCAGTCGGAAATCGGCGAACCGTCCATCTTCCGCCTGGCAGATGCGCTGGACTCCTACATTCCGACGCCTGAGCGCGCTGTTGATCAGCCGTTCCTGATGCCGGTTGAAGACGTGTTCTCGATCTCTGGTCGCGGTACTGTGGTGACTGGTCGTATCGAACGTGGTCTGGTCAAGGTTGGCGAAGAAATCGAAATCGTTGGTATCCGTCCGACCGTCAAGACCACCTGTACCGGTGTTGAAATGTTCCGTAAGCTGCTGGATCAAGGTCAGGCTGGCGACAACGTTGGCGCACTGCTGCGCGGCACGAAGCGTGAAGACGTCGAGCGCGGTCAGGTTCTGTGTAAGCCGGGTTCTGTGAAGCCGCACACCCACTTCTCCTCTGAAGTGTACATCCTGTCCAAGGATGAAGGTGGTCGTCACACCCCGTTCTTCAACGGCTATCGTCCGCAGTTCTACTTCCGCACGACCGATGTGACCGGTGCAATCGATCTGCCGGAAGGCGTTGAAATGGTTATGCCGGGTGACAACATCGCCATGACCATTAAGCTGATCGCGCCGATCGCCATGGAAGAAGGTCTGCGCTTCGCCATCCGTGAAGGCGGTCGTACCGTCGGCGCCGGTGTCGTTGCCAAAATCATCGAGTAATTCGTTCTTTGTGAAATCCGAGGCAGGTTATTACCTGCCTCATCGTTCTTTGGAAGCCAAAAATGCAAAACCAGAAAATCCGTATCCGCCTCAAGGCCTTCGACTATCGCCTGATCGATCAATCGGCTCAGGAAATTGTTGAAACCGCCAAGCGTACCGGCGCTGTCGTTCGTGGTCCGGTGCCGTTGCCGACCCGCAAGCAGCGTTTCGACATCCTGCGTTCGCCGCACGTTAACAAGGCTTCCCGTGATCAGCTGGAAATTCGTACCCATCTGCGTCTGATGGATATCGTTGATCCGACTGATAAAACTGTTGATGCACTGATGAAGCTGGATCTGCCGGCTGGTGTGGACGTCGAGATCAAGTTGCAGTAATTGTAGTTTTGCGGATATAATCCGCTGTTTTCGGGGGTGGCCAATTTCGGCTGCCCATTTGTTGTTTTACATCGACCGGCCAATCGCAGCCGGCGATGAGGAGAATAACCATGAGTCTAGGCCTTGTTGGTCGCAAGGTTGGCATGACTCGCATTTTTGCTGAGGATGGTGCGTCCATTCCGGTAACTGTGCTTGACGTGTCCAACAATCGCGTGACCCAAGTCAAAACGCCGGAGATCGATGGCTACGCAGCCATTCAGGTCGCATTCGGCAAGCGCCGTGCCTCGCGCGTCTCCAAGCCCCTCGCTGGCCATCTGGCCAAGGCGGGCGTGGAAGCCGGGCATGTCCTCAAGGAATTCCGTATTGATTCCGAGCAGCTGGCCACTTTCAAGGCTGGCGATCAGGTTGCTGTCACCATTTTTGCCGAAGGGCAAAAGGTTGACGTGACCGGTACCTCGATCGGTAAGGGTTTTCAGGGCGGCATCAAGCGTCATAACTTCAGTTCCAATCGTGCTACCCACGGTAACTCGGTGTCGCATAACGCGCCGGGTTCTATTGGTATGGCGCAGGATCCGGGTCGTGTTTTCCCGGGTAAGCGCATGGCTGGTCACTTGGGTGATGTGCAGTCCACGATGCAGGGTCTGACGGTTGTTCGCGTCGATACCGAGCGCCAGCTTCTTCTGGTTCGTGGTGCCGTACCGGGCGCCAAGGGTGCTGACGTCGTTGTGCGTCCGGCAGTCAAGGCATAAGGGGGCAACATGGAACTTAAGGTAATTAATCAGCAAGGTCAGGAAGCTGCGACGCTGCAGGCTTCTGATGTGCTTTTTGGTCGTGACTTCAACGAAGCGCTGGTTCACCAGATCGTCGTTGCTTATCAGGCAAATGCCCGCTCTGGCGACAGTCAGCAGAAGGATCGCTCTGAAGTTCGTCACACAACCACCAAGCCGTGGCGCCAAAAGGGTACGGGTCGTGCTCGTGCTGGTTCGAATGGCAGTCCGTTGTGGCGTGGCGGCGGTCGGATCTTCCCGAATTCGCCCGAGCAGAACTACAGCCAGAAGGTTAACAAGAAGATGTTCCGCGCCGGTATGGCTGCGATTCTCTCCGAGTTGGCCCGTCAGGATCGTCTGGTTGTGGTTGATGACATCTCTGTTGATGCTCCGAAGACCAAGTTGTTCTCTCAGAAGCTGAAGGACATGGGTCTCGAAGGCAATCTGTTGGTCATCACCGATGCGCTGAACGAAAATCTGTACCTCTCGTCGCGCAACCTGCCCAATGTCCTGGTGCTCGAAGCCCAGGAGGCTGATCCGGTTTCTCTGGTTCGCTTCACCAAGGTGCTCGTCACCAAGGCTGCTGTGGCTAAGTTCGAGGAGATGTGGGGATGAATCAAGAACGTCTGATGCAGGTGCTGCTGGCACCGCAGATCTCCGAAAAAGCCACCTACATTGCTGAAAAGCATGAGCAGGTGATCTTCCGCGTCGCAACCGATGCGACCAAGCCGGAAATCAAGGCTGCGGTTGAGCTGCTGTTCAAGGTTGAAGTTGAGTCCGTTCAGGTCGCCAACGTCAAAGGCAAGGTCAAGCGCTTCAAGGGTGCCGTTGGCCGTCGCAAGGGCTGGAAAAAGGCTTATGTAAGCCTGAAGCCGGGACAGGAAATTAATTTCGTTGAAGGGGGGAATGTCTAATGGCGCTCGTTAAAGTCAAGCCGACCTCCCCTGGTCGTCGCGCTGTTGTTCAGGTTGTCAATGCCAATCTGCACAAGGGCAAGCCGTTTGCTGCTCTCGTCGAGAGCAAGAACAGCCAGGCTGGCCGTAACAACAACGGTCGTATTACTGTTCGTCACCAAGGTGGCGGCCATAAGCAATCCTACCGCGTGATCGATTTCAAGCGTACCAAGGACGGTGTTCCGGCCAAAGTCGAGCGTCTTGAATACGACCCGAACCGTACCGCAAACATCGCTCTGCTGTGTTATGCCGACGGCGAACGTCGTTACATTATTGCCAACAAGGGTATGGTTGTCGGTCAGCCGATCATGAGTGGTTCAGAAGCGCCGATCAAGTCGGGTAACGCTCTGCCGATCCGCAACATTCCGGTTGGTACGACCATTTGCTGTGTCGAAATGCTGCCTGGCAAGGGTGCTCAGCTGGCTCGTTCCGCTGGTGCTTCGGTCCAGTTGCTGGCTCGTGAAGGTACCTACGCTCAGATCCGTCTGCGCTCCGGTGAGGTTCGTCGTGTGCACGTCGAGTGTCGCGCAACCATCGGTGAAGTGGGTAACGAAGAGCACAGCCTGCGCAAGATCGGTAAAGCCGGTGCTCAGCGTTGGCGTGGTATCCGTCCGACCGTTCGTGGTGTTGCCATGAACCCGGTTGATCACCCGCACGGTGGTGGCGAAGGCCGTACCGGCGAAGGTCGTGTGCCAGTCAATCCTTGGGGTCAGCCGACCAAGGGTTATCGCACCCGGAATAACAAGCGCACGAACAGCATGATTGTTCAGCGCCGTTACAAGCGTTAAGGGGTAGGAAATGGGACGTTCTCTGAAAAAGGGCCCGTTTGTTGATGCGTATCTGATCGACAAAGTCGAAGCAGTTCGCGCTACAAGCGACAAGCGCCCGATCAAGACCTGGTCACGTCGTTCGACGATCCTCCCCGAGTTCATCGGTTTGACGATCGCTGTTCACAACGGCAAGCAGCATATTCCGGTGTTCGTCACCGAGAATATGGTCGGTCACAAGCTCGGCGAGTTTTCGCTGACCCGTACGTTCAAGGGTCACACCGCCGGCAAGAAGGCCAAGAAGTAAGGAGCTGACATGGAAACTCGTGCAAGTCTGCGGGGCGTACGCCTCTCTGCGCAAAAAGGTCGCCTCGTTGCTGATCTGGTGCGTGGCAAGCCGGTTGGTCAGGCTCTCAACATCCTGGCTTTCTCCCCTAAAAAAGGGGCCGGTATCGTTAAAAAAGTTCTCGAGTCGGCAATTGCCAACGCGGAACACAATGACGGCGCTGATATCGACGAACTGATGGTCAAAATCATCTACGTTGAAAAAGGCATGGTGCTCAAGCGTTTCACCGCTCGCGCCAAGGGTCGTGGCAATCGGATCGTCAAGCCGACCTGCCATATCTATCTGACCGTTGGTAACTAAGGAAGAGCCATGGGACAGAAAATTCATCCGACTGGCTTCCGTCTGGCCGTCACCAAAAACTGGAATTCTCGCTGGTATGCTACCAGCAAAGATTTTCCGGGTATGCTCAACGAAGACATCAAGGTCCGCGAGTATCTTAAGCGCAAGCTGGCGCATGCATCTGTTGGTCGCGTTCTGATCGAGCGTCCGGCCAAAAATGCCCGCGTAACAATTTACTCGGCTCGCCCGGGTGTTGTTATCGGCAAAAAGGGTGAGGACATTGAGCAGCTTCGCAGCGATCTTCAGCGCATCATGGGCGTTCCTGTCCATGTTTCGATCGAAGAAATTCGCAAGCCGGAAATTGATGCTCAACTGATCGCCGACTCCATTGCTCAGCAACTGGAAAAGCGCATCATGTTCCGCCGCGCCATGAAGCGTGCAATGCAAAATGCAATGCGCCTGGGTGCTCAGGGTATCAAGGTCATGAGTGCAGGTCGTCTGAACGGTGCTGAAATTGCTCGTAGCGAATGGTATCGCGAAGGTCGCGTTCCCCTTCATACGCTGCGTGCCAATATCGATTACGCAACCTCGGAAGCACTGACCACCTACGGCATCATTGGTATCAAGGTCTGGGTTTACAAGGGTGACATGCTTGATCGCAACGAACAACCGGCGGTTGAAGAGCCGGTTGCCGATGATCGTCGCCCGCGTCGTGCGCCGGCTCGTCCAGATGGCGAAAAGCCCCGTACCCGTACGGTGAAGAAGCCTGAAGGCGAAGGTGCGCCGGCCAAGCGAGTAAGAAAGGCAGGTGCCTAAATGTTGCAACCTAATCGTCGCAAGTTCCGTAAGGAACACAAGGGCCGTAATGAAGGTCTGGCGACCCGTGGTACGAAGGTTTCCTTCGGTGAGTGGGGTCTCAAGGCCATTGGTCGTGGTCGTTTGACTGCTCGCCAAATCGAAGCTGCTCGTCGTGCCATGACCCGTCACATCAAGCGCGGTGGCCGTATCTGGATCCGTATTTTCCCGGACAAGCCGATTTCCAAGAAGCCGGCCGAAGTTCGTATGGGTAACGGTAAGGGTAATCCGGAGTATTGGGTTGCCGAAATCCAGCCGGGCAAAGTGCTCTACGAAATGGATGGTGTTAACGAGGCGCTGGCTCGCGAGGCATTTGCCCTTGCTGCTGCGAAGCTGCCGATCGCTACCACCTTTGTGACTCGTCATCTGGGGTAATCATGAAAGCTAGTGAACTGAGAACCAAGAGCGTGGACGAGCTCAACAAGGAATTGCTGGACCTGTTGCGGGCCCAGTTCGGTCTGCGTATGCAACTTGCTACCCAGCAGTTGTCCAATACCAGCCAAATGTCCAAGGTGCGTCGCGACATTGCTCGCGTTCGCACGCTTATCCGTGAAAAGGCGGTGCAGCAATGAGCGAAACCACCAGCATCAAGCGTACTCTCGTCGGTCGCGTTGTTAGCGACAAGATGGAGAAGACGGTTACCGTCCTCGTCGAACGTAAGGTCAAGCACCCGATGTACGGCAAGGTTATGGTGCGTTCCAAGAAGTACCATGCCCACAACGAAGGCAACACGGCCAAGACCGGTGATCTCGTCGAGATCGTCGAAACCCGTCCTGTTTCCCGTACAAAGACCTGGGCTGTGACCAGTGTTCTGGAAAAGGCTATCGTCGTTTGACGAAATTCTTTGACAGTTCTTGTCAAGCTTAAAAGAAGCCGGTATAATCCGGCTTCTTTTTTGCTATTGGCCATTCTGGCTGATGCAAAGGTGTTCGACCCGTACGGGTTCCAAGACTGACCGCAATGCGGATTAAGTTGGAGTTAATTTAAATGATTCAGATGCAGACAACTCTGGACGTCGCCGATAATACCGGCGCCCGTTCAGTAATGTGTATCAAAGTGCTCGGTGGATCCAAGCGCCGTTACGCTGGCATTGGCGACATCATCAAGGTCAGCATCAAGGATGCTGCTCCGCGTGGTCGCGTCAAGAAGGGTGATGTATACAATGCCGTGGTGGTTCGTACCGCCAAAGGTGTTCGTCGTCCGGATGGCTCGCTCGTTCGCTTTGATGGCAATGCCGCAGTTCTTCTCAACAACAAACTTGAGCCCATTGGCACTCGTATCTTTGGCCCGGTAACTCGCGAACTGCGTACCGAGCGATTCATGAAGATCGTGTCCCTGGCGCCTGAAGTGCTGTAAAGGAGCGACTGATGGAAAAGATTCGTAAAGGCGACGAAGTCGTCGTTATCACTGGTAAAGACAAGGGCAAGCGCGGTACCGTGCTCCGTCGTGTCGATGAAGATCACGTGCTGGTCGAAGGTGTTAATCGCGCCAAGAAGCATGTGAAGCCGAACCCGGTCAAGGGTGTGGCTGGTGGCATTGTTGATAAAGACATGCCGATTCATCTCTCCAATGTTGCGCTGTTCAATCCTGCGACTCAAAAGGCTGACCGTGTCGGCATCAAGTCGCTCGAAGACGGTCGCAAGGTTCGCGTGTTCAAGTCGAACGGCGAACTGGTGAACGCATAAGGAGCAGTCATGGCGCGTTTGCAGCAGTTTTACAAGGAAACCGTCGTCGGCGACATGACCAAGAACTTTGGTTACAAGTCGGTGATGGAAGTGCCGCGTATCACCAAGATCACTCTGAATATGGGTGTCGGTGAGGCAGTGGCTGACAAGAAGGTTCTCGAGAACGCCGTTGGCGACATGCAGAAGATCGCAGGTCAGAAACCGGTCACGACCAAGGCTCGCAAGTCTATTGCTGGCTTCAAGATTCGTGATGGCTACCCGATCGGTTGTATGGTTACTCTGCGTGGTCCGCGCATGTTCGAATTCCTGGATCGCTTGGTTACCATCGCCCTGCCGCGTGTTCGCGACTTCCGTGGTATTTCTGGCAAGGGTTTTGACGGCCAGGGTAACTACAATATGGGTGTCAAAGAGCAGATCATTTTCCCGGAAATCGAGTATGACAAGATCGATGCTCTTCGGGGTATGAATATCAGCATCACGACCACGGCGAAGACCGACGCAGAAGCAAAAGCGCTGCTCGCCGCGTTCAAGTTCCCGTTCAAGAATTGAGGCAATCATGGCAAAACTTGCTCTGATCAACCGTGAAGAGAAGCGCCGCAAGCTGGTCGCGCAGTACGCCAAGAAGCGTGCGGCCCTCGAGGCGATTATCAATAACGAAGGCCTTTCGGACGCGGAGCGTTATGAAGCTCGTCTGAAAATTCAGGCTCTTCCGCGCAACTCCAGCCCGTCGCGTTTGCGCAATCGTTGCCAGCTGACAGGTCGTCCGCGTGGTGTTTTCCGTAAGTTCGGTCTGTGCCGTAACAAGATCCGTGAGCTCGCTTTCAATGGCGAAATTCCGGGTGTTGTTAAGGCCAGCTGGTAAGAGGAGATTCAGAAATGGCTATGAGCGATCCGATCGCGGACATGCTGACTCGCATCCGCAACGCCCAGCTCGCTGAAAAGGCGTCTGTCTCCATGCCGTCTTCCAAGGTCAAAGTGGCTATTGCCGCTGTGCTGAAGGACGAAGGCTACGTAGATAACTTTGCAGTGCGTCAAGCCGACGGCAAAGCCACTCTCGAAATTGAGCTCAAGTATTACGCCGGTCGTCCGGTTATTGAGCGCATCGAGCGTGTCTCCAAGCCTGGCCTGCGTATCTACAAGGGCTGTGAAGATATTCCCCGTGTCATGAACGGTCTTGGTGTGGCGATTGTTTCCACGCCGAAGGGTGTCATGACCGATCGCAAGGCTCGCGCCAGCAAGATCGGCGGCGAAGTCCTGTGCATCGTGGCATAAGGGAGAAATCATGTCTCGTGTTGGTAAGAATCCGATTGTCCTGCCGGCTGGTGTTGAAGTCACCGTTGGCCAGCAAATCATCGTCAAGGGCCCGCTGGGTTCCCTGAAGGCTGCCGCTCACCCGGCAGTCAAGGTGGTCGTTGAGGGACAAAATGTCGTCGTATCCAAAGTTGAAGGCGCTTCCGCCGGTGGTGCCATGTGGGGCACCATGCGGGCTAACCTGAACAATATGGTTACCGGCGTTTCCAAAGGTTTTGAAAAGAAGCTGCAGTTGGTTGGCGTGGGTTACCGCGCTCAGGCTCAGGGCGAAATCCTGAATCTGTCCCTCGGCTTCTCCCACCCGGTTGCGCACAAGATGCCGGCCGGTGTGAAAGTTGAGTGCCCGACCCAGACGGAAATCCTGATCAAGGGTTCCGACAAGCAGCAGGTCGGCCAGGTCGCCGCCGAAGTTCGTGCATATCGTAAGCCGGAACCCTACAAGGGCAAGGGCGTGCGTTATGCCGACGAAGTGGTGGTTATCAAGGAAACCAAGAAGAAGTAAGGGTGGCATATGTTTAACAGGAAAGAAGCGCGTCTGCGCCGTGCTCGCCAAACGCGAGCAAAAATCGCCGAGCTCAAAGCTGTGCGCCTGTGCGTTAATCGCACGAACTGCCACATTTACGCCCAGATCATTTCGCCTTGCGGCGGTAAGGTTCTGGCTTCGGCTTCCACGCTTGACGTCGATGTTCGCAAGGACATCCCGAACGGCGGTAACAAGGCTGCTGCCACTTCCGTTGGCAAGTTGATCGCCGAGCGTGCCAAGGCCGCCGGTATCGAACGGGTGGCTTTTGATCGTTCCGGTCTTCAGTACCATGGTCGTGTTCAGGCGTTGGCGGAAGCCGCGCGTGAAGCCGGTCTGCAGTTCTGATCGCCGCGAAAGGAATAGGTTAAGAAATGGCTAAACCTGAAAGAAACAAGAAGCCGCAGCAAGCTGAAGAGCGTGATGATGGCATGCGCGAGAAGATGGTCGCGGTCAATCGCGTTACCAAGGTGGTTAAGGGCGGCCGTATTCTCGGTTTCGCAGCCCTGACCGTCGTTGGTGACGGCGATGGCGGCATTGGCATGGGCAAGGGCAAGTCCCGCGAAGTGCCGGTTGCCGTGCAAAAGGCAATGGAAGAGGCTCGTCGCAAGATGGCTAAGGTCAGCCTGAAGAGCGGTACGGTTCATCACACGGTCATGGGTCGCCACGGCGCCACTACCGTGATGATCCAGCCGGCTCCGGATGGTACCGGCATCATCGCAGGTGGCGCAATGCGTGCCGTCTTCGAAGTTGTTGGTGTGACCAACGTCGTTGCCAAGGCTCACGGTTCGACCAATCCTTACAACATCGTGCGTGCGACGATCGATGGTCTGTCGAAGGTCAATACGCCGGCAGAGATCGCTGCAAAGCGTGGTCTGTCTGTTGAAAAGATCCTGGGGTAAGTCATGGCTGACAAGAAAATCACAGTGAAGCTCGTCAAGAGCATTATCGGCACCAAGCAGGACCACCGCGCCACCGTGCGCGGCCTGGGTCTGCGTAAGCTGAACAGTTCCGCTGTCCTGGAAGATACGCCGGCAGTCCGCGGCATGATCCAAAAGGTTCAGTATCTCGTCAAGGTTGAGGGTTAAGCCATGCGTCTGAATACCATCAAGCCCGCAGAAGGCTCCAAAAAGGCTGCGAAGCGTGTCGGTCGTGGCATCGGTTCCGGCCTGGGCAAGACTTGCGGTCGCGGTCACAAGGGTCAGAAGTCTCGTTCCGGTGGCTTCCACAAGGTTGGTTTCGAAGGCGGTCAAATGCCTTTGCAACGTCGCCTGCCGAAGCGTGGTTTCAACTCGCTGACGCGTGCTCGTAACTACGAAATCCGTCTGACCGACATTGAGCGCATGCCGCTCGACGAGATCGATCTGCTTGCTCTGCAAGCTGCTGGTGTCGTGCCGGGTGATGCCTTGTCTGCTAAGGTTATCCTCTCTGGTGCCATCACCCGCAAAGTCGTTCTCAAGGGTGTCGGTGCAACGAAGGGTGCCAAGGCAGCCATCGAAGCAGTCGGCGGCTCGATCGCTGAGTAAGAACTAAGAAAGGTAAGAACGTTGGCGGCAAATCCTAATACCGTAGGCAAGGGCGGAAAATTCGGCGATCTAAAGCGCCGTTTGTGGTTCTTGCTGGGTGCGCTCGTGGTGTATCGCATTGGTGCGCATATTCCGGTTCCGGGTATTGACCCCAACGTCCTTGCTGATCTGTTTAATTCGCAGCAGGGCGGCATCTTGGGCATGTTCAACATGTTCTCGGGTGGTGCTCTGTCGCGTTTCACCATTTTTGCGCTGGGGATCATGCCTTACATTTCGGCATCGATCATCATGCAGTTGATGAGCGTCGCAAGTCCTCAACTTGAAGCACTCAAGAAAGAGGGCGAAGCCGGTCGCCGCAAGATTACTCAATATACCCGCTATGGCACGGTCGCTTTGGCGCTGTTCCAGGGCCTGGGTATCGCTGTTGCCCTCGAAGCGCAGGCCGGCCTCGTCGCAGACCCTGGCTTCTTGTTCCGCCTGACGACTGTATCCACCTTGCTGACCGGAACGATGTTCCTGATGTGGTTGGGCGAGCAGGTTACTGAGCGTGGTTTGGGTAACGGTATTTCCATCATTATTTTTGCCGGTATCGCTGCTGGTCTGCCGAATGCGATTGGCGGTCTGCTTGAGTTGGTTCGCACCGGCGCAATGCATCCGCTCTCTGCATTGGTTATTTGTGTCCTGATAGTTGCTGTTACGGCATTTGTTGTATTCGTCGAACGTGGTCAGCGCAAGATTCTGGTTAACTACGCGAAGCGTCAGGTCGGTAACAAGGTTTATGGCGGGCAAAGTTCACACTTGCCATTGAAGCTGAATATGGCTGGTGTTATTCCCCCCATTTTTGCTTCTTCGATCATTCTTTTTCCGGCGACTGTCGCTGGCTGGTTTGGTTCAAGCGATTCGATGCGCTGGTTGAAGGATATCGCTGGCACGTTGTCTCCTGGGCAGCCGATTTACGTGATGCTCTATGCTGCAGCAATCATCTTCTTCTGCTTTTTCTACACCGCCCTTGTGTTTAACTCCAAGGAAACGGCAGAGAATCTGAAAAAGAGCGGGGCCTTTGTTCCTGGCATTCGTCCTGGCGAACAAACCTCTCGCTACATTGACAAGATTTTGATGCGCCTTACTTTGATTGGGGCTGCTTATATTACCGTCGTCTGTCTGCTCCCTGAGTTTTTGATTTTGAAGTGGAATGTTCCATTCTATTTCGGTGGTACATCGCTTCTGATTATCGTTGTGGTGACCATGGACTTTATGTCTCAGGTTCAGGCTTACGTAATGTCGCACCAATATGAAAGTTTGCTTAAAAAGGCAAATTTCAAAGGTACTAATTGATCAAATAACTGAGTATGGCGAAGGAAGACTGTATTGAAATGCAAGGGGAGGTTTTAGAAAACCTTCCCAACGCGACCTTCAAGGTCAAACTGGAAAATGGGCACGTGCTTCATGCCTTTATCTCCGGGAAAATGAGGATGCATTACATTCGAATTCTCCCCGGCGACAAGGTTACCGTCCAGCTGACGCCATATGATTTAACCAAGGCCCGGATTGTTTTCCGGTCCAAGTAAAGATTCTCTACGCAATAAACCGCAGGGCAAGGAATCACGGCTGCTTCCAAGCCCTCGCAGACGAGGAGTAAACATGAAAGTTCAACCTTCAGTAAAGCGCGTGTGTCGCAATTGCAAAGTCATCCGTCGCAAGGGTGTCGTGCGCGTTATTTGCAAGGACCCGCGTCATAAGCAGCGTCAAGGCTAATCGCCTCGACTCGGCATACGTTAATTTTCGAAATATTGGAGTGACTCGATGGCCCGTATTGCAGGGGTAAACATTCCGAACCATCAGCATGCTGAAATCGCCCTTACCGCGATTTATGGCATCGGCCGTACCCGCTCGCAGAAGATTTGCGATGCGGCTGGCGTTGGTCGTACGACTAAAATGAAAGACCTGTCCGATGCGGACATGGATCGCTTGCGTGACGAAGTCGGCAAGTTCACCGTTGAAGGTGACCTGCGTCGCGAAGTAACGATGAACATCAAGCGTTTGATGGACCTCGGTTGCTACCGTGGCCTGCGCCATCGCAAGGGCTTGCCCTGCCGTGGTCAGCGCACCCGTACCAATGCTCGTACTCGCAAGGGTCCGCGCAAGGCCATCGCTGGCAAGAAGTAATAGGGACAGAACATGGCAAAGACTGCTACCAAAGTTCGTAAAAAGGTTAAAAAGAACGTTGCTGAGGGCATCGCCCACATTCACGCTTCGTTCAATAACACCATCATCACCATTACCGACCGTCAGGGCAATGCACTGTCCTGGGCAACTTCCGGTGGTGCCGGCTTCCGCGGTTCGCGTAAGTCCACCCCGTTTGCTGCTCAGGTGGCTGCAGAAGCTGCTGGCAAGGCGGCTCAAGAATGCGGCGTCAAGAACCTTGAAGTTCGCATCAAAGGCCCTGGTCCTGGCCGTGAATCTTCCGTCCGCGCTCTCAACGCGCTGGGCATGAAGATCACCGCTATTTCCGACGTGACGCCGGTGCCGCACAACGGTTGCCGTCCGCCTAAAAAGCGCCGCATCTAAGGAGAAAGACAAGTGGCTCGTAATCTCGATCCGAAGTGCCGTCAGTGCCGCCGTGAAGGCGAAAAGCTTTTCCTCAAGGGTGAAAAGTGCTTTACCGACAAGTGCGCCATTGAGCGCCGTTCCTACGCTCCTGGCCAGCATGGCCAGAAGTCTGGTGCCCGTCTGTCCGACTACGGCGTCCATCTTCGCGCCAAGCAGAAGATTCGTCGCGTCTATGGCGTGCTCGAAGGTCAGTTCCGCAAGACCTTCGCCGAAGCTGATCGCCGCAAGGGTCAGACCGGTGAAAACCTCCTGCAACTGCTCGAAGCCCGTCTGGACTCCGTTGCTTACCGCATGGGTTTCGGTGCTTCCCGCGTCGAATCCCGTCAGATCGTCCGTCACAACGGCGTTTTGGTGAACGGCAAGCGCGTCAACATTCCGTCTTATCTTGTTAAGCCGGGCGATGTTGTTCAGCTGACCGATCGCGCTCGCGCATCGCTGCGTTGCAAGGCCGCTCTGGAAGCTGCCGAGTCCCGCGGTTTCCCCGAGTGGGTTGCTGTTGACGTCAAGGAAGGCAAGGGAACGTTCAAGGCTATGCCGCAGCGCTCCGAGCTGCCGTCTACCCTGAACGAAGGTCTCGTCATCGAACTTTACTCGAAGTAATCACTGAGCAGAGGAATTTAGCCCATGCAAAGCAGTGGACTTCTGAAACCCCGCATTATTGATGTGCAGAGCGTTTCGCCCGTGCAAGCCAAGGTTGTGATGGAGCCGTTTGAACGCGGCTACGGTCACACCTTGGGTAATGCACTGCGTCGTATCCTGCTGTCCTCCATGCCGGGTTATGCGCCGACCGAAGTCGGCATTGAGGGTGTGCTCCACGAGTACTCCACCGTTGATGGCGTTCAGGAAGATGTCGTTGATATCCTTCTGAACCTCAAAGGCATCGTGTTCAAGTTGCATAACCGCGACTCGGTCACGCTCAATCTGGTCAAGGAAGGTGAGGGCGTTGTCCGTGCAGGCGATATTGATTTGCCGCACGACGTCGAAATCATCAACCCGGAACATGTCGTGGCTCACTTGTCGCCTGGCGGCAAGCTGGCGATGGAAATCAAGGTCGAAAAGGGACGCGGCTATGTGCCGGGTAACGTTCGCAACCTCGGTGATTCCAAGACGATCGGCAAGCTCGTGCTGGATGCTTCATTCAGCCCGATCCGCCGTGTTGCCTACTCTGTTGAAAGCGCCCGCGTTGAACAGCGTACCGACTTGGACAAGCTGATTGTCGACATTGAGACCAACGGTGTTGTCGAGCCGGAAGAGGCCATTCGCTACGCAGCTCGCGTGCTGATGGAACAGCTCTCCGTGTTTGCCGATCTCGAAGGCACGGCCCCCGCTGTGGAAGCCTCCAAGCCGGCTCAGGTTGACCCGGTTCTCCTTCGCCCGGTGGATGATCTCGAATTGACGGTTCGTTCTGCGAACTGCCTCAAGGCTGAGAACATTTATTACATCGGCGATCTTATTCAGCGTACCGAGAATGAACTTCTCAAGACCCCGAATCTGGGTCGTAAGTCGCTGAACGAGATCAAGGAAGTGCTTGCTGCACGTGGTCTGACCCTCGGCATGAAACTGGAAAATTGGCCGCCCGCCGGTCTGGAAAAGGTCTAAGGACCTTTTTCAGCACGGGTCGTCAAGGGACGCCTGCAGAATATAGAAAGGATTAACCATGCGTCACCGCAATGGACTTCGCAAACTGAACCGTACCAGCAGCCATCGCCTCGCGATGCTGCGCAACATGACTGTTTCTCTTCTCCGTCACGAGGCTATCAAGACCACCGTGCCGAAGGCCAAGGAACTGCGCCGTGTTGTTGAACCAATGATTACCCTCGGCAAAAACCCGACGCTGGCTAACAAGCGCCTGGCCTTTGACCGCCTGCGTGATCGCGAGATCGTCGTCAAGCTGTTTGCCGAACTTGGTCCGCGTTACAACGCTCGTCCGGGCGGCTACCTTCGTATCCTGAAGTGTGGTTTCCGCAATGGCGACAACGCACCGATGGCTTTCGTTGAGCTGGTCGATCGTCCGGAAGTTACCGAAGCTGTGGAAGTGGACGAAGCCGCTGAATAAGCTGTTTTGTTCCCATGAAAAAGGCCGGATATTCCGGCCTTTTTCTTTTTAGTGCTGCAGTATCTTTGAGAGAAATTGTTGTGCTCTTGCGGAGCGTGGAGTGCCGAAAAAGATATCTTTCGGGGCATCTTCAATAATTTTTCCCTGGTCCATGAAGATAACCCGGTGGGCAACCTTGCGTGCGAATCCCATCTCGTGGGTGACGCACATCATCGTCATTCCTTCATGAGCCAACTCGACCATGACGTCGAGTACTTCGTTGATCATCTCAGGGTCCAGCGCTGATGTTGGCTCATCGAAAAGCATGCAAATCGGATCCATGGCCAATGCCCGTGCAATTGCTACGCGCTGTTGCTGGCCGCCAGAAAGTTGGCCCGGGAATTTTTCGGCCTGCACTTTCAGACCGACCCTGTCCAGGAGTTTGAATCCGCGGTCAATGGCCTCGTCTTTTCTTCGGCCGAGAACCTTGGTCTGACCGATGCACAGATTTTCAATAATGCTCATGTGCGGGAAAAGCTCGAAATGCTGGAATACCATCCCGACATGGGCGCGGAGTTTCGAGAGATTCGTCCGTGGATCGCCGACCGACGTTCCATTCACCACAATATCGCCCTGCTGGAACGCCTCCAACCCATTGACGCATTTGATCAGGGTCGATTTACCTGAGCCAGAGGGGCCGCAAACGACGACGACTTCACCTTTGGCAACCGAGGTAGTGCACTCGGAAAGCACCTGGAAGTTGCCATACCACTTTGATACTGAGCGGATATCAATTATCGGGCGTACCTCTTCTGAAGGGTTTTGACGATTCGTGAAATCGAAAAACAGATGACGAAGTAAATTGCGCCGGCAAAAAGCAGCATTTCGACGAGTCGACCGTCGCGGTCCCCTACTTTATAGGTGGTTCCAAAAAAGTCTGACAGGCCGATCACGTAAACGAGCGATGTGTCCTGAAAAAGAATGATTGCCTGGGTCAGAAGCAGTGGGAGCATGTTGCGAAATGCCTGAGGAAGTATGATCAGGCGCATGGTTTGGTTTTGTGTCAGACCCAGGGCTTGCCCTGCGGCAATCTGCCCCTGGGGGATGCTTTGAATGCCGGCACGGATGATTTCGGAGTAATAGGCCGCTTCAAACAAGGCAAAAGC
Source organism: Dechloromonas sp. TW-R-39-2 (assembly GCF_016864195.1). Taxonomy (NCBI): domain Bacteria; kingdom Pseudomonadati; phylum Pseudomonadota; class Betaproteobacteria; order Rhodocyclales; family Azonexaceae; genus Dechloromonas; species Dechloromonas sp. TW-R-39-2. The sequence goes on from NZ_CP045202.1 coordinate 797,556, forward strand.
AATCAGTGCCGAAGTCAGGCGAATATCTCCAATTCCTGAGCCGAAAATACTTTTCAATGCCTGGGGAACGATCAGGTAAAACCATAAAATGACCATGACCAGTGGAACCGAGCGGAACAGATTGACGTAGCCTGCGCTGATCCAGGCAATCCAGCGGGTATTGCTCATCCGGAGAACAGCGAGGACTGTTCCCCATAGAATGCCGACGATGATTGCCGTCAGCGTCACTTCAAGGGAAATGAGCATGCCTTTGGCGAGCAGAGGTACAGCGCCGGGGATCGATGACCAATCGAATTCGTACATGTCACTTCCCCCCGATGTAGCCAGGAACCCTGACCCGCATTTCCAATCGTCGCATCAGATACATCACGGTCGCATTGATAAGTACGTACAGCAATGTGACAGCAATGAATGCCTCGTACGGTTGAGCCGTGTAGTCAACGAGCTGTTGAGCTTGGCGTGATAGTTCAATCAAACCAATGGTGGTTGCCACGGCTGAGTTTTTGAAAATATTCAAGAACTCCGAGGTGAGTGGCGGAACAATAATGCGGTACGCAACAGGCAGCAGAATGTAGCGATAAACTTGGGGTAAGGTCAGGCCCATTGCTAGCCCCGCCGCTGTTTGACCTTGAGGAAGCGCATTGATTCCTGAGCGGACTTGTTCGGCAACGCGGGCTGACGTGAACAAGCCAAGGCAGAGCATGGCAGCAAAGAATTGCTGAATCAGTGGATGGGTTTGCTTGAAGGCATTGCCCAGTTCGACTGGCAAAAGTTCTGGCAAGACAAAGTACCAGATGAATAGTTGTACCAGCAGGGGGATGTTGCGGAATATCTCAACGTAGGCGGTGGCAATTCCTGAAAGCCACCGGTTTGGTGCCGTCCTGAGGATGCCGATAATCGAGCCGGCGAGCAGGGCAATCATCCAGGCGCTGAGAGAGAGCAGGATTGTCCATTGAAGACCCTCGCCGAGCCAGGCGAGATAACTGCCTTCTCCGGTGGCGCTCGGCTGGAGAAAGACCTGCCAGTTCCAGTGGTATGACATGGGACAACCTCCGGTGAGTCTGCGGTGCCATTTTCAGGCGCCGCAGACGGTTGACCGCAAGATTTGCTTATTCGAATGCTTTGTCGTTCGGGTTCTTGAAAGCGGCTTTCATTTCATCTGAAAGCGGCATGGCAAGATTCAGGCCTTTGGGGGGAATCGGATTCATGAACCACTTGCTGTAAATCTTCTCGGCCTCACCAGAGGTCATTGCTTTGGTCAGCGCAGCATCAACGACCTTCTTGAACTCGGGATCGTCCTTGCGCAGCATGCAGCCATAAGCCTCCTTCGATTGGGCCGTGCCGGTCACAATCCAGTCGGAGGCACGCTTGGCCTTGGCCATTTCGCCATAGAGCAGGGCATCGTCCATCATGAATGCAACGGCCCGTCCCGTCTCAAGCGTCAGGAATGACTCGCCGTGATCCTTGGCCGAGATGACATTCATCTTCATCTGCTTGTCTTCATTCATCTTGCGCAGCAGGCGTTCGGATGTCGTACCGGCTGTCGTGACGACGTTCTTGCCGGTCAGGTCAGAGAAGTCCTTGATGCCGGAATCCTTCTTGGCCATCAAGCGAGTTCCGATCACAAAAATTGTGGTCGAGAAACCAACCTGCTTTTGGCGTTCAAGATTGTTGGTGGTTGAGCCGCATTCGATATCGATCGTTCCATTCTGAACGAGTGTGATGCGATTCGCCGAAGTGACCGGCATCAACTTGGTATCCAGCTTGCTCAACTTGAGCTGTTCCTTGATCCCTTCAACGGCTTTCAGCATCAGTTCATGCGAATAGCCGATCACCTGCTGCTTGTCGTCGTAATACGAGAAAGGAATGGAGGACTCGCGATGTCCAAGTGTAATGCTGCCCGTTTCCTTGATCTTTTTCAGGGTCGCCGATTCCTGTGCCAGGAGCGGTGTCGAAGCAAAGGCGCCGGCAAGAATTGCAGCAGAAGCTATCTTCATGAAATGCATTTTCGTCTCCATGGGGTGAGTTAAGGGCAATCGATAATCATCAACGAAATATCATCGGCCGCAACGCCTCCTTCGAGGTGGCGGGTCAAGGCTGATTCAATGTGGCTGAAGCGGGTAATCGGTGAGGTGTTGGCCGCCGCGGCGGCCAGTCCTTGTGCGCCGAACTGGATGCCTTCCTTGTTGGCGGCCTCCAGCAGACCGTCGGAACAGAGTACCAGCTGACTTTCCTTTTCCCAGGAAAACTGAACCGGTTTGCATTCGATGAAGTCATTATCGACAATCCCGAGCGCCAGGTTCTCTGAAGGGAAAATCCGGGTAGTCCGCCCCCAGCGGTCAAACATGAAGGCTTCGGGTGTTCCGCCCACCCAGATTTCACCATTTGACTGAACCTCGTCCAGACATAGCAAAGTGGCCGCAACAAACCGGCCAAGCGGCATCGATTCTTTCAGTTGAAGGTTGAGTTCCTGAATGATTTCCTTGACCGAGCGGTTCAGCTTGGTCATGCGGTAAAACAGGGCCAGCACGGGCAGTACGCTGATGGCGGCAGTCAGACCATGCCCTGTGGCATCGGCGAGCAGTGCATAGAAACGTCCTTCAGGCGACCGGCTGGCGGCCACGACGTCACCGCTGAAATTTTCAGCAGGGATGACTTTGTAGTGCAAACGCGAATCCTGCAGCCCTTTGCGGTGGAGTTGTTGCTCCATCAGGCGCATCGCCAGTTGCTGCTCCGACTGGTTCTGGTCGTAATAGGCTTGCAGCAACCCGGCATTTTCACGCAATTTTTGTTGGGCGGCCTTTTGCTCTGAAATGTCGCGTACGACCCCGATGAACATCCGCTTGTTTTCCAGCAGGACTTCCGTAACTCCGAGCGTGACCGGGAAGCGCTCTCCATTTTTGCGAAGCGCTTCTACTTCACGTTCCTGGCCAATGATTTTGGCTGGTTTGCCACCCATGTAATTGCTCAGGTAGCCGTCGTGTTCACTGTGGTACGGCTCAGGCATCAGCATCTTGATGTTCTGACCCAGCAATTCATCCGAGCGCCAGCCGAAAATACGTTCTGCAGCACGGTTGACTGAGGCAATCAGTCCCAACTCATTGATCGTGATGATGGCGTCGATCACATTGTCTGAAATTGCCTGAACGCGGCGCAAGGAATCGATCGACTCCTGCTGCATGCCGAGCGCTCGCTGCATTGAGCGCAACTTGGCTTCAAGAACGACAAAATTGATCGGTTTGGTCAGATAGTCATCTGCGCCGGAATCCAGCCCTTCGACCAGATTTTCGTCACGGTTGAGTGCCGAGAGGAAAATGATCGGTGTCCATCGCTCGGTACTGGTTGCCTTGATGCGCCGAGCTGCTTCGAAGCCATCCATGATCGGCATCATGATGTCCAGCAGGACAATATCCGGGGCATCGTGTTCAAAGCGGTGGACAGCCTCTTCGCCATTTTCTGCAAGAATGACTTCATGCCCGAGTTTTTTCAGGAAAACCTGAAGAATGTGCAGATTGGTCCGGTTGTCATCGACAGCCAGAACTTTCATTTTTGTAAAATTAGCAGCCATGATCGACAGTTGGTTTTAGTTTTCGTTATCGCTACAAGTAATGGTGGCAATCGCAACGTTGCCGCACCCCTGGTACTGGATGCTCGAAAAACTGAGCAGTCGAGCCAGGGCAATACCACGACCATTCGGGTCAAAAGCACGCGCAGGGTCAATTTCAAGAAAGTTTTGCCAGGGGAAGCCTTTGCCCTGGTCAGAAACAGTCAGGGTGATCCCGGTGTTATCTCTCTGGAAATTGAGAATGACTCGCTTGTCCTTGTTTTCCGGCAGGGTGCTGCGGCGCTCTATTTCGGTTTTCCAGCCATCCGTTCGTTTGAGTTCGGATTTTTCTTCGTAGCTCAAGCCGAGATTGCCGTGTTCAACCCCGTTGACCAGTAATTCCGATATTCCGAGCACGGCGTTATCCGGGTTGGGACAAGCCTGGGCGATAAAGGAGGCCAGTTGGCCCGCTTCTTCGATTGTCCGGATGGAAAATTCGCCCTGGTCGAGGAATTGCAGGGTGTTGATATGCTGGTTTAATGCCAGGCGCAGCGATTCGTGCACCTCGGCTTCGGCAAGTGCGGCATGCACAATCGCCAGCAAAGCGTCGCGACGATACGGTTTGGTCAGGTAATAGTAAGCGCCAGCTTCAAGCCCCTCACGAATCTGTCCGGCAGAAATAGCGGCGGTCTGGAGAATGATCGGTGTACCGGCCAAGCGTGGGTCGGCCTTGATGTGGCGGAGCAGCGCAATGCCATCCATGCCCGGCATCATGCGATCAAGCAGAATGACGTTGAACCGGCTATCCGGTTCCTGCAGCAATGCCCAAGCCGCTTCTCCACTATTTGCCGCACGAACAGAAAATGACGGCTCGGCTTCGAAATATTCGGTCAATATTTCAAGATTGAGCGCTTCGTCATCGACAATCAAGATGCGCACGTCACTCATGCGATTCGACCTTTACTGTCCCATTGTTGAGCGGCAGGGTGACGGTGAAGCATGCGCCGCCCCCGACATTGTTTGTGGCAACAATCGTACCACGGTGCTGTAAAACAATTGCCCTGGTGATGGCCAAACCCAGGCCTGTTCCACCCGCCCCGTTTTTGGTCGTGCTGCTCTGAACAAATTTGTCAAAGATGCTTTCCAGCTCTTCTTCCGGTACGCCTACGCCATCATCGATGAACTGTATGGCGATGGCAGCTTCGACGCCTCGGTCTTCGCTGCGTCGTCCCGTGGCCAGTACGGCAGAATCAAGGGCGATCTTGATCTGGCCGCCGTCAGGAGAAAACTTGATGGCATTCGATAGCAGGTTGTAGATCACTTGGGTAATCCGGTTTGGATCAGCCATGATTTCGGTTTGCGGCAGTTTGCCTTCCAGCGTCAGGGTTTGCCGGTGTGCCAGTAGTAAGGGTTCAAGTTGCGCCTCCACTTGCTGCAGCAATTGCATCACTTCTGTTTTTTCGAGCGACAGTTCCATGCGCCCGGCTTCAAGCTTCGACAGATCAAGCAATTCGTTAATCAGGCCCAGCAGGCGCTGTGCACTTTGCTCAATGCGCTGGAAGTACTGAAGCAGCTTGGCTTCTCCGCCACTTCCTGCGCGCTCCGTGCCGAGTTCGGAAAAGCTGAGGATCGCATGCATCGGTGTCCTCAGTTCATGCGACATATTGGCCAGGAACTCCGACTTTGCCTGGCTGGCAGCCTGTGCCTGGTGCAGAGCTTCGGCCAGCCGTGCGGTGCGTTCGGTGACCAGTTCCTGCAGATGGTTGCGGTGCTGGAGCAGTTCTTCATCGGTTTGCCGGCGTTTGGTGATGTCGGTATAAATGGTGACAAAGCCGCCATCGGGCAACGGAGCGCCACGAACCTCGATCGTCTTGCCATTGGGCCGGGTTCTTTCGAAGCAGTGCGGCTCCGGGTTGCGGGCCTTGGCGACGATTTCGGCGGCAATGATCTCCGGGTCGCCCGGACCGTATTCCCCGCGTCTGGCATTGAACAGGGCAACTTCGTGCAATGTCGGGGTCTTGCCGGCGAACAGCTCATCCGGGAAGTCGAGCACGCTCTTCAGCGCACTGTTGGCCATTGAGAAGTTGAGCTCGGCATCGATCATCGAAACACCTCCCGGAATATGTTCCAACACGGTTTGCAGTAGCTCGTGTTTTTGCCGCAAGTTGTGTTCTGCACGTTTTTGCTCGGTAATATCGATCGCCGTGCCCAGGTAGCCTATCGTTTCTCCGCTGGTCCCACGTTGTGCTGTGACGACCAGGCTGACTGTCAGGCAAGCCCCGTCCTTGCGGATATAAGTCCATTCACGTTGCTCAGCCCCGTTGATCTGAGGCAGCGTTGTAAATGTTGCGAAGCCGAAAATTTCCTGTCGGAATTGATGACTCAACTCTTCGGCGCGAGCCGTAACTTCAGCTTCTTGGTGAATGACTGCCGGGGTCAGGCGGCCGACCATTTCTGCGGCTGTGTAACCCAGCATTTTTTCGGCACCGCGATTGAATACGGTAATCAAACCCTGCGGGTCGGTGGCGATGATGGCGATTTCGGTTGCCGCATCGAGTACCGACTGTTTCAGATGGTCCGCGGCCTGGATGGCTGACTCTGCCCGCCGCAGTTCCGTCATGTCGGTCAGTGTGCTGATCAGGAGCGGGTGTCCTTCCGGCCCCTGGGCGCGTGCGGTGTGTGCGACGATCAGGCGGGTGTCGCCATTTTCCAGATAAAGGCGGAACTCCAGCGGATTGCTGCGCCCGGTGCTGAGTGTGCGCTCGCTGCTGCTCAACAACAGTCGCTGATCTTCTGCTGGAATATTGCCGATCGTCGGCCAGTGGCGCCCCAGCAACTCGCTTTCGGCGCAACCGAAAAGGCGGCAGCAGGCATGGTTGACCATCAGCAGGCTATGGCGTTCATCCTGAACGAAAACAGGCAAGGGAATGGCTGCAACTGAGGTGCTGAGCAAGCCGCGCAGGCGTTCAAGGCGTGCTTCAACCTGCTTGTTTTCGGTGATGTCGGAGACTGAGCCAGCCAGCCTGATGGGATGTCCATGCTGATTGCGCAAGGCTTCTCCACGCACCCGAACCCAGGTTATTTCGCCGCCTTGTTTGTGAATGCGCAGTTCGACATCGTACGGGGCGTTGGTCTTGAGGTGGCGGCGTAGGGCCGAGCGTTGCAGAGCGAGATCTTCCGGAATGATGCTGGCCAGGTAAGGGCCAATGTTGTCAGGTGCTGTTTCTTCGCTGAAACCGAATATCTGCGCCATGCGGGGGCTGATGTAGTCCTGATGGGTTTGCAGATTCTGGTCCCATATGCCGTCGTTGCTTGCGGCCATGGCCAGGCGTAAACGTTCCTCGGATGCGCTTAATTCACCGGTCAGTTGATTGGCGTAGCGCAGCGCACGTTCGCGGTGGGTGGTCAGGTAGAAAACCAGTAGTGCCAGCAAACTGCTGCCGATCAGTCCACCGACCAGAATAAGGCTGGCGGGGTTGAGCGCACTGTGCTTGCTTTCATCGTGACGCGGTCGGTAACTGAGAATCCAGTTGCGGCCGCCGAAGTCGATTTCGTGGTGGAAAGTCGGGCTGTCCGGCGAGGGTTTTAGCTCCGGGTCGGAGTCATAGATCAGCGTTGGCGAGGTGGCTGTGTTTTGCAGGCTGCTCAGGTTTTCATCAAAAATCTGCAGGGAGAAGCGGGAGTTGCCTCCCTTTTGCAGGGCACTCAGGAATTCATCGGTCCGATAGGCCGTCAGGACGAGTCCGGAAAAGGCTTGTTGTCGTTCCTGCACATTGTTCAACGGCATGCCCTGGTGATAAAGCGTATGCACCAGAAGAAATCCTGGACGCCGGCTGCCCTTGTCGAACAGCAGCACAATCGGCCCGGACATGGCGACATCGCGCCTGGCGATTGCATTCTCGATCGCTTGGCGGCGTGTGGTTTCAGAGAGCAGGTTGAAGCCGATACTGCCGCGCAGCATGTTGTTGTCCGGGGCAATGAACGTGACCGGCGTCAGGACATCGCCGTCAATCGCCGGGAAAATGCTGAAATCGCTGCGGTCGACCTGGCGCCGGGTGTCGGAAACAAAGCGCTCCAGTTCGGCAGGGCGGACGGCCGGGGCATAAGCGAAGGCGAAAAGGCCGGACAGGTTGCTGCCGAGGTTGATTTCCTGGGTATAGCGGCGCCAGCTTTTGAGATCCTGGCCGGGAGTGGTTGAGGCAAACGCTTGAAGCGAGCGCAGGAAATGGGCGTGGAGGTGCAGCCGTTCGCGGATTTCCGCAGTAATGGCCGCACTTTCCTGATTATGCGTTTCGTTCAGGTTGTCGGCTTGTACCTGCAGTTGCCACTGCCATCCGGCCCAGGTGGCGATCACCAGCGCACCAAAAATGATCGACGGCAATATCCAGCGGAAAAACCGGGTATTGCGGCTGTTCAGATGAGGCGTGGGATCGATTATGGGCATAAGCCATTCAGTATAAAACTAAAGTTATAGTTTTTCCGGCTCTGCCATATTGCCGTTTTCCTGTTGCTGCAAAGTCCACATTCGGGCGTAGCTGCCGGCTGCAGCAAGGAGCGCTTGGTGCGTGCCGCGTTCGATGATGTGGCCCTCGTGCATGACCAGGATTTCATTGGCGTTCATCACGGTCGACAGTCGATGAGCGATGGTTAATGTGGTGCGGCCGATCGCCGCCTGTTCGAGTTGGCTTTGAATAGCTCTTTCCGTGCCTGAATCGAGCGCCGAGGTTGCTTCGTCGAAAATCAGGATAGGCGGGTTTTTGAGCAGGGCGCGAGCAATGGCGACACGCTGCTTTTCGCCACCGGACAGTTTCAGGCCACGTTCTCCGACACGGGTTTCATATTTCTGCGGCAGGGTTTCAATGAAATCGTGCAATTGTGCGGCGCGGGCGGCTGCGAAGACTTCCTCCCTGCTGGCTTCCGGACGTCCGTAATTGATGTTGTAGAAAATGCTGTCATTGAACAGCACGGTGTCTTGCGGCACGATGCCGATGGCGGCGCGCAAGCTGCTTTGTTTCAGCGTCCGCAGGTCGTGGCCGTTGATTCGGACAGAGCCGCCGGTGACATCGTAGAAACGGTAAAGCAGGCGCGAAAGCGTCGATTTCCCGGCGCCGGAGTGGCCGACTACGGCAACGGCCTTGCCCGGCGGGATGGCGAAGCTGAGGTTCTTGAGAATCAGCCTTTCCGGGTCGTAGGCGAAGTCGACCGTGTCAAAGTTGACTTGCAGCGGCCCATTCGGCAAATCGCGCGCATCGGGGGCGTCGGCAATTTCGCGGTTTTCCTGCATCAACTTGAACATGCGCTCGATGTCGGTCATCGCTTGACGGATTTCGCGATAAACCACGCCGAGAAAATTGAGCGGAATGTAAAGCTGGATCAGGAAGGCATTGACCAGCACCAGGTCGCCGATAGTCATTGTGCCGTCTACTACCCCGCTGGCAGCGCGCCACATCATGGCCGTCACGCCGAGCACGATGATCATCTGCTGGCCGAGATTGAGGAAGGCGAGGGTGGTCTGGCTGCGCGTCGCGGCATCTTCCCACTTGATCAACTGTTCGTCGTAACGGCGGGCTTCCCAGGCTTCGTTGTTGAAGTATTTGACCGTTTCGTAGTTGAGCAGGCTGTCGACCGCGCGAGTGTTGGCGGCCGAGTCGTTTTCATTCACCGCCCGACGGATGTCGATGCGCCAGTTGCTGACCTTGACGGTAAAGACAATGTAGCTGACCAGAGAGACCAGCGTGATGATGACAAAACCGAGATCGTATTTGACGAACAGGATGCCGAGTACCAGGCCGATTTCAACCAGCGTCGGGAGAATCGAATAGAGCGTGTAGGAAATCAGGCTGGAGATCGAGCGGGTGCCGCGTTCGACATCGCGCGAGACGCCGCCGGTCTGGCGTTCAAGATGAAAGCGCAGGCTCAGCGAGTGCAGATGGCGGAAAACTTCCAGCGCAACCTGGCGCACAGCGCGCTGGGTGACGCGGGCGAAGAGGATTTCGCGTAGTTCGGTGAACAGGCCGGTTGAAAAGCGCAATGCGCCATAAAGCAGGAGCAGCAGAATGGGCATGGCCAGGGCTTGCTGCGGGCCTGACAGTTCGTCGATCATCCCCTTGAAAACCATCGGCACGCCAACATTGGCGACTTTGGCGGCCACCAGGCAGCTCAAGGCAGCCAAAACCCGCAAGCGATAGCGCCAGAGATAGGGGAACAGGGTCTTGAGGGTCAGCCAGACATGGGTTTCCGGCAGAGGCTGGCCGGCAGGCGGCTTGGGCAGGGCGGTCGAGCGACGCATCGGGGTATTGCCTTTTGTTATGGTGTTTTCGCCAGTATATGAAAACTGGCCTGATTCCGGGAAAATCAGGCTTTATTTGAATTCGGGCATCCCATGACTGTCGACCGCATCAATCTTCCTAACAAGCACTCCACGCTGCGTGTCGTTCCGATGCCGGCCGATCTCAATCAGAACGGCGATGTTTTTGGCGGCTGGGTGATGGCCCAGGTTGACGTGGCCGGCGCCATTCCAGCCATGCGTCGTGCCCGTGGCCGGGTAGCAACGGTCTCGGTCAATTCCTTCCTGTTCAAACAGCCGGTTTCCGTCGGTGATGTGGTCAGTCTTTATGCCGAAATCGTGCGTATCGGAAAGACGTCGATCACGGTCAATGTCGAGGTCTATGCCGAGCGCAACTACGCCAATCCGATCACGGTCAAGGTGACGGAGGCGCAACTGACCTATGTGGCAATTGATATTGATGGAAACAAGCGTGAGGTTCCAGCCGAAAAATAGGCAGAAATGACATAAAATCACGCAGTTAATAAATTGGCCCGCCGTTGATGGAGCGAAGTGATGAATAAAATGACCTTGCGTACCCTGCCTGCCCTGATCCTGATTGCTTTCTCCGGCGCCGCTTCGGCTGCCGCCTTCCAGCTTTGGGAGCAAAATGCCAGCGGCCTGGGAACGGCCTACGCCGGTTCGGCCGCTGTTGCCGATAATGCCAGCACGGTATTTTTCAATCCGGCTGGCATGACTCAGCTGACGGGTTTCCAGTTGTCGGCGGGTGTCAATGGCATCGGGCCGCGCTTTGAGTTCAACAACGAGGGGTCCAGCGGACTGCTCGGCGGTAGTGGCAACGGTGGCAATGCCGGTGGCTGGGCGGCCGTGCCGAATGCCTATTTCTCGTGGCAGCTTTCGCCGAACTGGTATCTCGGCTTCGGCGTTTCGGCGCCTTTTGGCTTGTCGACCGAGTACAACAACAGCAACTGGATCGGGAAAAACCAGTCGATCAAGTCTGAAATCAAAACCGTCAATTACAACCCGTCCGTCGCCTACAAGGTCAACGACAAGGTATCGCTCGGCTTCGGCGTCAATTACCAGACCATCAATGCCGAGATGACCAATGCGACGCCACTTGGCCTGTACGCCCTCAAGGGCGATGACAGTGCCTGGGGCTGGAATGCCGGGGCCTTGTTCACGCTTTCACCGGCCATGCGCGTCGGTATTTCCTATCGTTCCGCAGTCAGCTATACGCTCGAGGGAACGCGTTCACTAGGGGCAACCTCGTCGGCCGCCAAGGCCGACATCAAGTTGCCCGATACTTTCATCCTCTCCGTCTGGCAGCAGGTTTCAGACCGCTGGGAGGCGATGGGTGACCTGTCGTATACCAACTGGAGCACACTCGACAAGCTGAAGATCAATCACAGCACCGGAACCGATGTCGAAGCCTTCAACTACAAGGACTCCTGGCGCTTTGCCTGGGGCGCGGCCTATCGTGCAACCGAGTCCACCAAGCTGAAGTTCGGTATCGCCTACGACAAGACCCCGACGACCAATAACGACCGTTCGGCCCGCGTGCCGGACAATGATCGCGTCTGGTTCTCGCTGGGTGGCCAGTGGAATACCGGCAAGACCGGAACGTTTGATCTCGGCTACTCCTATCTGTACCTCAAGGATCCGACCATCAACCAGTCCAAGCTGAACGGCGCCAGCACCTTGCGCGGCCGTTACGACGACAGCGCTCACGTGGTCGGTCTGCAATATTCGGTCGGGTTCTAAACGTTCGTGTCTGGAGCGAGCTTGCCTGTTCTCGAACTCGGTGGATTGACGCTGGGTATTCGTGAGGGTGTGATCGCTCTGATCGTGCTGGTTGCTTTTTATATGGGCTTTGTCTTGCTGCGCATGTTCTATCTGCGCAGCAAACCAGCACCAGTAACTGCCCAGTCCGTTGCCCCGACGCTTGATCGGCAACCGGTATCGCCATCACGTCTGGCGGACGATGAGCCTGAACTGACCCTGGAAGAAAGCTGGGAAAAGCCGCCGGCCAGAATGGCCGAGGATATCCTGCGGCAAGGCCTGGAGCAGGAGTTTGCCCAGTTGCGTGAAGAGGTGGATGCCATGCGCGGAGAGCTTGCCGCGCTGCGTGCCGATATGCTGCAGGAGTTGGCGCATATGCGGGCGACGCAAAGCGTTTCACCGATTTACGGCGATGCCATGCAAATGGCCGCATCGGGTTATGAGCCGGCCATGATCGCCGAGCGTTGCGGTATTGCCAGGGCCGAAGCAGAACTGGTCGTGGCGCTGGCAAAAAGTCAGGCGCAGTGAGAAAAACGATGGCAGAAACACCACAGACTTCACAAACCGAGGACGAGGCTGGCGAACTACGCAGCAAACTGGTCAAGCGACTGGCTTTTGCCGGGGTGCTGGTTGCGCTGCTCTTGGGGACCCTGACTTTCTTCGATTATCTGTCATCCCCACCGGATGATGGTGAAACCCGAATTTTCACCGAGCCGGTTCCCGTTGCGCCCCGCAAAGAGGTCTCCCAGCCGGTCAAGACAACCGACAGTTTGCCCGAACCGCCGGCCCAACCGACGCCGGAGCCGGTGGTTGAAACGCCGCCGCCTCCGCAAGTCGCTGCCGTGCAGCCGGCACCGGAAGTGAAGCCGGAAAAGGTCATAGAAAAGATGACAGAAAAGGCGGCGGAAACTCCGGTCGAAAAACGGCCGGCAGCAACGTCGACCGCAGCCGTTGCTCGCGGGCCGGCTAAAGTGACGGGCAGCCCGCCGGTCAGCGCATCGGTCACGCCGTCAGCCAGGCCGGCTCGGCCGGTTGTTGAAGAGCCGACTTATCCGCCAAGCATGCCGCCGTCTGTGCCATCGGCTGTTCAACCGACGGCTAGCCCGTCCGCGCGTGTCACTGAAGTTCGTCGTACGACGCCGCAGGTTGTTCCGCCCTCAAGCATGGCGCGCCTGTTCTCGGGTTTTTCGTTGCAGGCCGGCGTGTTTGCCAGCACGCAGCGGGCCGAGGAGTTGCATGCCAAGCTGACGCTGAGCGGCTTGCCATCAACACTTGAAACACGTGTCCAAGTGGGGCCTTTCCGCTCGCGCCAGGAGGCTGAAATGGCTCAGGAAAAACTTCGGGAACTGGGCGTGGAAACGGTGCTGCTTGCCCCGAAAGGCGCCAAGCCCTGATCAGGGCATGCCGGGCAGTCTCGGCAGCCCGAGACTGCGGCGTATATCCCGGTGGACCCGTGCGGCATTCTCCAGAGGGGATTCGATCCGACGGGGTTCCTGATAGTTGCGTTGCTCACGGTAGCCACCATAGCCGCGACGGTCGTAGTAGTGGTCGTCACCGTAATAACCGCGCGAACTGCCGTAGCCATAGGCCGGGTAGGTTTCGACATAAACCGGTGCCGGCCGGTAATAACCGTGTTGTGCCGGGATGACGGTGCAGGCACCGAGGCTGGCGAGCAGCGTCAGGGCAAGAACAACGCGACGGATGGTTTTGATGGCGGACATGGTTTTCACTGGATGGGTGAGCATGTCCATATAACGTGGCAGGTAGAAGCCGGGCTGACTCACCCGCCCGGCTGTTTTGTAAGCAAATATTAAATCTTGATCAGTGACCAGGCGGTTTCCATCTCGCCGGTAAATGTCGCGCCAAAGATCAACGTTGGTGATGCTGTGGTAGAGGCAGTTATTCTGCCAGCGCGATCTTCAGGCGTCGGGCAAATACCGTCATTTCCTTGGCAGCTTGTATGTCACCCCGTGTTTCAGCGACTGCGATGCCTTGTTCGTAAGCATCCAGGGCGCCTTGATGATCGCCCGTTTCGCTGAGTGCCTTGCCGAGTGCCTTCCAGGCGGCCGAGTAGTTTTTGTCGCGGTCGACGGCGGCCTGGAAGCATTTTCCAGCTTCAGCGGCATTGCCTTCCTTGAGATATTCATTGCCCAGGGAAAAACGGAGCAGGGCGCCATCGCGCGGGCCGCCGAGCATTTTTTCGAGGGATTCGATACGTGGATTCATGGTGCTCCAAGGCTAAAATAAGGTTTTTCCAATCCGGATACAGAAAGCTACTCATGGCCAAAACCATCATTGCCACGTCCAACGCTCCCGCCGCCATCGGCACTTATTCGCAAGCCGTTCGGGTTGGCGATACCGTTTACATGTCCGGCCAGATCGGTCTCGATCCGGCGTCCATGCAGATGGTAGACGGCATCGACGCACAAATCGTTCGCGTTTTCGAAAATCTCAAAGCCGTGGCCGAAGCGGCTGGCGGTTCGCTGGCTGATGTCGTCAAGCTCAATGTCTTCCTGACCGACCTAGCCAATTTCGCCAAGGTCAACGAAACCATGGCGCGTTATTTCAGCGAACCGTTCCCGGCCCGTGCCGCGGTCGGTGTCAAGGAACTGCCGCGCGGCGCGCTGGTTGAGGCCGATGCCGTGATGTTTATCGGCTGATGAACGAAACCGGGAGTTCGCTCCCCGTTTCTCCGGCCATGTCGCCACCGATTCGTGCTCCGGAGGCATTGCGCAAGAAACTGGCAAAAATCGGCCTCCACAGCGAGGCCGATTTGCTGGTTCATCTGCCGTTACGCTACGAGGATGAAACCCGGATCGTTCCGGTTGCCCGGGCGCCCTGGGGCGAAGCGGTACAGGTCGAGGTCGAGGTCAGTTCGTGCGAGGTGCAGTTCAGACCGCGCCGGCAGATGGTCGTCCATGCCCGGGATGAGAGCGGCGAACTGACCATGCGGTTTTTCAGCTTTTATCCCAGCCAGCAGGCGGCACTGTCGGCGGGGGCGAGAGTCAGGGCTTTTGGCGAGGTGCGCGGCGGGTTTTTCGGGGCCGAGATGGTGCACCCGCGTTTTCGCAAGGTTGCCGCAGAGGATGCCTTGCCAACCGAAATGACCCCGGTTTATCCGTCGACCGCAGGCGTCGCCAATTCGGCATTGCAGAAGCTGATCGGCAAGGCACTGGCCGTCGGCGATCTGTCCGATACCCTGCCGGACGAACTGCGCCAGCAGTTGAAACTGCCCGGTCTGGCGCGCAGCCTGCGCTTTCTGCACAAACCGCCGCCGGGGACTGATCTCGACACCCTGCATGCGCGCAATCACCCGGCCTGGCGGCGCGTCAAGTTCGATGAAGTGCTGGCCCAGCAGATGTGCCTGCGCCGGGCTTACCTCGCACGCCGCGAGAAAGGTGCGCCGGTACTGGTGGCGCGCGATAACCTTGGCGCCCGCCTGCTCGATCAGCTGCCTTTCGGGCTGACCGGCGCGCAGTTGCGGGCGATGGCTGAAATCGCCGGTGATCTGGCCCAGCCTTATCCGATGCAGCGTTTGCTGCAAGGTGATGTCGGCGCCGGCAAGACGATTGTGGCCGCACTGGCCGCTTGCCAGGCCATTTCGGCTGGCTGGCAGGCGGCGTTCATGGCGCCGACCGAAATTCTGGCCGAACAGCATTACCTGAAATTGAAAGACTGGCTGGCGCCGCTCGGTGTCCGGGTCGCCTGGCTTTCAGGCAGCCTCAAGAGCAAGGCCAAGCGTGAGCAACTTGCCGCGACGGCAGCCGAGGCGCAACTGGTCGTTGGAACGCATGCGCTGATTCAGGATGGTGTTGATTTTGCCAAACTCGGCCTGGCAATCGTCGATGAACAACACCGTTTTGGTGTGGCACAGCGTCTGGCCCTGCGCAACAAGGGCAACAATCCCCACCAGTTGATGATGTCGGCGACGCCGATCCCGCGAACGCTGGCAATGAGTTATTACGCTGATCTCGATGTCACCGTGCTCGACGAGTTGCCGCCCGGGCGCACGCCGATCAAGACCAGGCTGGTGGCCGACAGCCGGCGTGAGGATGTCGTCGGTTTCGTCAAGAAACTGGTTGATGAAGGCCGCCAGGCGTATTGGGTCTGTCCCCTGATCGAGGAGTCGGAAACCCTGCAACTGCAGACTGCTCAGGATACCTACACGCAGCTTTTGGCCGATTTGCCGGCGTTGACCGTGGGATTGGTGCACGGCCGGATGAAAGCCGATGAAAAGCAGGCGGTGATGCTCGCTTTTGCCGCTGGCGAGATCGATGTATTGGTCGCAACGACGGTCATCGAAGTGGGTGTCGATGTGCCGAATGCCAGCCTGATGGTGATCGAGCATGCCGAGCGTTTCGGCCTGTCGCAGTTGCACCAGTTGCGCGGGCGGGTCGGGCGCGGCCAGTATGAATCGAGCTGTGTGCTGATTTATGCCGGGCCGCTCGGCGAAGTTGCCCGGCAGCGTCTCAAGATCATCTACGAGAACACCGATGGCTTTGAGATCGCCCGTCAGGACCTGCAGATACGCGGGCCGGGCGAGTTTGTCGGCAGTCGGCAAAGTGGCGTGCCCTTGCTGCGCTATGCCGATCTGGAAATGGATGCCGATCTGGTTGAAATGGCGCGAACCGTCGCCGAAGACATGCTGACCCGGCATCCTGAACAGGCCGAGCGCCACCTCAAGCGCTGGCTCGGTTCGCGTGAAGAACTGCTTAAATCCTAGGCTTTTGCCGCCAGGTTCAGGCCCGCTTCAATAACGCCGGATTGCCCCGTCGCGGTCAATATGAATCCGGTCTCCCGGACGCAGGTCGATCCGCTCGTCGTTGGCGATCAACTGCTGAAACGCCCCGTTTTCCATGCGGATGCCAATGCGCAGTTGTTCGTTTTGTGTCTGCTTTTCGAGCTGGTGTCCAATCAGCGCACCGCCGGCTGCACCAATGACGGTTGCAGCGGTATTGCCCTTGCCTTCGCCGACCTGGTGGCCGATCAGGCCGCCGACCACGGCACCGGCAATCGCCCCGATGCCGATGCTGTTGCCCGATTCGTGACGTACCGGCTCGATGGATTGCACCTGGCCATAGCCAGGATACAAATCACGCGAGTAGGCAACCGGCGGATGTTCGTTTTCCCAGCCCGGCCCGTACATCGGCATACAGGCGCCGAGTGTCAGCGCGCCGAGCAAGGCCAGGGCGGGCGTGGTCATCTTGATGGTAGACATGGTGGCATTCCCTCCGCTTCTTTTGTTTATTTGAACCACGCTTCGATCTGTCGTGCGACTTCTTCCGGCTGATCATAATGCAGCATGTGATCAGCCTGGTCGATCCAGACTTCGTCGACCGTGGCAAAGCACTGCTGGCGGGCTTCCCAGTCACCTGGCCGGGTGGCGTACTCCTTGATCACCCATGATTGGCGTCCGGCTACCCAGCGCACCGGGCACGTGACCTGTTTCCAGACCGCCATCGATTCTTCAAGACGGAAAAGATAGGGGCCGGAAGCCTTGTGCCATGGGTCGCCATTCCAGACGATGCCGTGTTTCCTGACGCCATGCCGGTCGTCACCATCGCCTTCGCGGGCCAGATGGTGCGAGAGAAATTCGGCGCGTTCGGCCGCCAGGAAACGGTTGTCGCGTAGCAAGCGGCTGGCAAAGGCCGGCCGGTCGGCGTAAACGTGCATGCGTGGTGGCTTTTTCAGCGTTTCAAGCCATTTCTCGTAGCGTTCCGGCGCCATCTCCGGAGTGGTGGGTGCGATTCCGAAACCCTCCAGCGTCATCACGCGGGCGACGCGTTCCGGGCGGATGCCGGCGTAGAGGCAAGAGAGAATGCCGCCCATGCTGTGGCCGGCCAGGCGGACCGCTTCGTTGGGGGCGTAGTGGTCGAGAATGGCATCGAGGTCGCCGAGGTGTTCGACGAAGAAATAGGGGCGCTCCAGCCATTGGCTCGGGCCAAAGCCGCGCCAGTCGGGAGCGATGATGTTCCAGTCCTCTTTCAGCTGGTCGACGACAAACTGGAAACCGGCGGAAACATCCATCCAGCCATGCAGCAGGAATAGTGTCGGGGCGTCGGGATTGCCCCAGCGGCGGATGTGCAGGCGGCAGCCCGTGGTGTCGAGATATTCGGAGCGGGAATTAAGCATAGGTCGGGGATAATGCAGCTTGTTCTGAATTTTGAGATGAAAGGGTAGCGCAGAAATGATGCAAAGCGCACAGCAGGAAGAGGTTGGCGGGCAATTCCACCTGCTTGGCACACGCCGTTTTGCCCCCTTTTTCGTCACCCAGTTTCTCGGTGCCTTCAACGATAACCTGTTCAAGAATGCGCTGGTTGTCTTGCTGACCTTTCATGCGACAGGCTGGAGTACGCTTTCTCCCGGCTTGCTGGCCAATCTGGCGGCCGGCATTTTCATGCTGCCTTTTTTCCTGTTCTCTGCAACGGCGGGGCAACTGGCCGACAAATACGACAAGGCGCTGCTGGCGCGTGCCGTCAAATTACTCGAAATGCTGATCATGCTGGTCGCTGCGCTTGGTTTCTGGCTGCACAGCCTGGTGGTGCTGATGGGTGCCTTGTTCTTGCTCGGCATGCATTCGACGCTTTTCGGCCCGGTGAAGTACGCCATCCTGCCCCAGCATTTGCGCGAGGATGAATTGATCGGCGGCAATGCCTGGATCGAGGCCGGTACCTTTGTCGCGATTCTGGCCGGAACGCTGATCGGTGCCTTGCTGGCTGGCACTGTCGATGCGCCGGTCTGGATTGCCGTCGGCGGACTGCTCGTGGCTGGGGCTGGCTATCTGGCGAGTCGTCAGATTCCGGCAGCCCCGGCGCCGGTGCCCAATCTTGCGGTCAACCTCAATCCATTGAGCGAAACGATGCGCAACTTGCGTCTGGCAAGAAATGATCGGGTGATTTTCATCGCCTTGATCGCCATCTCATGGTTCTGGCTCTATGGCGCGCTTTTTCTTGCCCAGTTTCCGGCCTATGCGTGCAGCGTGCTGGGTGGCAGCGAGTCTGCCGTAACGCTGTTGCTGGCCACCTTCACGATCGGTATCGGCGTCGGTTCGATGCTGTGCGAGCGACTTTCCGGGCGACATCTCGAACCGGGGCTGGTACCGCTCGGAGCCATCGGCCTGACGGTGTTCGGGCTGGATTTTGCCTGGGTTACCCACGAATTGGCCGAAATTTCGGCGTCGACCGCAGCCAGTGGGCAAGCACTCGGTCTGCTGCTGCAAGCACCTGCTGTCTGGCGTGCCTTGTTCGATTTGCTGATGCTCGGCGGATTCGGCGGATTGTTCATCGTGCCGCTCTACGCCTTGATGCAATTGCGCAGCCTGGTCGAACAGCGGGCCCGGATTGTTGCGGCAAACAACATCCTGAACGCTGCCTTCATGGTTTTTGGTGCCTTGAGCGCGGCGGCCGCATTGAGTGCCGGTTTGTCGCTGGCCGGACTGTTTGCCATCGCGGCGCTGGCCAATGCGGTGCTGGCCGGGGTGATTCACCGTTTGCAGCCCGAATACGGCGCGGCCATGGTTCGCTGGTTGCGCCGACGGGCCGGCTAGTTGCGATGCTGGCCGCCGGGAGCGGCCAGCAATCCTGCTTTATACGCGGAAGCTGGAAATAACCTGCGCGACGTCCTGTGACAGCGTATCGAGGCGACGGGCGCTATCCGCCGTGTGATCCGCAGCCGCATGGTTTTCGTCGGTCATCTGGGCGATGTTCTCGACGTGGCGGGCGATATCCTGGCTGGCAATGCTCTGTTCCTTGAGCGCGCTGCTGATGTCGACGATGGCTGCCGTGACGTGCTGGGCCGATTGCCGGATATTGTTCATCCGCAGCCCGGCGTTGTTGGCCAGTTCGCGACCTTGTGCTACCTGGCCGACCACTTGCTGCATTTCGCCGACGGCCTTGTTGGCCGATTGCTGGATGGTGTCGACCATGCCGGCAATGTCCAGGGTGGACTTGGTCGTCCGCTCGGCCAGTTTCCGGACTTCATCCGCCACCACGGCAAAACCGCGCCCCTGTTCGCCGGCACGGGCGGCCTCGATTGCCGCATTGAGTGCGAGCAGATTGGTCTGGTCGGCAACATCCTTGATCACCTGAACGACGGCGGAAATCTGGTCGGCATCCTTGCCGAGCGACTCGATGACGGCTGATGCGCGCGACACCATGTCACTGATCGTGCTCATTTCATCGACTGTCCGCTGGATGATCTGGCCGCCTTCTTCCGAAATATCAGCCGATTCGGTGGCCAGTTTCCGGGCGTCGCCGGCGCTGTCGCTGACGGTGTTGATGCTGACTGTCAGCTCCTCGATATTCGCCGCCATCGAAGCGGCAGCCGAGCTTTGGCTGGCCGAGCTGGTGGCAACCTCGTTCGAGGCGATCGAGAGAGCCGAGACCGCCCCTTTGACTTCACCCATGCTGTCCTGAATGCTGTGCATCGAGCTTTGCACCTTTTCCAGCATCCGGTTGAGCGCACTGACCATGCTGCCGATTTCGTCGCTGGCGTTATAGGCGACACGTTTGGTCAAGTCGTTGGTTGCTGCGATGTCGACTACGGTATCGCGGGCAATGTCAATCGGTCGCATGATGGCGCCCAGAATGGATAGCCCGAAGCCAATGATCAGTGCGGTGGCTACTGCAAAGACAATGATCTCAGCCAATTTGGCCTGGCTTGCCGCTTGCTGGGCCATTTTGAAGGACTTGTCACCTTCGGCAAGATTGAGATCGATAACTTTTTGCAGATTGTCATTGAGCGCCTTGGTCATTGCCCGACGCTGTCCGATTAATTCGCGGATTTCATTGATCTGAGCGGTGAATCCTTCATCTGTTGTTGCCTTGCTTGCCCTGTCTTCGGCTCGAGTGATCAGTATTTCCATGTCCAACCATTTGGCCAGACTCAGCTTGGTTTCATTCCACAAGGCTTGCTCTGTGGCATCGGCAGGTGTCGCTTCATATTTCTTGGCTGCTTCGGCAAGTGTCTTGTTGGCTTCAGCCTTGCGTTGTTTGATGACGTCGATCTCGCTGCGTTTCTTGTCGGGCGTCATGCTGTTGTTCAGCGTCAGGCTCTGGTAAGTGCTTCTCGACAGATTGGTGATTGACTCCTTGAAGGTCAGCAAGGCTACGACCGACGGCATGCGGTTGCCGCCGATGTCTTCGATGGCTTCCTGTTCGGTGACGATGCCGCGCAGCCCGAATCCACCGACCGCCAGCAGGGCGATGATTGCCGCTGCCAGCAGCAGGATCAGTTTTTGTTTGATATTCATGGTTGAAGCCCCTTCGTTATTTTTGAGTTTATGGCCTACCAGCCGATCGTCTCCATGATCGGCTTATTACTAACGACTTATTCTGTCCCAGTTGCCGTGGAACTGCAATTGTTCCGCGCTGTCGTCTGCCTTCGAAAGTCCTTGCCTGATTGCCTCCAAGGCTCGCGTCTTTGCGGCATCGCCGCCATACTAGCGTCTTGCTCAAGAAACATGCTGTGGCGCGATGGTGGCAAATATTCAAGGTATTGGCGAAAAACTCGATCTTTACACGAAGCTGATGCGGCTCGACAAGCCGATCGGCATCCTGCTGTTGCTTTGGCCGACCCTCTGGGGTTTGTGGCTGGCAGCGGCGGCTTGGCCTGACTGGACGGTCCTGTCGGTATTCGTGCTTGGCACCGTGCTGATGCGTTCGGCCGGTTGCGTGATCAACGATTATGCCGATCGTGATTTCGACAAGCATGTCGAGCGGACCAAGGAGCGTCCCCTGACGGCCGGGCGGGTGACTGTTCGAGAAGCCATTGCCCTGTTTGCCGGCCTTTCCCTGCTGGCTTTTGCGCTGGTCCTGATGCTCGGCAATCCATTGGTGATTGTGTTGTCGATCCCGGCCGTCTTCCTGGCTGCGAGCTATCCTTTTACCAAGCGCTTCCTGGCCATTCCGCAAGCGTATCTGGGGATTGCCTTTGGTTTCGGCATCCCGATGGCCTACGCCGCGCAACTTGGTCAGGTGCCGGCCGAAGCCTGGTGGCTGCTGCTGGCCAATGTTTTCTGGGCGGTCGCCTACGATACTGAATATGCCATGGTCGACCGTGAGGATGACCTGAAAATCGGTATCAAGACGTCAGCGATTACTTTTGGCCGCTTCGATGTGGCGGCGGTCATGGTTTGCTACGGCATGACCCTGCTGCTGCTTGGCTGGATTGGCCATGGGCGGGGTTGCGGCCCGGTTTTCTTTCTGGCGCTGGGCATCACTGCCGGGATCATGGCGGTTCATTACCGCTGGATTCGTCGGCGCGAGCGCATGGCGTGCTTCAAGGCTTTCTTGCATAACAACTATGTCGGCGCGGTGATTTTTGTCGGCATTGCTCTGGATTTCTGGCTCAAATGAAATATCACGACCTGCGCGACTTCATGTCGCAACTGGAAAAAACTGGCGAACTGAAGCGTGTCGCGGTCGACGTCGATACGCGTCTCGAAATGACCGAGATCTGCGATCGCGTGCTGCGCGCCGAGGGACCGGCCATTTTGTTCGAGCGGCCGGTCAGCGGGACGACCCGCCACGACATCCCGGTCCTCGCCAACCTGTTCGGCACGCCCAAGCGCGTCGCGCTCGGCATGGGCGAGGAGTCGGTGCAGGCCTTGCGCGAAGTCGGCAAGCTGCTCGCCTACCTGAAGGAGCCGGAACCGCCGAAAGGCCTCAAGGATGCCTGGGACAAGTTGCCCATCCTCAAGCAGGTGCTGAACATGGCGCCGAAAACGGTGTCGAGCGCGCCGTGCCAGGAAATCGTCTGGGAAGGCAAGGATGTCGATCTGGCGCGCCTGCCGATCCAGCATTGCTGGCCGGGTGACATCGCACCGCTGATCACCTGGGGCCTGGTTGTCACCAAGGGCCCGCACAAGAACCGGCAGAATCTCGGCATCTACCGCCAGCAGGTACTCGGGCCGAACAAGGTCATCATGCGCTGGCTGGCGCATCGCGGCGGCGCGCTCGATTTTCGCGAATTCCAGCTGGCCAATCCCGGCCAGCCTTTCCCGGTCGCCGTCGTGCTCGGCTGCGATCCGGCGACCATCCTCGGTGCCGTGACGCCGGTGCCGGACTCGCTGTCCGAATACCAGTTCGCCGGCCTGTTGCGCGGCGGCAAGACCGAGTTGATCAAGTGCATCGGCTCCGCCCTACAGGTGCCGGCTTCGGCCGAAATCGTGCTCGAAGGGGTGATTCATCCCGGCGAAACGGCGCTTGAAGGGCCGTACGGCGACCACACCGGTTATTACAACGAGCAGGCCGAATTCCCGGTCTTTACGGTCGACCGCATCACGATGCGCAAAAAGCCGATCTATCACAGCACCTATACCGGCAAGCCGCCGGACGAGCCGGCCATTCTTGGTGTGGCACTGAACGAGGTGTTCGTGCCGCTGCTGCAGAAGCAGTATCCGGAGATCGTCGATTTCTACCTGCCGCCGGAAGGCTGCTCGTACCGCATGGCCATCGTTAGCATCAAGAAACAGTATCCCGGCCACGCCAAGCGCATCATGTTCGGCATCTGGTCCTTCCTGCGCCAGTTCATGTACACCAAGACCATCATCGTGGTGGATGACGACATCGATATCCGCGACTGGAAGGAAGTGATCTGGGCGATGACGACGCGCATGGACGCGACGCGCGACACGACGCTGGTCGACAACACGCCGATCGACTATCTCGACTTCGCGTCGCCGGTCGCCGGCCTCGGCTCCAAGATGGGCCTGGACGCGACCAACAAGTGGCCGGGAGAGACGACGCGCGAATGGGGGCGGCCGATCGTCATGGACGACGGCGTCAAGAAGAAGGTCGATGCGATGTGGCAGGAACTAGGCCTTTAGGATGGATTGACCCACGGCGTAGCGCCTTGAGAGAATCCGCCCTCCTGCTGGAATCGAAATACGGAACACGGTGCAAATCCGTGGCGGGCCCGCCGCTGTAACCGGGGACGAAGACTGCATGGTCGCCAGACCAGCCACTTGCGAGGCTTACCTCGCCGGGAAGGCGCAGCGCTTCGGCTGATCCGGAAGCCAGAAGACGATTCGATTCCTGACTGGAGCCAAGGCAAGGGCTCCGGCTGAGTGCATGCGACAAGCGTGCCCTCAGCCGGGGCCCTTTTTGTTTTTTGTCTTCTCGAGGAGTGGAAAATGTCCCAGATCGTCTCTCAAGTCGCGTCCAACGCTGTTGAAACCCAGCCGGCTGCTGCGCAGCAAGCGCAGCCTGCCGCCCCGACCATCGCCATCCGCAAGAGTTGCAACCCGGATGGCATCGGCCTGTCGCACTATGTGCTGATGGACCGGAAGGCGGCCAAATGAACGCAGTGCTCGCCGAGCGTGCCGCCCGCGGCATGCTTTTCCAGCCGGTCGATATCGGCCACCCGGTCTATGCCGCGGTGACTGATCCGCAGACCGCTTTCTGGGCGCTGGTCGACAAGACCAAGGTTCACGAAGCCGGCCGTGATCCGGCCCTGCTCGCTGCCTATGGGGCCAAAGCCGAACAGTTTGAGCAGGAACTGCATGCCCTGCGCTTCGGCCTGAAACCTTCCGGCGTTTATTTGAACCCGACCGAGCGCTGCAATCTCAACTGCACCTACTGCTATCTGCCCGATGCCCAGCGCAGCGGCGGCAGTCACATGCCGGTCGAAACGCTGCTCGCCTCGCTCGGCAAACTGCGCGACTACTTCCGTTCGGTGATGCCGGCCGATCGCAAGCCGCGCGCCATTTTCCACGGTGCTGAGCCACTGATGAATGCACCGGCCGTCTTCGAAGCGATCGACGCCTTCGCCGACGATTTCGTCTTCGGTCTGCAGACCAATGGCACCTTGCTTGACGACAAGGCGCTCGATTTCCTGACCTCGCGCAATGTCAGCATCGGCCTGTCGCTGGACGGTCCGGTGGCCGACATTACCGACGCCACCCGGCGGACCTGGGGCGGCAAGAGCGTGCACGACAAGGTGCTGCGGGCGATGGACAAGCTACGCGGCTACGGCTCGTGGAGCGTGATCACCACCTGCACGACAGAGAACCTGCCCTACCTGACGCGCATGGTGGAGCTGTTCCACGCCCACGAAGTGCCGACCTGCATGCTTAACACCCTGCGTTGCACCTTGCCCGGTGCCCGTGGGGTCAAGCCGGCCGACGGCGACATGGCCAAAGCCTTCTTCGCCGCGATGGACCGGACCTACGAGCTCTACCAGGAAACCGGGCGCAAGCTGATGGTGGCCAATTTCGCCAATATCCTGATCGGTATCCTGGCCCCGACGGCCCGCCGGCTGATGTGCGACATCTCGCCCTGCGGCGGCGGTCGTGCCTTCTTCGCGCTGGCCGCCGACGGCAGTCTTTATCCGTGCAGCGAGTTCATCGGCCTGCCGCGCTTCAATGGCGGCAGCTTGCTGACCGGCGGTGTCGAGGCGGCGCTAGCTTCGGCTGCCTTCAAGGAGGTGACGACGCGTGACGTCGACCGGTTCAGTCCCTGCGGCGATTGCGCCATCCGCCACTTCTGCGGCTCGCCGTGCCCGGCCGAGGCCTTCGAGATGAATGGCGGCATGGACAAGATCGGCGCCTTCTGCGATTTCTACAAGGAACAGGTCAATTACGCCCTGCGCTTGATCGCCGACGGCAAGGCCGATGACTATCTGTGGGACGGCTGGGACGAGGGGACGGAAACCGTTTTTGCGCTGAATTGAGTCCGAAGGGGGAGGGCGCTTTAAGATGGCGCACTCTCCCTTTTTCTCTGGTACTGCTGTCGATGACCTCCCCGCTTGCCATTTGCCCGACCGATCTGACGTCCTCGCAGCATGCGCTGGCCTTCATCGACTTGCTGGAACACTACGCCCGTGACCCGATGGGCGGCGGCGAGGGACTGACCGATTACGCCAGGACGCATCTGGTCGAACAACTGAAAGCCCAGCCGACCTTCCGCGGTGCACTGGCGTTTTGGGGCGAAAAGCCGGTTGGCCTGATCAACTGCTTTACCGGCTTCTCCACCTTTGCCGCCAAACCGCTGCTCAATATTCACGATCTCGTCGTCCGTGCCGATGTGCGCGGCCAGGGCATCGGCCAGGCGCTGCTACAATGGGCCGAAATGCAGGCTCGGCAACTCGGCTGCTGCAAGCTGACGCTGGAAATTCTCGCGAACAATCGCCCGGCCATGCGGTCGTATGAGCGCGCCGGTTTCGCGCCCTATGTGCTGGACCCGGCTGCGGGCCAAGCCTTGCTTATGCAGAAATATCTTCAGGAGGTTTGAGTCATGTCGGAACCCGTTACAGTCGTTGAAGTGAATGGCGTGCGCGCCTCGCTCGTCCAATTAACCCACTTCATCTATGGTTTGCATGCCATCGCCGTTTTTGTTGGCATCACCTCGGCAGCAACGGTGGCCGGCGGTTTCGTCTTTGGACTGCCATCGCTCTGTGCCGTCTTCCTCAACTACCTGAAACGTGGCGAGGTGCGTGGTACATGGCTGGAAAGCCATTTCCTGTGGCAGATCCGAACTTTCTGGTTCACGCTGCTCTGGCTGGTGGTCTATGGCCTGTTGATCGTGACGATTATTGGCATTCCGCTCGCCTGGATACTGATTGCCGTGCTGGGCCTGTGGGTCGGCTATCGCGTTATTCGTGGCTGGGTTGCCCTGTTTGGCGAGCGTTCGCTGGGCTAGACCGGGTCGACCGCAGCAGCCGGCTGGCCGGTTTGTTCCAGCGGTAGCGCGAAGCGAATTCGCGTGCCGCCCTCGGCTCGGTTCAAGGCGCAAATATTGCCACCGTGGGCATGGAGAATCTGCCGGCAAATTGCCAGGCCGAGGCCGGTGCCGCCGGCGCCCGTGCGAGTCTTGCTGCTTTGGATGAATTCATCGAAAACGGCTTCCAGCTCTTCCGGCGGTATGCCGATCCCTTGATCGCTGATTTCGATCGTCAAGCCGGCTACGGGTGGATCGCCCAGGTTTTTTCCGGGAAGCTCGCCCGGTTTTGCCGTTAATTCGATGACGCTGCCGGCTGAAGAGAACTTGACGGCATTGCTCAGGATGTTGCGCAGGACCTGGCCGAGCTTGAAAGCGTCGCAAACCAGTGCAAGCCCCTCGGGCAAGGGGTGAATGGTGAGTTCGATGTCTTTTGTCTGGCGCAGGACTTCAATGTCGCGTGCAGCATCGCGAATGATCTGTGCGAGTGTTGTTCGTTGCATGTTGAAGGACATTTTGCCCGCCTCGAGCTTGGATAGATCGAGCAGGTCGTTGATCAGCACCATCAGCCGCGATGCACTGCCGACGATGTGCTCGAAATAGGCATTCAATTTCGGCAGCGGCGCCGAATCGCCCACGGATTTCTGCAGGCCTAGTCCGCCGAACGACAGGATGGCGTGCATTGGTGTGCGCAACTCATGGGAAATGTTGGTCAGGAAGGTGCTCTTGGCACGATTGGCTGCTTCGGCCGCCTCCTTGGCCTGAATGGCGTCAGCCGTGCGGATTTCGACCAGTTCCTGCAAATGGTTGCGATGGTTTTCCAGTTCGATTTCGACCAGTTTTCGTTCCGTGATGTCGATCCGGCTGCCGGCAATATAGCCGCTTGGCGTGCGCTGTTCGGTGATCAACAGCCAGCGGCCATCGTCGAGGCGTTGTTCGAGCATCTTGCCGCAAGCATTCTGATGCTGGTGGATGCGTTCTTTGAGCCATGCTTCCGGATCGGCCTGCGCCTCGGGGTATTGTCCGCGTGCAATTCCCTGGCGAAGAATGTCTTCGAAGCGTGTGCCGGTGACCAGCAGGTCGCGGCTGGTTTCGTAAATCTGGCGATAGGTTTCGTTGCAAATCAGCAGGCGGTCTTCTTCGTCGAAAACGGTGAAGCCCTGCGTGATGCTGCTGATTGACTCGATCAGCAGGCGGGAGGCTTTCTCAGCGGCAATCTTGCTGACTTCCAGGGCCAGCGCCGCTTCTTTCTCGCGGGTGATGTCGGTATGCGTGCCGATCATGCGCAGAGGTTTGCCATCAGCGTTGCGGCTGACGATCATGCCGCGATCGAGTATCCATTTCCAGCGGCCATCCTTGCATTTGACGCGGTGTTCGCTGAGGTAGTGGCTTGTCTTGCCATCCAGATAATCGTGCAGGATCGCCAGGGTGGCCGGCATGTCGTCCGGATGTACGCGCTGGCTCCATTCTTCAAGTCCGTCGCCGATTTCATGCTCATCAAAACCGAGCATTTCCTTCCAGCGCCGACTGAAGAAAACAGTGCTGCCGACGATATTCCAGTCCCACAGGCCATCGCCGGTGCCTTCAATGGCAAATTTCCAGCGGTTCTCGCTGTCCTGATAGTCGCCGGAGATTTTTTGGGCGCGCTGGATCGCCTGTTCGCGGCTATTGACCACGCCCCAGAGAATCAAGGTCAGGAGCAGGCTGCCCAGTGTGCCGGCAATCCTGATGTCGACTGCCCGCCCGGTATCGATCATGGCCTCGAACGACGGCAGGGATTCCTGGCGAATCACCCAGGCGTGGCCGTTGATCGAGAGTTTCTGGCTGGCCGAGTAATGCGAAACATGAGGGTTGGCCAGTGAGAGCTTGCTGTTGCTGTCGTACATCAGGTGATCGGGATCGGCTTCTTCGCCATCGAAGATTTCAATGTCGATGTCCTTCGCCTGATCGCCCAGCAGGCCGCGCATCATGTCGTCCATCCGAAAGGCCGAATAGACCCAGCCAATGGTGCTGACACGTCGTTCTTCGACGGTGTCCAGGTTACTGCCATTGAGATAAACCGGAAAAAGCATCAGGAATCCGGGCTGGGTTTTCTGTCCGTCTTCTTGTATCAGCCGAATTTTTCCGGAAATTGCCGGGCGGCCTGTTTCGCGGGCTTTGTCCAGTGCTTCGCGGCGAACCGGTTCGGCATACATGTCGTAACCGAAGGCTCGCAGATTCCGGTCGTTGAATGGCTCGAGAAAAATGATCGAGGTATAGACCGGGCGCTCTCCTTCGGGATGAATCCTGAAGTCGGGAAAACCTTCCTTGCGGATGTTTTCAATGTGGCGTTCCTTGTCGCGGGCGGGCACCAGTTGGGCATAGCCGACGTCTTGAAGGCCGATGTAGCTTTCTTGCAGGTGCAGGGTTGTGACGTAGTCGCGAAACTCGTCACGTTCGACTGAGCGGGACGCAGCAAAAAGGCCGGCGGTACCGCGCAAGACCTGTTTGTAGGTAGTCAGGCGCTGTTCGATGCGCAAGACGATGTTTTGTGCCTGGGCGTCGAAACGAGCCTGCAAGGCCTGGTTGGCATCATCCAGAGCGGCGCGTTGGGAAATGTAGGTGGTGAGCAGTCCGATGACCAGGACGAGCCAGGGTAGCTGCCTATTGGGAAGGAGACTTTTGTCGCGCTGTGGCGCCTTGCTTTGGTTGCTGGAATGCATGCGGAGTCTTCCGGGACGACTGTCTGTTTGCCCTCGCCGAACCGGGGGCAGCGCCATTTGTTACATTGTAACGCCTGTTCTGCCCGGCCAAAGGGCCTCTCTCAGATACCCATATATCGGCCGGATTTATGGTTGACCGCGATAACCAGGTTGAGTGCCAGCGCACCGATGATCGACAGGCCGACGCTGAGCGGGTCGCGGATGAATACGGCGGAAGCAAGAATCAGCACATCGGCCGCCATCTGGAGCTTGCCGGCCCGCCAGCCACGGGTGTTTTGCAGATGAATGACGAGAATCCCGAGGCCGCCGAGGCTGGCCTTGTGGCGAATCAGGATGAGTAGTCCGACACCGGCCATGAAACCGGCCATCACGGCAGCGAACAGGCGGTCGACCGAATTGAGGCTGATCAGCGAGGGCAGCACTTCGGTGTAGATTGCCAGCAGGCTGACCGAGAGCAGCGTCTTGATGGCAAAAGGCCAGCCCATCGAGCGCACGGCGAGGTAATAAAACGGCAGGTTGATGATGAACAGAAGCCAGCCGATCGGCCAGTGGCTGATGTAGTGGATCAGGAAAGCAATGCCGATCGTCCCGCCGGTGAGCAGGCCGGCATGGCGAAAGAGCAGGACGGCCAGGGCGACAAACAGCGGCGCCACGAGAATGGCCTGGGCATCTTCAAAAAGGGTATGGCGAACGGCGGATTGCTGGGTCATGCTGGGCTGGCAGGGGAAATCAAGCCGGCAGTCTACCGGAAAGCCTGGTTGCGATAGTGCCTGATCATCTGCAGCGAGCGGGCATAGGTGTGATGCAGTTGCGCAGCGTCGTAGCGATGTTCGCTGCCCACCGGGCAGGCCAGTCGGGCGAGGCAGGTGAAGGCGCAAGGCGAATCGGCTTGCAGGCGATAGTCGCTGCAACGCGCCAGGTCAAAGTGGCCGTCGAGCAGTGCATTGGCCGGGCAGGTCGTGATGCAGGGGCGTTCGGTGCACGACAGGCAAGGCGAGGGCGGGTCGGCTGGTTTGTCACGGTCGACCGGTGTCTGGGCCGGAAAATCAGTGTCGCTCAAAACGACGGCGCGGTAGGCGTACCAACTCCCCCAGCGGGCATCGACTCCGATCATGAACGGCGATGGGTGGTGCCAGCCGGCCAGTTGACCGAGCGCCTGCAGCCCGATGATCTGCTCGCCGGGATAGAGGATGCGATAGTGATGCTCCGGAAGTTCCTCGGCAAACAGTTGCCGGAGTGTGGCCACGCAGTGATCGTCGATCGGGTCCTTGCTCTCCCCCGCGGTCGGGGCAACGCACGCCCACAAGCGTCGCCCGCCGTGGCCCAACAGGATGAGCTGTGTTTCACCCGCTTGCGGCATCAGTTTCTGGCGAATATCGGATGGCAGGTCCGCCAGGTTGAACACTGCCTGGCGATTCAATCCGGCCGCATTCAGCCGGTCGACCGGGAAAAGGGCAGGCTTCATTCGTTTTCCAGCAGCGGCGTTTTTTCGCCCGGCCTGCGCTGGGCAACCCAGAGCAGCAGCGCGTCGATTGCCGCGCTGCCGGCCTGGGCTTTCGGGTGGTTGATCAGGAAGGTCACCGCATAGCGCCGCCCCTGCGCATCCAGCGCATAGCCGGCGCCGGTCTTGACGCCGTCGAGCGTGCCGGTCTTGATGTGGGCCCGGCCAGTGGCATCGGAGCCGCTCAGGCGTTTCTTCATCGTCCCGTCGATGCCGACAATCGGCAGGCTGGCGATGAACTCTGGCATGACCGGGTTTTTCCAGGTATCGAGCAGCAGTTTGTTGAGGCTGTCGGCGCTGATTCGTTCACGGCGCGACAGACCTGAACCATTTTCGATTTCCAGCTCGGCGAAGCGTAGACCGCGACTGTTCAGCCACTCGCCGATACGCTGGCGAGCGCGTTCGGCCGTCGCCGGGGCGTCGCTGTTGCCGAGGCTGAGAAAAACCTGGCGGGCCATGACGTTATTGCTGTACTTGTTGATGTCGCTGACCGCCGCCGTGAGCGGTGCCGAATCGTGCTGGGTCAGCAGTTTGGCGCCGACCGGCACGGCACCGCTGCGGATCTGGCCGCTCAGGCTGCCGCCGAGTTCCTTCCACAGGCTGCGGATCAGTCCGCCGGCCTGGGCGTCGGCCGGCAACGGCGAAAGATTGAGTGATTTTTCACCGCACAGGGCGTTGTAGGTGCCGGTGAATTCCAGGCGATTGCCGTTGTTTTCCGGGATCAGGCGGGCATTGATCAGGTCTTTCCAGTTGCTGCTGCAGCCGCCTTCGCCAGCGCGCAGCTGGTTGTCGACGCGCAGCCCTTCGCTCGGCGTTTCCAGCAGGATGCGCGGCTTGCCGTTGTCCGGCTGCAAGGTGAAACGCAGCGCCCGGAAATTGAGCAAAAGGCCATCCGGGCCGACGTTGTACGGCCGCATCGGCTTGTCATCGAAGGCGCCAGGGTCGATGGCCGGGACATTGAATGCCGTCCGGTCGAGCACGACATCGCCGTTGATCTGCTGGATGCCGCGGACGCGCAACTGGCGCAGCAGCGACCACAGATGCTCGATGGCGAAGTGCGGGTCGCCACTGCCTTTGAGATACAAATTACCGTTCAGGATGCCGTCGACCGCGGCATTCTCGATCCATGCCGTGGTTTTCCAGGTATAGGCCGGGCCGAGCAGGTCGAGTGCGGCATAGGTCGTGACCAGCTTCATGACTGAGGCAGGATTCATCGCCTGGCCGGCGTTGTGGGCGACCAGCGGTGTATTGCTGTCTACCGGCTGAACGACGACGGCAACGCTGCTCGCCGGAATCTGTGCGGTTTTCAGTGCCTTCAGGACATTGGGCGGCAGGCCGTCGGCCTGGGCACTTTGGGTGAGGACTGCCGCCAGCAGCAGGGGGGCGAGGTATCGCATGCCCAAGGCAAGCGGGCTGGGCTGGGGCTGAATCATGATCGTAGAATGGGGCAGGAAAGCGCCCCATTCTACGTGTCTGCTGCTTACTTGCGGTAAAGCTCGAAGCCGGCAATCAACTGGTCGAGCTGACGTGCCGTATCGAGCAGTTCATCGGCGGCGGATTTGGCCAGGCGGGCCGATGCCGTGTTTTGCTCAACCAGGTCGGTGATCTGCTGCATGCTGACCGCGACTTCTTCGCTGGCGATGCCTTGCTGGCGCGCCGCTTCGGAAATCTGCTCGGCCATTTCGGATACCTGGCTGGACGATTGCGTGATGCCTTCCAGCCCGGCGACGCTCTGGCGCAGCATGCCGATTCCGGTATCGACTTCCTTGGCGGCGACATCCATGCTGGCGACAGCGCGTGCCGTAACCGACTGAATCTCGTTGACTGTCTGGTTGATGTCGGCGGTCGACACCGTGGTCCGTTCAGCCAGTTTGCGCACTTCGTCGGCGACGACGGCAAAGCCTCGGCCTTGCTCGCCGGCGCGGGCGGCTTCGATCGCGGCATTGAGCGCCAGCAGGTTGGTCTGACCGGCAATGTCGGCGATGACCCGGGTGATATCGCCAATCTTGGCAATCGATTGATTCAACTGGTCGATCGTTGCGTTGGACGACTGCACTGCATCGACCACGCGGGTCGTGGCGGCCATGCTCTGGTTGATGCTGGCATTGCTTTCCCGAACCTGATTCTGCGAGGCGTGAGCGGCACTGGCTGCATCGCGGGCGTTGCTGGCTACTTCCTGGACTGACTGGCTGAATTCTTCGGTGGCTGCAGCCACGCCTTCGGCGCTGGATTGTTGCTGAACCGATTGTTCGGCAACCTGGCTCATCTGGGTGCCGAGCAGGTTGCAGCGCGTATCGATCGCTTTCGAGGCAGCATTGATATCGTCGAGCATGGCTTTCAGCGTGCCTTGCATCGAGGCCAGGTTACACAGCAACAGCCCGGTCTCGTCGCGGCCATTGATGTCGATTTCATCGGTCAGGCGACCTTCGGCAATGCGTTCGAAGTGGGTGATCGCCTTGCGCACCGGACGAATGATGGCGTTGATCAGCAAGGCGCCGCCGCCCAGCGTCAGCAGCAACAGGAAAACCAGCGCGCCGATCGTGATGTTGCGAGTCGTCTGGTAGCGCTCTTCGGCTGCGGCAAAGTTGCTTTCGGCGGTCTTGGCGAACTCCTTGATCAGGGTTTCACTGGCCTGGCGCATCTCGTTGTACAGCGGGTTGATCTTGAGCAGCAGCAACTCGTTGGTTTGCAGGAATTTGCCTTCAGCCAGCATGCCGCGCGCCAGATTGATGCCCTCTTTCGAGAAACGCTCGCGTGTTTCCGAGAATTTGCTGAGCAATTCCTGTTCTTTGCTGTTGAGCGGCAGTTTTTTGATCTCTTCGAGCAGAGCATTGATCTCTTCGCGGTTTTTCAGCGTGGCATCGATATGCATGCCGAGCGGGTGATCGTGCAGTTTCGAATTTGGATTCGCGCTGTCGTGCTGCAGTCCGAGCATGATTTGGGCGCGGTTGTCCGCCAGCAAAGCCATCATTCGGTTGGTCGTGTTCGACGGCAGCAGTTTTTCCCGATACATGCGATCGAGTTGTGCGTTGCTTTCGGCAATGCCTTGCAGACCAAAAATACCGATCAGGGTCATGACCGCGAGAATCGCGGCAATCGCCCCCCAGAGCCTGGTTTGCAACGACAGCGTACGTTTGCCGGTCGTCGGCAGGCTGCCCTTTTGACCCGCTGCCGCGTAGGCGGCTTCGGCCATGGCGCGCTTGCTGCTGTCTGCCGGTGTGCGAACCGACATGTAGCCGGTGACTTCGCCATTTTTCTTGAGCGGGACAACGAAGGCTTCAACCCAGTAGAAGTCTCCGTTCTTGCAGCGATTCTTGACCAGGCCACGCCATGGCAGGCCGGATTTGACGGTTGTCCACAGGTCGCGGAAAGCCGCTTCGGGCATGTCTGGATGACGGACCAGATTATGGTTCTTGCCGATCAGTTCATCACGACTGAATCCGCTGATATCAACAAAGGCATCATTCGCATACACGATGATGCCTTTGAGGTCGGTGCGTGAGACCAGATAGGTGTTGGGTGGGAAAGGAACTTCCCGCTGAGTGACCGGCTGATTATTTTTCATTGTTTGACCTGGCTGGGGGAATCTGGATTGTACGAATTTGTTACGCGGGCAATTCTATCCATAAAGTCTTAGTTTTTGTTGTCTTGGTTTTTGCGACTTTCGATGTTTTTGTCATTGTTTTTTGCTTGGGATCGTGGGTATGATTAAACAATGAGCAGTGGGATCGATTCTTTCGCCAAAAACTCCTTGCGACCGACCGTCAGTTATCGGGCATCGGTTGTCTTGGCCTATCTCTTTCTGGCGATTATTTGTGGACTCGGTATGTCGAACGAGTTCAGTCATATTGATGAAAATGTAACTACGCTGGCCCGTGAGCGCGGCAATGTGTTGTTTCGCCTGGTCGAGTTAACGCGGGACTGGAATGCGCTGCACGGCGGCGTGTATGTCCGGGTTTCCGAGCACACACAACCCAATCCTTATCTGTCGCACCCGCAGCGCGATCTGGAAACGACGGACGGGGTCCGGTTGACCATGATCAATCCGGCTTACATGACGCGCCAGATTGCAGAAATCGCCGAAAAGGCGAACGGGGTCAAATATCACATCACCAGCCTGAATCCGATCCGCCCGGCCAACATGCCGGACGCCTGGGAGGCGGAAGCGTTGCGGGCGTTCGAGGCACACAGCCAGCGCGAAGTGCTGTCCTTGATCAATCTTGAAAATGGTCCGGTGCATCGTTTCATGGCGCCGCTGCTGGTCAAGGAAGCCTGCTTGCAGTGCCACAAGAAACAGGGGTATCAGCTGGGTCAGGTGCGCGGCGGGATCAGCATCACCATGCCTGCCCGTGAGGTTCTTGAAATTCGCCGCGAGCAACGCCAGCGGACGATGCTGACTTACGGTGCTGCCGGATTGATCATCGGGCTCCTGATGCATTTTGCGATCTGGCGTTCGCGTCGCCATTTCCTGCGTCTGCACGAGTTGACCGCAGGACAGGAAAATTTGATCGTCGAACGTACGCAAGCGCTGTCCAGCGCGAATACCCAATTGATCGATGAAATTGCCGAACGCAGGCGCAATGAAGCGCTGATTGCCGAAAGCGAGGCGCGCTATCGTTCCGTGATCGAAACCAGCCAGGACGGCATCCTGATCATGCAGGCGCCGACCTTCGAGATCGTGTTTGCCAACGAACGCGCTGCGGCCATGCTTGGTTTGCTGCCGGAGCGCCTGCTTGGGCGGCCGGTGATCGATTTTGTCTTCGAGCCTGACCGGCCGATGGTGGCCGAACGTCTGGCCCAGCGGTTGCGCGGTTTGCCGGTTTCTGCTGCGGCCCGTTGTCGTTTTGCCGATCCGGAGGCTGTCCGGGTGCGGGTTTGCGATGTCCACATTGCCCGGATCGAAAGCGATGCCGGGTTGTTGCAATGGGTGGTCAGCGTGCAGGATGTGACGGACCGTCTGGCCAGCGAGCGTGCCCTGCAGATTTCTGCCGCGGTGATGGAAAGCGCAACGGAAGGGATTGTGGTCACCGATGTCGATAACCACATCATCCAGGTTAATCCGGCATTCACGGCCATTTCCGGTTACCGGCCGCAGGAGGTTCTTGGTAAGGATCCGCGCTTGCTCGGTGCCGGGCGGCATTCCGACGGGTTCTTCAAGGACATGTGGGCGCGGCTGGCGAGCGATGGCCACTGGGCCGGCGAAGTCTGGAACAAGCGTCCGGATGGCACGGTCTACGTCGTCTGGCTGGCAATTTCCACTATCCACGGTGGCGCGCTGGAAAGTGGCGGACGACATGTCGCGACCTTCATCGACATTACCCAGCGCAAGGAAATGGAAGAGTTGCTACGCCACAAGGCGCACAGCGACCCGCTGACTAATCTGCCAAATCGGGCGCTGTTCTACGATCGCCTGCAAATGGTCCAGACCCAGGCTCGCCGCTATGGCGAACAGTTCGGTCTGCTTTATCTTGACCTGGATTACTTCAAGAATGTGAATGACACGCTCGGCCATGCTGCCGGTGATGCCCTGTTGATCGAAGCGGCGCGACGCCTGGTCCTGGCGGTGCGCGATTCGGATACCGTGGCACGTCTGGGCGGCGACGAGTTTGCCGTCATCCTGCCGAAGATCGCGGGCCGAAGCGAAGTGGAGGAAGTGGCGCAGCGGATCGTGCTCGAAATGGCCCGGGAATTTCATCTGGAAGTCGATGTGGCACGTATCTCTGCCAGTGTCGGCATCGCCCTTTATCCGGTGCATGGCGAAGATCTGGATGTGCTCAAGCAGCATGCCGACATGGCGCTCTACGCCGTCAAGCGGGCCGGCCGGAATGGCTATCAGGTTTATCTGCCGGGGCCGGCGCTGAAAGTCGACTGAGGGAGTGGTCCTGCTACTCGCAGGCGCGGAAACTGCCGTCTTCTACCGAGAAATAAACCGCGCGGTTGCGACCTTCGTGTTTGGCCTGGTAGAGCGCAACATCGGCCGATGAGAGCAAGGTGTCGGTGTCGGCATCTTCGGTCGGGGTCATCACGGCGACACCGATGCTGAGACTGAGGAATGGGGTCGGCGCCGTGTCCGGGTGGGCAATCTGCAGCGCATCGACTTGTCGGCAAATCTTGCCGGCCAGCTGACAGGCATTGTCTTCGTTGTAGCCCGGCAGGACCAAGGCAAATTCATCGCCACCGTAGCGTGCCGCCAGCCCGCCGACCGGCCGCAATGTGCCGGAAAACAGTTCGCCGACCTGTTTCAGGCAGGCATCACCAATGTCGCGGCTGTGTACCGCATTGAAGTGACTGAACTGATCAAGGTCGCCGACCAGCAGGGCAAGTGGTCGGCCGGCTTTCCTGGCTTTGTCGAACTCCTGGGCAAGTGCCGCATCGAAGGTGCGGCGATTGGGCAAACCGGTGACTTCGTCCTGGGTGGTGCTTCGGCGCAGCATGTCGGTTTGCTGGCGCAGCAGGCGCTCGCGTGAAATATTGGCCGTGACGTCGCTGATCTGGATCAGGCATGCCGCCCTGGGGTCGTCCCGCAGCGGGATGATATGGATCAGTTGCTGGATCCGGCGTTCCCGCCGCCGATCCTGTTCGGTCTGATAAAGCGGCAGAATGGCGCCGTGCAGGGCCGGAGAGAGCAGGGCCGGCAGGCGGTGACGGATTGCCTGGGCGACGGCTTGCTGCAGCCGGTTGTTGGCGATACCAGCAAGTGCCTCGTTCAGTAAATGGCCGCTTGCGGCGGCGGCTGTCTGGCCGCAGCGGGTGGCAAACCACTGATTCCAGTAAAGCACGCGCTGTTCATGGTCGAGGATGACGACGCCCGCTTCAAGGCTGTCGACAACGGCGTACAGGGCGCTGGCCGGCAAATCGATCATGCCAGTCCCTGGTCTCGCAGGTATTGGGTCAGGCAGGACAGCAGATTGGCCATCGACGTCACGCTGAGCAGAAACAGGATGTGTCCCTGTATGCATTGCTGACTGATTTTCATGTCGACCTGGAGCAGGACGACCATGTGATCTTCGTCGCCCTCCAGGATTTCGATCGAGTTGGTGTCGCCGAAACGGTGCAGGGGCAAGGTGCTGTCAAAACTGATGTGCAGCAGGTCGGCCAGCGAGCTCATGCAGGCATTGAGAATGATGTTGCCGACTTCGCACATGGCTTCCTGTTCGAACTCGGACAGCTCCTCGACCGACATGTGCGGCCCGACCATCAGGCGGACGATTTCCAGGGCGTTCGATTCGGGGAAGACGAGCATCGCTTCCGCATCGAACGGGCCGCTGAATGTCTGGCTGACTGTGCTGAACTGGCGGAACTCCGTGCCGAGCAGAATTTCGGCAGCTTTTTCACGCGGCACCACCATGACGCCCGGCGCGCTGAGCAGCACTTCGTCATTGACGATCTGGCTCAGGCTTGAGGCGGCACGGCCGACGCCGATATTGAAAATTTCACCCAGTGCATCGCACTGCAGTTCGCTCAGCTCGGTCATGCTCAAGACTCGAAAAACGCGATGGCGTCAGCCACCGATTGCGCCGTGATCGGCTTGGCGACGAAGTGTACGCCGGCTCGGCTGGCTGCTTCGCGGGTGCTTTCCTGAATGTTGGCTGTACATAGCGTAATCCGGGCATCCGGATGACGGATGCGGATGCGTCCAGCCGCTTCAAGCCCGCTGATGCCGGGCATGTTGACATCCATGCTGACAAAGTCGGGCGGGGTTTCGTTGGCCAGTGCGATGGCTTCGTCACCGTTGACCGCTTCGATGATTCGCCAGTTCGGGCGACTGTCGGCAATGATGGCCCTGATCAGCATGCGTGACATGCGGCTGTCGTCGACGATCAGAAGCAGCGGGGGATTTTCGATGTTCATCGCGTAATTATGACTAAAGTTGGGCAGGTGTCGTCAACTCAAATCAAATATCGCTAGGCGTGCTCTTGTGCCGTAGCGGGGGCTTTTGTCTGATCAGAGACCTGGCGGGATGGTAATTTCGACGCGCAAGCCGCCTGTTGGCGTGTTTTTGGCCGTTATCTGGCCGTTGACCGCAGCGAGGACGCGGCGGGCGATGGCCAGGCCCAGTCCATAGCCTTCACCGGGATTGGTGCCGCGGAAAAACGGGGTAAAGATGGCTTCCAGTTGATCATCGGGGACGCCTGGCCCCTGGTCGGTGATGGCGATCAGGCAATGGCGGTTTTCCAGGATGCGGGTTTCGATGCGCAGGGTGCCGCCCTCTGGCGAAAATCGTAAGCCGTTGCGCAGGACGTTTTCAATCGCCCGGTGGAGTAGTTCGGCGTTGGCGCGCAAGGTGAAATCGGGCAGTGTCGGGCAGTCGACCGCGATATGTCGGGCGGTGGCTTCAAAACGCGTGTCTTCAATCAAGTCACCCAGCAGGTCGGCCAGGTCCAGCGTGTCGATATGCGTACCGACACCGGCTTCCAGGCGTGAAAGCGTCAGCAGTTCGCCGACCAGTCGGTTCATCCGCTCGCCTTCGCGTTCGATACGCAGCAGGCTGTCGTCAATCCGGGCGGGTTGCTGGCGGGCCAGTCCGATGGCAGCGTGCAGTCGGGCGATCGGCGAACGCAATTCGTGCGAGACGTCGTGCAGCAGTCGTTTTTGTCCCTCCATCAGGGCGCGCACGTGGTCGCTCATGCGATCAAAGCCTTGGCCGAGGTCGGCCAGTTCGTCTCTTCTGCGCCCCATGCTTTGCCCGATCCTGAGATCCAGATTGCCCTCGGCCGCCGCTTCGAAGGCTTCGCGCAGGTGGCGGATCGGCTTGGCGATGTACCAGGCGAGACCGGCGGCACAGAGCAGGCTGGCGAATAGTCCGGCGGCGATGTGGATGTAAGGAATGATCGGGCCGCGATGTTCGGGGGGCGGAGGCGGCCTGAAGTCGTTCGGAGGCGGCAGGTGAGGGGGCGGCATGCGCTCCCGGTGCGGGGCGTCCGGTCGGGCATCGTGGTGCTGATGTTCAAGCCAGAACAGGGTGCCGGTGGCGACGACGCCGACCATCTGGGCCAGCCAGACGAACAGGAAGAATTTCCAGAAAAGACGGCCCATGATTTATTCGCGGATCAGTTGGTAGCCCTGGCGATAAACCGTCTGGATGCATGAACGGCCATCCGCCAGTCGGCCGAGTTTCTGACGGATGCTGGAGAGATGGACGTCGATGCTGCGATCGAAACGACTCAAGGCGCGGCCCAAGGCTTGTTCGGAAAGTTCTTCCTTGCTGACCGGTCGGCCGGCGTGGCGGGCGAGTGTTTCGAGCAAATTGTATTCAGTGCCGGTCAGCTCGACGGACTCTCCGTTCCATTCGACGCGCCGTTGCTCGGGGCGGACGCAGAGGGCGCCAAAAACCAGTGGGGTGCTGCTGCTTTCGCCGGGGGCGGTGCTGCGCCTGAGAATGGCGCGCAGCCGGGCGGCCAGTTCGCGGGGCAGGCAGGGCTTGGGGACGTAATCGTCGGCGCCGAGCTCAAGCCCGACGATACGGTCCATGTCGTCGCCGCGAGCTGTCAGCATCAGGATGGGCATCGTGCTGGCCGCCCGGATTTGACGCAGGACTTCGATCCCCGAAAGGCGGGGCATCATCACGTCGAGCACGGCAATCGCATAGTTGCCACTCAGTGCTGCCTGAACGCCGCTTTCGCCGTCATGCTCGGTGGTGACGGTAAAGCCATCCTGAGCCAGGTAGTCACCGAGCATTTCGGCCAGTTCGACATCATCGTCAATCAGCAAAACTGCTGTCATTGCACTTTCCGTTGCTGGGTTCGCATGGGTTGGGATCATAGCCAAGGCTTTTTCAATCCGGCACTCAATTTACAGACTTTTACCGGCGGCTAACGGCGGTTAACCGCCGGTCGGCAAACAATGCATGCCTCGACTGGCCGTTGCGGCCGGACGCATCCCATTCAACAGGAGAGCCCATGAAATCCCGTCTTTTTATTGCTGCGTTGCTTGCTGCTTCCTTTTCTGTTCACGCCCAGCCATCTGCTCCGGTCGACCAGCCCTGCATGGCAAAAATGGGCCGACATGAACATGCTGCCAGTGGGCCGGGGGGCGCACTGCCTCCGTTCCTGCATGGCATGAAACTCAGTGAACGGCAGCAGGATCAGGTTTTTGAACTCATGCACGCCCAGGTGCCGGCCATGCGTCAGCAGGAAAAACAGCTGCGGAAATCTCTCGATGCCCTCCGCCAGCTGGCGCTCGATGAGCGATTCAACGAAACACGAGCCCAGGCGCTGGCGCAGTCCGCGGCTAGCTCGCAAACTGAAATGGCGTTGTTGAAGGTTCAGCTGGATCGAAAGGTGCTCGCTTTATTGAGCGCAGATCAGCGTAAACAGCTGGCGGCAAAAATTGCCAGCCGTCCGGATTTGCCGCTTTAAGCCGGTTTTACGCCGGAATGTTTCCCCGCAAGCCTGCTGGATGTCGGGTTGCGGGGATTTTTCTTAACAAACTTTTACCCTGCTTAACGCCAACCACCGCCCATTCTGGCCGTTTTGGGCCGATAAATTGCTCGAAATGGGCTGTCAGGAGACTCCTGATCTTCATTCAACCTGTTTCAAGGAGCCAATCATGATCGGTGGCATCGGTAATGCATCACAAATGAGTAGTCGGCTGTTCTCGGCACTCGATACGAAAAGTCAGGGCTATCTCGAGAAAAGCGACTTTGTTTCGGCTTTCAGCAAGATTTCGAATAGCAGCAATAGCAGCAGTTCCAGTAGCACCAGTGTTGACGACGTTTTCTCCGCGCTGGATAGCGACAGCGATGGCAAGGTCACCGAAAGCGAATTTGCCAGTACCTTGTCCAAGCTGCAGGAAGAACTCGATGGACAGTTCAACCAGATGCGCATGCAGGGCCAGGGGGGGCATGGCGGTCCGCAAGGCATGGGTGGCATGCCTCCGCCGCCACCGCAGGGCAATGATGCTGGATTTACCAAGGATGAACTGAGTAGCCAGCTTGAAGAGATCGGCTCGTCCGATTCGCAGCGTTCAAGCCTGATTTCGAAAGTGGTCGATAATTTCGAGGCTGCCGATACGGATCAGGATGGCAAGGTCAGCTTCAGCGAGGCCATGGCATACGACCAGTCTACGCAGCAAACGGGAACGAGCGATTCCTCCGACACGTCGTCGGCCAGCACCTCGGCCGCAGCGAGCAGCAGCGCGAGCAATAGCGATGCTCAGATCATGCTCAAGATCATGCAGTTGATGCACGCCTACGGTAATCCCGCCCACTCAGGCGAGAACTCGGCCGTTTCCAGCTTGCTCTCGGTGACCGCCTGAAGCACTGTCACGAGCGGGTCAGCCGGCCTTGGGCCGGCTTTTTTTCGTCTTGCCATTGCGGAGTGCTCTTGAAATCAGCTGGGGTCGCCCCTATTATTAGCACTCGACCCGGGTGAGTGCTAACGATTTGCCTCCC
Organism: Dechloromonas sp. TW-R-39-2; assembly: GCF_016864195.1. NCBI lineage: Bacteria > Pseudomonadati > Pseudomonadota > Betaproteobacteria > Rhodocyclales > Azonexaceae > Dechloromonas > Dechloromonas sp. TW-R-39-2. Next base: position 839,417 of record NZ_CP045202.1, read on the forward strand.
CCGATCCCGGATGCCCTTTGTTGCAAGCCGGCCAATTTCAATGTCTGTGAACTACTAGGAGTAGCTTTATGAATATCCGTCCTTTGCACGACCGTGTGATCGTCAAGCGTGTTGAAGCCGAGCGCACCACCGCCTCTGGCATCGTCATTCCTGATTCCGCTGGCGAAAAGCCGGATCAGGGCGAAATCCTGGCCGTTGGCCCGGGCAAGCGTGACGACAACGGCAAGCAAATCGCTCTCGACGTCAAAGTCGGCGATCGCGTTCTGTTCGGCAAGTACGCCGGCCAGGCCGTCAAGGTCGATGGTCAGGAAGTCCTGGTCATGCGTGAAGAAGACATCATGGGCGTTCTGCAGAAGTAATTTCTGCATCCCTCGAAATGACGGTTGATCCCACGGTCAACCGGGAAATTGATCAAAATTCAGGAGCTATTAAATGGCAGCTAAAGAAGTCAAATTCGGTGATTCCGCCCGCGCCCGCATGGTCGAAGGCATCAATGTCCTGGCCGACGCAGTCAAGGTTACCCTTGGCCCGAAAGGTCGCAATGTCGTACTCGAACGTTCCTTCGGTGGCCCGACCGTCACCAAGGACGGCGTTTCCGTCGCCAAGGAAATCGAACTGAAAGACAAGTTCGCCAACATGGGCGCCCAGATGGTCAAGGAAGTTGCTTCCAAGACCTCCGACATCGCCGGTGACGGCACCACCACCGCCACCGTGCTGGCGCAATCCATTGTTCGCGAAGGCATGAAGTACGTTGCTGCCGGCATGAACCCGATGGATCTGAAGCGCGGCATTGACAAGGCTGTGGTTGCTACCCTGGCCGAGCTGAAGGCTTTCTCCAAGCCGTGCACGACCAACAAGGAAATCGCCCAGGTTGGCGCCATTTCCGCCAACTCCGATTTCAACATCGGTGAAATCATCGCCAACGCGATGGCCAAGGTCGGTAAGGAAGGCGTCATCACCGTTGAAGATGGCAAGTCCCTGGAAAACGAACTGGATGTCGTCGAAGGCATGCAGTTCGACCGCGGCTACCTGTCCCCGTACTTCATCAACAACGGCGACAAGCAGCAAGCCCTGATGGAAAACCCGTTTGTTCTGCTCTTCGACAAGAAGATCTCCAACATCCGCGACCTGCTGCCGATCCTGGAACAAGTTGCCAAGGCTGGCCGTCCGCTGCTGATCATCGCTGAAGATGTCGATGGCGAAGCCCTGGCGACTCTGGTCGTCAACAACATCCGCGGCATCCTGAAGACCGTGGCCGTCAAGGCCCCGGGCTTTGGCGACCGTCGCAAGGCCATGCTGGAAGATATCGCCATCCTGACCGGCGGTACCGTCATCGCCGAAGAAACCGGCCTGACGCTGGAAAAGGCTGTCCTGAAGGATCTGGGCCAGGCCAAGCGCATCGAAGTTTCCAAGGAAAACACCACGATCATCGACGGCGCCGGCGAAGCTGCTGCCATCGAAGCCCGCGTCAAGCAGATCCGCATCCAGATCGAGGAAGCCACCTCCGATTACGACAAGGAAAAGCTGCAGGAACGTGTGGCCAAGCTGGCTGGCGGCGTTGCAGTCATCAAGGTTGGTGCTGCCACCGAAGTCGAAATGAAGGAAAAGAAGGCCCGCGTTGAAGACGCCCTGCACGCTACCCGCGCTGCTGTGGAAGAAGGTATCGTCGCCGGCGGCGGCGTTGCCCTGATCCGTGCCCGCGCTGCCATCGGCAAGCTGAAGGGTGACAACCACGACCAGGACGCCGGTATCAAGATCGTCCTGCGCGCCATGGAGCAGCCGCTCCGCGAAATCGTTGCCAATGCTGGCGACGAGCCGTCTGTCGTGGTCGACAAGGTGCAGCGTGGCAAGGGTAACTACGGTTACAACGCTTCCACCGGCGAGTACGGCGACATGGTTGAAATGGGTGTTCTCGACCCGACCAAGGTGACCCGCACCGCACTGCAGAACGCTGCTTCCGTAGCCGGCCTGATGCTGACCACCGAATGCATGGTTGCTGAACTGGCTGAAGACAAGCCGGCCGGTGGCATGCCTGACATGGGCGGCATGGGTGGTATGGGCGGCATGGGCGGCATGGGCATGTAATTGCCCCGTCCAGGTTTTACCGCTTGATAAAAGCCCCGCCAAGTGCGGGGCTTTTTTGCGCCATATCAAGGCGCAAGGCTGGTTTTTTGTAACGCTCTGTAAGCTCTTTGTAAGTAGCTGCGCCTAAATTAGGCTCCGCAGCAATGCCTCTATAAACAAAAAGTCTGAGGAGCAAATCAATGCAGAACGTACTCGATCGGATTACAGCTAATCCGAAATTCCACGAGTTTATTGCCATGCGCAGTAAGTACTCGATCATTATGGCCATCGTCAGTGCTGCAGCCTATTACGGCTTCATCCTGCTCGTTGCCTACGACAAAGAGTTTCTGGCGGTGAAGATGGGTGCCGGCATGACGATGAGCGTCGGGGTTCCGATTGGAGTCGGCGTTATCGCTTTCACCATTCTCCTGACCTGGATTTATGTCCGTCGCGCCAATACCGAATTCGACGCGACCAACGAAGCCATCATCAAGGAGGCACAGAAGTAAGATGACTAAATTTACCAAGATTCTTGCTGGCCTCGTTGCCCTGCTCGCCGCCGGTGCAGCCATTGCTGCGGGTGCCGATCTCGGCAATACCCAGAAGCAGGCCACCAACTGGACTGCGATTGCCATGTTCGCCATCTTCGTCGGCGGTACGCTCTACATCACCAAGTGGGCTGCTTCCAAGACCAAGTCGGCGGCTGACTTCTATACCGGCGGTGGCGGTATCACCGGTTTCCAGAACGGCCTGGCCATCGCTGGCGACTACATGTCTGCCGCGTCCTTCCTCGGTATTTCCGGCCTCGTCTTCGCCAACGGCTTCGACGGCCTGATCTTCTCGATCGGCTGGCTGGTCGGCTGGCCGGTCATCACCTTCCTGATGGCTGAGCGTCTGCGTAACCTGGGCAAGTTCACGTTTGCCGACGTGGCGTCCTATCGCTTCTCGCAAACACCGGTTCGCATCTTCGCCGCTTCCGCTTCCCTGGTCATCGTCGCTTTCTACATGATTGCGCAGATGGTCGGTGCCGGTCAGCTGATCAAGGTGCTCTTCGGTATGGAATATGTCTACGCTGAAGTGCTCGTCGGTGTCGTGATGCTGATGTACGTGCTGTTCGGTGGTATGACTGCAACGACCTGGGTGCAGATCATCAAGGCTGTCATGCTGCTCGGCGGTGCAACCTTCATGGCCGTTGCCGTGCTGATGCAGTTCGGTTTCTCGCCGGAAGCGCTGTTCACCAAGGCTGTTGAAGTGCACGCCAAGAAGGATGCCATTATGGCGCCGGGCGCACTGATCAAGGATCCGATTTCCGCCATCTCCGTTGGTATGGCGCTGATGTTCGGTACCGCTGGTCTGCCGCACATCCTGATGCGCTTCTTCACCGTGCCGAATGCCAAGGAGGCTCGTAAGTCGGTTGCCTGGGCAACCACCTGGATCGGTTATTTCTACATCCTGACCTTCATCATCGGCTTCGGTGCTATCACCAACCTGGTTCAGAATCCGGCTGACTTCTATGTCGGTGGCGAACTGGCCAAGGGCCTGAAGGGCGGCGGCAACATGGCTGCTGTGCATCTGGCCAAGGCTGTCGGTGGCGACCTGTTCCTCGGCTTCATCTCTGCCGTGGCCTTCGCAACCATCCTGGCTGTGGTTGCCGGTCTGACCCTGTCCGGTGCTTCTGCCGTGTCGCATGACTTGTACGCTTCGGTGTTCAACAAGAACTGTTCTTCCGAACAGGAACTGCGTGTCTCCAAGATGGCAACCATTGCTCTCGGTCTGCTGGCCATGGTGCTGGGTATTGCCTTCGAAAAGGAAAACGTTGCCTACATGGTGATGCTGGCCTTCACGATCGCTTGTTCGTCCAACTTCCCGGTGCTGTTCATGTCCGTGTTGTGGAAGAACTGCACGACGCGTGGCGCCGTGGTTGGCGGGTTCGTCGGCCTGGTCATGGCTGCCGTGCTGACTGTTGGTTCCGCCTCGGTCTGGGAAGCTGTACTCCAGAATCCGAAGGGCTCTGCCTGGTTCCCGTACAACTCTGCCGCTATCTTCTCGATGACTGCAGCTTTCGTGACCATCTGGTTGGTGTCCATCCTGGACAACTCCGAGCAGGCTCAGAAGGAACGTGCCCTGTATCCGTCGCAGCAACTGCGTTCGGAAACCGGTCTGGGTGCTTCCGGCGCCTCCGGTCACTAAGCCGAAAAGCAATTACCGCAAAGCCCGGGTTTCGACCCGGGCTTTTTTGCGTCTACGGTGCGGTCGACCGCAGAAAATGTGGACGCAAAAAACACTGCGAAGATGGCAGTGGCTGGAGTTTGTTAAACTATTCGAGCTTTGGGAGAAAAAAACGGTAGGGGGTACCCAGTGCAGGATCGGGCCACCCCCTGAGTCGCGGCTTGAGCCACGGACTCCGAAGACCATAAAAGGAGAACAGCCCGAGTAGAATACGGCGGCAGGCTTACAAAAATCTTACGCAGGCACAGCTTACATATCCTAAATGCGCATTCTTATTGCTGAAGACGATGCCATCATTGCCGATGGCCTGGCCCGTTCCCTCCGACAGGGTGGTTATGCGGTCGATTGGGCAGCCAATGGTCTTGAGGCCGATACGGCCCTGATGACGGTTTCCTACGATCTGCTGATTCTTGATTTGGGTCTTCCGAAGTTGCCAGGTCTGGATGTTCTGAAACGCTTGCGGACGCGCAGTTCGCAGGTTCCCGTCCTGATTCTGACAGCGCTTGACGGGACAGGCGACCGTGTCAAGGGGCTGGATCTCGGGGCTGACGATTACATGGTCAAGCCGTTTGAACTGGCTGAACTTGAGGCCCGTGTCCGTGCCTTGACCCGGCGTTCGGCCGGGACTACGCCGGTGATTCAATGTGGTAGCCTGAGCTACGACCAAGTCGGCAGGGTTGCGCAAATACAAGGGCAGACGCTGGACCTTTCGGCGCGTGAGATCGGTTTGCTTGAGGTGCTGCTGACGCGAATGGGGCGGCTGGTCAGCAAGGACCAGCTGGTCGATCATCTTTGTGGCTGGGGAGAAGAGGTCAGCCATAACGCCATCGAGGTTTATGTGCACCGCTTGCGCAAGAAACTGGAATCCGGCGGCGTCAAGATAGCGACAGTGCGTGGCCTGGGTTACTGTCTGGAGCGGCCGCCCAGTGAGTAATCCGCTGCAGGGGGGGGATACCGAGCGCTCACTCTTCGGTGAAATTCTCGACTGGATGTTGGCGCCCCTGCTGTTTGTCTGGCCGCTCAGTATTGCTTTTACCCACTATTTTGCCAACAACGTTGCCAACTACCCCTACGATCAGGCGCTGCGCGAGCATGTTGCCGCGATCACGCGCCAAGTCAAACTGGTTGGCGGCAAGCCGGTTCTGAATTTGCCTGCCTCGGCGCGTGCCTTGTTGCGTGCCGATGAAACCGACAATGTCTATTTTCATGTCGTCACCCAGGATGGCAAACTGCTGGCGGGCGACAAGGAGTTGCCCATGCCCCCCTCGTCTGGTGACGAGGCACCTCTGGCCGGGGAAATCTATCTGCGAGATACCGAATTCAACGGCCAGGATCTGCGTATTGCCTATACCTATCTGGCTGAACCGCAGATGTCCCGTGAGCGCTGGATTGTCGTCGAGGTGGCTGAAACGACGGAAAAGCGCACGCAATTGGCCAACAAGATCGTCGCCAGCGTCATTCTTCCGCAATTCATCATCATTCCGCTTGCCGTGATGCTCGTCTGGTTTGGTCTCTCGCGCGGCTTGCGTCCGCTGACGCGCCTGCGCCAGACCATCGAGACACGCGACCCCGGCGACCTGTCGCCAATTGCCACGCGCCGCGTTCCCGAAGAACTGGAGCCGCTGGTCGAGGCATTCAACGAAATGCTCGAGCGCATGAAGAAGAATGTCGAAGCACAGCAGCGCTTTGTCGCCGATGCAGCCCATCAAATGCGTACCCCGCTGACCGGGCTGAAAACGCAAGCCCAGTTTGCCATCCGCGAAACCGACCCTGATGCCTTGCGGCACGCACTGCGTCAAATTGCTTCGGGTGTTGACCGGGCCGGGCGCCTGGTCAACCAGCTACTGACGCTGGCAAGAACAGAGGGCGGCGAGGTGGCGCAGCAGCAGCACGAAGTGCTCGACCTGTCCCAACTGGTCCGCGACACCGTCGAGGACTGGGTGATGATTGCCATCGACAAGGGGATCGATCTCGGGTTCGAGGCAGAAAAAGGAGCGATGATTACCGGAAATGCGTTCCTGCTGCGCGAGCTGGCCAAAAACCTGATCGATAATGCCCTGCGCTATACCCCCAGTGGCGGGCATGTAACCTGTCGCGTGCTGCATGATCAGCAGCATGTTGTTTTTGAGGTTGATGATGACGGCGTCGGGATCAGCGAGGAGCAATCCGAACTGGTCTTTGAGCGTTTTTACCGCGTCGATGATGCGGCGAGTGAAGGCAGCGGCCTGGGGCTGGCGATTGTCCAGGAGATCGCCGTGCAGCATGATTCGAGCGCTACTTTGAAGCCCAATCCGCAAGGGCGGGGAGCGTTGGCTCGGGTCGTGTTCGTCGCCTGGCACCCACCACCGCCGCCACCGCCTACACCGGATGATTTCTCGGAGTTGTATCGCCAGTCGCCGCCGATTGGCTCGTGATCGAGGATCAATCCCGCGGTGGACTGCAGAAAAATGCACAATCCTGTTGCGCGGCCTCCGGCACCTCGCTATAATTCGGCCTCGTTTTGGCCAATTAGCTCAGTTGGTAGAGCAGCGGATTGAAAATCCGCGTGTCCGTGGTTCGATTCCGCGATTGGCCACCAGAACATCTCCTTGCAAGCCAAGGAAAAAACGCCAACCCTAACCGGTTGGCGTTTTGCTTTGTAGAATGCGTTTGGGCACTTTTTCTGCATCGACTGTTCGGTCATCTTCTCAAGGGACCGATGCCAAACAAGCGGGAGATCAGTTTTGATCCAGCATTGTCGTGTACCACTGTTTTGGAGTGTCGAATGACCCGCTCGACTCGCGCGGCGGCCGCTGTTGCCCGCCTTAATCGTCGGACCGATGGGCCTCTTTATCAAATGGTCGTGACCGGAGGCGGGCTGTTCAAATTGCGTGAGCAAATTGCAGGCGAGATCCGAGAGCTTGGTGAAGCGATGACGCAGGACGATTTTGTCCGCTTTGTTGATGCCTTGGGCCCGCAAGTCGTGCGCCGTGTCTCGAAGAACGACGAAGCCTTTGCCCGGCAATTGGTCAGGAAACCGTAGTTTCCTTGATCCGGTGCCGTGCACGCTGACCATCCATTTCCTTAGGCCGGGAATTCAAGGGGTTTTGCTTTTCTCGGGCACGTAACGATTGCATCTAGGGGTTTTCCCCTAGGGCTATTGCAAATATCTCGTATTCTCACAATACTTGACTACGGGAAAGCGGCTTGAGAAGAGACAAAAACACGTTTTCCCCGTGCTGTTTCAGACTGAAAACCCCTAAGGAGGAAAAGGTATGACTCTTGCTGCCAAAGTGCGTACGCACAAGCTTTCCCAGAATGCCTCGCTCTGTCTTTCCGGTTACAACCAGATCGGTGCCGATTCGCCGGCCATTGAGGCGATGACCGACTTTTCGCGTGTCCACACGGTGACGATCGGTGCGGCGGCGCTGCTGGCCGAAGCCAATGCAACGATGATTTCGCGTGGCGTCCGTTTGCTGATGGTCACGGCATCCGATGGCGAAGTTGAAGGTCTGATTACGGCGCGTGATACGTTGGGTGAGCGTCCTATGCAGATCGCCCAGGGACGTGGCGTCAAGCCGGCTGAGCTGGCGGTGCGCGACCTGATGTGCCCGGTCGGCAATATCGATACCCTGTATCTCAATGAAGTCATGCATGCCCGCGTGATTGATATCCTCGAAGCGCTCAAGAACAAAGGGCGTCAGCACATCCTGGTTGAGGACATCGATCCGGTCACGGGCTTGCCGCGTGTTCGCGGTATTTTCTCGGCCACACAGATCGGTCGTCTGCTCGGTGTGCCGGTGCTCGGTTTCGATCTGCCCCAGACCTTTGCCGAGATCGAGGCCGCGCTGGCCAACTGAGATGTCGCTGCGCGTAGTGCCGATGACGCGGGACGACGCAGCCAGCGGGCCACGCGAAGACCTGCGTGAATTGGCGACGCGTGCGCTGTCCACTTACTTTGTCGACCTCTGTCAGGGGGCCGTCATTGTTGATGCGGATGCACGCGTTGTCTGGATGAACGGGCAATATCCGGATCGTCTGGGCATTGCCGATCCGGCAACCGTCATCGGCCAGCCGATCGAAACGATCATTCCCAACAGCCTGCTGCGTGAGGTTGTTGAAAGCGGTCGGCCGATCATGCTCGACATCATGGATTTCGCCGATGAGTCCTTTGTCGTCAGCCGCCTTCCGCTGCGCGACAAAAACGGGGTCGTGATTGGCGCTGTCGGCTTCATGCTCTACGACGATCCGCGCCATCTGGCGCCGGTCGTTTCCCGCTACCAGCGTTTGCGTACGGATCTCGCCGATACTCAGCGCAAACTGGCCGATGCCCGACGCACCCGCTACAGTTTTTCCTGTTTCATCGGCGCCGGCAAAGCCTGCATGGCCGTCAAGCAACTGGCTCGCCGGGCGGCACGGACTACGGCGTCAGTGCTGGTGCTCGGTGAAACCGGGACCGGCAAGGAGTTGCTGGCCCAGGCGATGCATGCCGCCGGGCCAAGGGCGCATCAGCCCTTTGTTGCGGTCAACATTGCCGCCGTGCCCGAAACGCTGCTTGAGGCCGAGTTTTTCGGCGTCGCGCCAGGTGCCTATACCGGGGCCGATAAACATGGGCGCGACGGCAAGTTCAAGCTGGCCGATGGCGGCACGCTTTTTCTCGATGAAATCGGCGACATGTCTCTGGCGTTGCAGGCCAAGCTGCTGCGCACCTTGCAGGAAGGCGAAGTCGAGCCGGTCGGCTCGAATCGTCTGATTCCGGTCGATGTACGGATCATTGCTGCGACCAGCCGCGATCTTGAGCAGATGGTTGCCGAAGGACGTTTTCGTGCCGATCTGTATTACCGGCTTAATGTCATTACCCTGAAAACACCGCCGCTGCGGCTGCGTTTCGAAGACATGCCGCTGCTCGCCGATTTCCTGATCGATCACATTTGTCGCGAACAAGGCGAGCCGGTACGCAGTATTTCGACCGCCGGGCTCGCCCGGTTGACGCAGCATGCCTGGCCCGGCAATGTCCGCGAACTGGCCAACGTGCTTGAGCGCGCCTTGCTGATGTCCGACGGCGATTGCCTGGAGGTGGAAGATCTCGATGCCGTGATGCCGCCGGCCGTTCAGCAGGCGGTGGCTGGTAGTCTCGATATCGCCGAAGCGATTGCCCAGGCCAAGCGCGACGCGATCGGCAACGCCTTGCGCGCAGCGGGGGGGAACAAGGCGCAGGCCGCCCGTCTGCTCGGCATTTCGCGCGCCGCCTTGTACGAAAAAATCGCTGTACTGGGCGTTGATGCAGCGTCGCTTTGATGTGTCTGCCGGGCTGGACAGTGTGTCAGCCAGTGCAGACGGAATGTCTCCTGCGGTCGACCGCTGATTTTTGCATTTTCTCATTGGTTTCAATGGCTTGTTCTCCATGGCACGAGGCGTGCGATAGCCTTCGGGCAAATCTAATTCTTAGGAGACAACAATGGACTTTTTGATTGTGCTGGCGTCGCTGGCATTCTTGATGTTTGTCGCTTATCGCGGCTACAGCGTCATTCTCTTTGCACCGATTGCCGCACTCGGCGCCGTGCTTTTCGTCGATCCAACAATGGTCGCCCCGATGTTCACCGGCTTGTTCATGGACAAGATGGTCGGCTTCGTGAAGAACTTCTTCCCGGTCTTCCTGCTGGGCGCCGTTTTCGGCAAGGTGATCGAACTGTCCGGTTTCTCCAAGGCCATTGTCGCCTCGGTGATCAAGATGATTGGGCGCGAACGCGCCATGCTCTCCATCGTCATCGTCTGTGCGCTGCTGACCTATGGCGGTGTATCGCTCTTCGTGGTGGTTTTCGCGGTCTACCCGTTTGCCGCCGAAATGTTCCGCCAGGGCGGCATCCCGAAGCGCCTGATTCCCGGCACCATCGCGCTCGGCGCCTTTACCTTCACGATGGATTCGCTGCCCGGTACGCCGCAGATCCAGAACATCATCCCGACGACTTTTTTCAAGACTGACATTTATGCCGCACCTTGGTTGGGTCTGATCGGTGGCATCTTCATCCTCGTCTGCGGCCTTTCCTACCTTGAATGGTGCCGTCGCAAGGCCATCGCTGCCGGTGAAGGTTATGGCGAAGGCCACAGCAACGAACCGGAAGCCTTCGAGCATGAAAAGCTGGCCCACCCGATGATTGCCATCCTGCCGCTGATCATGGTCGGTGTGATGAACAAGGTGTTTACCAACCTGATTCCGGCGCTTTACGGCGACAAGGTTTCGTTCATTCCGGCGGTGATCGGCAAGGCCGCACCGGTTGTCCAGCAGACCAAGGCCATCGCTGCCATCTGGGCGGTTGAAGGTGCGCTGCTGGTCGGTATTGCGACGGTTTTCATCTTTGCCTGGAAGACGGTTTTCGCCAAGTTTGCCGAAGGCAGCAAGGGCGCTATCGGCGGTGCGCTGCTGGCGACGATGAATACGGCTTCCGAATACGGCTTTGGTGCCGTGATCGCAGCCTTGCCGGGTTTCCTGGTGGTCGCCAATGCGCTGAGTTCGATTCCGAATCCGCTGATCAACGAAGCGATTACCGTCACGGCTCTGGCTGGTATCACCGGTTCGGCTTCCGGCGGCATGGGCATTGCGCTGGCTGCCATGGCTGAAACCTTCATCGCCAATGCCAATGCGGCCGGTATTCCGCTTGAAGTCTTCCACCGCGTTGCTTCGATGGCCTCGGGCGGCATGGATACGCTGCCGCACAACGGCGCCGTCATCACCTTGCTGGCGGTGACCGGTCTGACCCATCGTCAGGCGTACAAGGATATTTTCGCCATCACCTGCATCAAGACGCTGGCTGTCTTTGTCGTCATCGCGGTGTTCTACGCGACCGGCATTGTCTGAGCCAGACCACAAAATAATAAACGGAGACTGACCATGGCCCTTTCCCGTCACCCGATAGCCGCTTCATTGCGTGCGTCCGATACCGGCAAGATCGTTTCTGCCCGTGATGCTGTCCGCCTGATCAAGGATGGCGACACACTGGCAACCGGCGGTTTCGTCGGCATCGGATTCCCGGAAAACATTGCCGTTGCGCTTGAACAGCGCTTTCTCGAAGGTGAGGAGGCCGATGTGCATGGCCTCGGCAGTCCGCGCAACCTGACGCTGGTTTATGCGGCCGGGCAGGGTGACGGCAAGGAGCGGGGCCTGAACCATCTCGGCCACGACGGTCTGGTCGGTCGGGTGATCGGTGGTCACTGGGGCCTGGTGCCCAAGTTGCAGCAACTGGCCGTGGCCAACCGGATCGAAGCCTACAACCTGCCGCAAGGCGTGATCTCGCACCTGTTTCGCGATATCGCCGCCGGCAAGCCGGGGACGATTACCCATGTCGGCCTCGGCACCTTTGTCGATCCGCGTTTTGGTGGCGGCAAACTGAACGAAAAAACGACGACAGATCTTGTTCGCCTGATGGCAATCGACGATCAGGAATACCTGTTCTACAAGGCATTTCCGATCAATGTCGGGATCATTCGCGGTACGACGGCCGATCCGGATGGCAACATCACGATGGAAAAGGAGGCGCTGACGCTGGAGGCGCAAGCCATTGCGATGGCTGCACGCAACTCCGGCGGCATCGTCATTGTGCAGGTTGAACGCATTGCCGAGCGCGGTACGCTCAACCCGCGTCAGGTCAAGATTCCCGGCATTCTGGTCGACTGCGTGGTCGTTGCCGAGAAGCCGGAATACCACATGCAGACCTTCGTCGAGCAATACAGTCCGGCCTACGCCGGCGAGATCAAGGTACCGATGTCAGCCATCGCCGCGATGCCGATGAGCGAGCGCAAGATCATCGCGCGGCGTGCTGCGCTGGAACTCAAGGCCAACGCCATCGTCAATCTCGGCATCGGTATGCCGGAAGGCGTGGCCAACGTCGCCGCCGAGGAGCAGGTCATCGACCTGATGACGCTGACTGCCGAACCCGGCGTCATCGGTGGTGTGCCGGCCGGCGGCCTGAGCTTCGGGGCGGCAACCAATGCCCAGGCGATCATCGATCAGCCCAGCCAGTTCGATTTCTACGACGGCGGCGGGTTGGATATTGCTTTCCTCGGTCTGGCCCAGGCCGACCGTCAGGGCAATCTCAATGTCTCCAAATTCGGTCCGCGCCTGGCCGGGGCGGGCGGTTTCATCAATATTTCGCAAAATGCCAAGACCGTCGTCTTCGTCGGCACTTTCACGGCCGGCAATCTCGATGTCGCGGTCAACGAGGGAAAACTGGCGATTCTTGAAGATGGCAAGGCGAAGAAGTTCGTCGAAGAGGTTGAACATCGCACCTTCAGTGGTCCGCAGGCAGCGAAATGGGGCAAGCGCGTGCTCTACATCACCGAACGCTGCGTTTTTCAGTTGCGGGCCGAAGGGCTGGAACTGATCGAAATTGCGCCGGGTGTCGACCTGCAGAAGGACATTCTCGACAAGATGGATTTCATGCCGATCATCAACGGCCAGCCAGCCTTGATGGATGCACGGATTTTCAGCGACGAGCCGATGAACATCCGGCCCGACATGCTGGAAATTCCGATGGCCGAGCGGCTGTCCTACGATGCCGAGAAGAACCTGTTCTTCGTCAATTTTGCCGGCATGAGCGTGCGCAGCGAGGCTGACATCGGGCGCATTCTCGATGCCGTCGAGGCGCAGCTTGCGCCGCTGGGCCACAAGGTCAACGCCATCGTGAATTACGACCGGTTTTCGATCGCCCCCGAGTTGGTCGATGACTACATCGGCATCGTCAAAGGCATCATGAGCCGGCATTACCACGACGTGACGCGCTATACCTCAAGCACCTTCATGCGCATGCAACTCGGCGAAGCACTCGAAAAGCAGCAGATCGAGCCGCATCTTTACGAAAGTGCCGACCAGGCCCAAGGGCATTTCGGCAGCGTTTGAGCAGGATCGCGACCGGGGCATCAGGCGTAACTCAATGACCCGGTTGCAGGCTGCCATGAGCGCGCATGCTCGCGGTATCATGCCGGACTTACTGCGGTCGACACAGGTTTTGGCATGAAAATCAATTTACCGGCAGCCCTTTCCGGGCGCAAATTCCGTTGGGTGGCTGGGGTGGCTTTGCTGGCCGGGGCCGGCTTTGTTGTTTTCTCCGGCGGTCAGCCTGCGCCGCCGGCCGCGTTGCCGGCGAAAACGGCCAAGCCGGCCTTGACCGTCAGCCTGGTTGCTCCCCAGCAGCAGGATTGGGCCCAGTTGATTCCGGCCAATGGCAACGTGGTGGCCTGGCAGGAAGCCGTGATTGGCCCGGAAATCAGCAATTACCGCATTGCCGAGGTCAAGGTCCAGGTTGGCGACCGGGTCAGGAAGGGCCAAGTCCTGGCGCGCATTGCCAGCGATACCGTCGCCAGCGAGCTGGCCGAGGTTCGTGCTGCGGTCGCCGAAATCGAGGCCAGTGCCGCCGAGGCGAAAAGTAACAGCGAGCGTGCGACGGAGTTGAAAACCAAGGGGTTTTACAGCACCCAGTTGCACACCCAGTATCAGACCGCGGACCACACGGCGCAGGCCCGTCTTGCGGCCGCTCGCGCCCGTTTGCAGGCGGCTGAATTGAAAATGGGCAAAACGGCGGTGCTGGCGCCGGATGACGGTGTGATTTCGGCCAGCGGCGCGGTGGTTGGTTCATTGACGCAAAGCGGCCAGGAGTTGTTTCGCCTGATTCGTGGCGGGCGTCTGGAATGGCGAGCCGAAGTGCCGGCAGCTGATCTGGCCCGGATTCAGCCGGGCGTGCCGGCCCGTCTGAGCAATCCGGCCGGTGAAACTGTCCAGGGTCAGGTCCGGACGGTGGCGCCGAGCGTCGATGCGCAAACGCGCAACGGCCTGGTCTATGTCGATCTGCCAGCCAGCCCGGCGGTACGGGCCGGCATGTTCGCGCGCGGCGAGTTTGCGCTGGCGGCCAGCCCGGCGTTGACCCTGCCGCAAACCGCCTTGGTCCTGCGCGAAGGTTTTGCCTATGTTTTCCGTTTCGATGGCGAAAACCGCGTTGCCCAGACCAAGGTGCTGACCGGCAGGCGTCAGGGTGAACGGGTTGAAATCGTTTCGGGGCTGGATGCCTCGGCCCGTGTGGTCGAGCGCGGCGCCGGCTTCCTGGCCGATGGAGACACGGTCAAGATCAGCACTGCCGACGGCAAAGCGCAATGAACGTTTCCTCCTGGTCCATCCGGAACCCGATTCCGGCCATCCTGCTGTTCATCATGCTGACGCTGTTCGGCAGCATGGCGTTCCGGGCGATGAAGATCCAGCAGTTCATGGATATCGACCTGCCGACCGTGACCGTCACCGCCAGCCTGCCCGGTGCAGCGCCGGCCCAGATGGAAACCGAGGTGGCGCGCAAGATCGAGAACTCGGTGGCCACGCTGCAGGGCATCAAGCATATCTACACCAAGGTGCAGGATGGCACGGCCATCGTGACGGTCGAATTCCGTCTGGAAAAAGGGACGCAGGAAGCGGTCGACGACGTGCGCGACGCGGTTTCGCGCATCCGCTCCGATCTGCCGGGCGATCTGAAAGATCCGGTGATCAGCAAGATGAATCTTGCCGGTGCGCCCATCCTGACCTACACCGTGGCCTCCAGCCGGATGGATGACGAAGCGCTGTCGTGGTTCGTCGATAACACCGTGACCAAGGCCATTCTCAGCGTGCGTGGTGTCGGCGCCGTATCGCGCGTCGGCGGCGTGACGCGCGAGGTGCATGTCGAACTCGATCCGGCCAAGCTGCTCGCCCTGAAAGCGACCGCCGCCGATATTTCGCGGCAGTTGCGGCGCATCCAGCAGGAAGCTTCGGGCGGGCGTTCCGACGTCGGCGGCATCGAGCAGTCGGTGCGTACCATCGCCACGGTGCAGTCGGCTGCAGAGTTGGCGACGATGGATATCACCTTGTCGGATGGCCGGCAGGTCCGTCTCGATCAGGTGGCGAGTATCCGCGACACGGTCGGCGAGCAGCGCTCGGCGGCCTTGCTCAACGGCCAGCCGGTGGTCGGCTTCGAGATCGTGCGCAGCCGGGGGGCCGGCGAGGTCGAACTGGCCAGCAACGTGCGGCTGATGCTCGACCGTTTGAAAGCCGACTACCCCGACATCACGATCACCGAGGCTTTCAATTTCGTCGATCCGGTCGAGGAGAATTTCACCGGCTCGATGTCCTTGCTGATCGAGGGCGCGGTGCTCGCCGTCATCGTCGTGCTGCTTTTCCTGCGCGACTGGCGGGCCACGCTGGTCTCGGCGACGGCGCTGCCGCTGTCGATCATCCCGGCCTTCGGCGTGATGTACCTGATGGGCTTCTCGCTCAATGTCGTGACCCTGCTGTCGATGTCGCTGGTCGTCGGCATCCTGGTGGACGATGCCATCGTCGAAATCGAAAACATCATGCGCCATCTGCGCATGGGCAAGACGCCCTTCCAGGCGGCGATGGAGGCTGCCGACGAAATCGGGCTGGCGGTGATCGCGACGACCTTCACGCTGATCGCCGTGTTCCTGCCGACCGCCTTCATGAGTGGCGTGCCGGGCAAATTCTTCGTCCAGTTCGGGTGGACCGCGGCAATCGCTGTTTTCTTCTCGTTGGTCGTCGCCCGCATGCTGACGCCGATGATGGCCGCCTACATCCTCAAGCCGCCGAGCCAGGACGAACACGAGCCGCGCTGGATGACCGTCTACGCCGGCTGGGCCGCGTGGTGCCTGAAACACCGGATCGTGACGCTGCTCGCCACGACTGTCTTTTTCTTCGGTTCGTTTGCGCTGGTGCCCTATTTGCCGACCGGTTTCCTGCCGCCCGACGATCTCTCGCAGACCCAGGTTTACCTCTCGCTGGCGCCGGGCAGTACCTTCGAGGAAAGCCGCGCGATGGCTGAAAAGGCGCGTCTGATCGTCGAGAAAAATCCGCACGTGAAACTGGTGTATACGGCGATCGGCGGCGGCGCGGCCGGCAGCGATCCTTTCGCCCCGCGCGGTGCAGCAGAGGTGCGCAAGGCGACGCTGACGATCAATCTGACGCCGCGCCAGCAGCGTGGTGGCGTGACCAAGCAGTCGGTCGAGCGCGATCTGCGCGAGGGTCTGGCCGATTTGCCCGGCGTGCAGGTCAAGGTCGGGCTGGGCGGCTCAAATGAAAAATACGTGCTGGTGCTGGCCAGTGAAAACGGGCCGTTGCTGGCCGAGCATGCCCGTCTGGTCGAGCGCGAGTTGCGTGGCATTCCCGGTGTCGGGGCGATTACTTCAACCGCCAGCCTGGTCCGTCCGGAACTCGTCGTGCGTCCCGATTTTGCCCGTGCCGCCGATCTCGGCGTGACCTCGGCGGCGATTGCCGAAGTGCTGCGCATTGCCACGGCCGGCGATTACGATCAGGGGCTGGCCAAGCTCAATCTGGCCCAGCGCCAGATTCCGATCATCGTCAAATTGCCGCCCGATGCGCGTCAGGATTTGAGCCTGTTGGAGCGGTTGACCGTGCCAGGCAAGCACGGCCCGGTGATGATCGCCAACGTCGCTTCGCTGAGCATTGCCGGCGGCCCGGCCGAGATCGATCGCTACGACCGTTTGCGCAACATCAACTTTGAAATCGAGTTGAACGGCCAGCCGCTTGGTGAAATCGAGAAACAGGCGCTGGCCTTGCCCAGCCTGCGCGAACTGCCGCCTGGCGTGCTCCAGACCACGGTCGGCGATGCCGAGGCGATGGGCGAACTGTTCCAGAGCTTCGGGCTGGCCATGCTGACCGGCGTGCTGTGCATCTACGTCGTGCTGGTCCTGCTGTTCAAGGACTTCGTCCAGCCGGTGACCATTCTGGCCGCGCTGGTGCTTTCCGTGCCCGGTGCTTTCCTGGCGCTGTTCGTGACCCATACGGCGCTGTCGATGCCATCGATGATCGGCCTGATCATGCTGATGGGTATCGCCACGAAAAACTCCATCCTGCTCATCGACTACGTCATTTTGGCCCGCCGCGATCACGGCCTTGACCGCTGGAGCGCGCTGCTCGACGCCTGTCGCAAGCGCGCCCGGCCGATTGTCATGACGACGGTGGCGATGGGCGCCGGGATGATGCCGATTGCGCTGGGTATCGGCACCGATCCGAGCTTCCGCGCGCCGATGGCGATTGTCGTGATCGGCGGCCTGATTACCTCGACCTTCCTCAGCCTGCTGGTCGTGCCGGTCGTCTTTACCTACGTCGATGACCTGATCGGCGCACTCGGGCGCTTATTCCGTCGCCCTGCCTGAAGTACGGGAAACGGGGGGCTGGCGCCCGAAGGTCAGGGTGTAGAACAAGTCGAGCGCATTGTCGCTGCCGGCCCGGCCGATGACCGAAATCTGGCGGTTCAGGTTGACCGTCAGCTTGACGACGCTCTCGGCCTTGCCGAGCGCCTGCTCGTAACTCAGCACGGCATTTGACGACAGGCGCTTGCCGACGCTGAGAATCTGGTTGCCCGTCGTGCTGGCCGTCTCCGCGCTGCCGGCGGCGACGCGGCTGGTCCGCTGGCGCCCGCCGGCATCGCCGACTTGTCCGCTGCGCACGCCGAATTCGTCGATCCCGAAACTGCTCTTGAGTTGCTGGATGACACCGCCCGAATCGTTGCCGAGCAACCCGCTGGCGGCCGATAGCAAGACGCTGGCGTCGCCGGCCCCGACCTGCTCCGGGCCGTGACCGAGAACCAGCCAGGCCAGTTTTTCGGCTTCCGGCAGTTCCGGGTCGGAAATCAGCCGAATGACCGGTTTACGGGCGCTGCCGCTGATCTGGACGCCGGGCTCGACGGCGAGTCCGGTTCGTACGGCACGAACATCGAGCGTCGGATTGTCGAGCAGTCCCTGAAAACTGAGTACGCCGCGCTCGATGCTGAGTTGCTGGCCATAGGCGTCGAAACGTCCGTCCCGCATCCGGATATTGCCGCTCGCCCGCGGCAGGTCGCGCCCCTCGGCGCGCAGGCGGAGATCGCCGCTCAGGCGGGTGGACAGGCCGGCACCGCGGAACAGGAAGTGCTGGCCGAAATCGGTACTGAGATCGAGGTCGAGTCGCGGCCGTGGTTTGCTGGCTGCCGGGTCGGCATATTTCGACTTGATCACCACGTCGTCGGACAGGCGCGGCGTGCCCATCTGGGCCAGCTGCCAGTAACCGGCATCGACGGCCAGCTTGCCGCGTACCGAGAGTGCCGCGTCTTGCAGCGCCAGCCGGCCGTTGCCTGAAATGGCCACCCACTGGTCGGGCAGCTGGTAGAGGCCGAAGCGGTCGAGATGGACATCGAGGAATGCCTTGTCTGCTGCCGTGCTGCGGTCGACACGCATTTCGCCACTAATTTCGAGCCGGCCGGGGCGCCGGACAAGTTGTTGCAGCGCGGCGTCATCACTCCGCTGCAGCGCACGCGGCAGGGTTTGCAGCACGCTGTCGAAGCTCAGGCGGGTGACGCGCAGCAGATTGTCGGTCATGCTCACGTCGAGTTCGCCATTGGCCAACGCCAGCCCCTGATCGGCCACTTTGAGACTCAGCGAATCGCCCTTGAACTGACCGGAAACGAGTGGCTGCGCCGGGCTGCCGGCCAGCTTGAGGCGACCTTTGAGCCGCCCGGCGCTGTGAATCCGTTCGCCCAGCCATTCACCCAGCCAGCCGAGGTCCTTGCTGTCGGTTTGTAGTTCGCCCAGCCAGCGGGCATCCGGATCGAGCTGCCAGGCACTGCGCATCGTCGCATCGAGCTGGCCGTCGAGTTGTCCGAGGCGGTCGCCCTGGCCGTGCACGCTTGCCTTCAGATGCTGGCGGTCGGCACCGGCTTGCAGGCTGAGCTGCCAGCGCTGCTGGCCACCGCCGTCGCCGGCCAGTTGCAGTGGACCCAGCTGCCATGCTCCCTGGCTGGCGGTCAGCGGTGCCGGCTGAGTCAGGTGGAAGTTGCGCTGCTTTTCTTCACTGTTCAGCGTCAATTCAGTCAGTTGCCCGCGCCAGTCCGGCTGTGCCTTGTTGCCGCCCAGTGCGCCATTCAGCGCCAGTTTGATTTCGTCGCGCCCGAAACCCTGGGCGCTGGCCGTCAGGCGGTGTGCTTGCTGGCTGCCATCCAGCTGCAGCTTGATATTGCGGACGATGTCGCGCTGCTCGGCGCTATCCAGTGCGGCGAGCGCCATCGTCACGCGAAGCGGCGCACTCGGGGCGCTGCCCAGTGTGGCGGCAAGGTTCAGTCCCTTGAGCCGTCCGAGGCCGCGACGGGCAAGGCCGGGCGTCTCCAGCGTTGCCGAAAGCAGGTTCTGGTCGCGTTCGCTGCTCAGGTTGAACTGTCCGTTGAGGCTGCCTTCAATGCCGTAGGGATCGAGTTTGGGGGCGTCGAGCCTGATCTGGAGATGGTCGCCGGGGCGGCCGAAAGCGCCGCTGCCGGTCAGTCGGTTGGGGCCGGCGGCCAGTTGCAGATCAAGATTCGGGATGCGTGGCCAGGCGATGTTCAGACTGCCTTTGCCGCTCAAGGGCTGGCCGGCAAGACGGCTATTGTCGAGGTCGAAACGGGCGTTGATCGTGGTTTGCGGCTCAAGTCGCCCCTCGGCCGAGAAGCGGGCATTGATCTGCGCTTCCGGCAGCCGGGCAAAGCGGCTCGGGTCAAAGCCGTGCAATTCACCGTGTCCGTTGAAGCTCATGGCCGGTCCGAGGTCGAGCCAGCCTTCGGCATTCAGGCGGGCCGTGCCGTGCTGCAATGACAACTGCTGCACGACCAGCCGGCGGTCGGCATGGCGGGCTTCGGCGTTGATCTGGAACAGCGGGTCGCGCAAGTCGAGCTTGAGGTCTTGTTGCGTTGGGGCCAGGCGCGCCGAAATCGGCCCGGCAAGCCGGGTAGACCGCAGCATCGAGAAAATTCTTGCCGCATCGACCTGGTGTGCCTGCAGATCGAGGTCGAGGATTCCGGAGGCCAGTCGGGCTTTGCCGGCCAGCGTTGCCCGACCGGGCAGGCGGGCTTCGATTTGGCTGAAACTCAGTACCCCGGCTTGCCAGGCAAAGCGACTGCCCAGGTTTTCCAGCGGGAGTTGCTGCCGGTCGAGCGGCCCGGGGCGCGCATTGTCGATGCGGAAATGGCCGCTCAAGCGTTGGGCGTCGCCGGCTTCCGGCACCAGTTCGCCGCGCAGGGCAAGGCGAGCCGAGGGGGCGCCGGCCAGCCAGGCGGCGGGGTCGAGTTCGTCGAGTGCCAGGCTGGCCTGTTGCAACAGGGCCGGTGCGAATGGCGTGATCGTGGCTGCTGCCTTGCCCTGCAGCCCAGCCTCGGCACGGGCGTCGAGGTTGATCGCGGCCAGTTCGCCGGCGACGCTCAGCCTGAGTTGCAGCGGGTGTGCGTCAAGCTGGCCGCTGAGAACGGCCTCGCCGGACAGGGCAAAAGGGGCGTTGCCGGCCAGCGTCAGCCGGGCGTCGAGCCGGGTGTCGCCGCTGCGGGCGCTGAAAGTCTCAAGCCGGTGCTCGGTGCCGTCGCTGTGCAGCCGGGCATCGATCTGCCGCACGGCCGGCAGCGTGCCGTAGCGCAAGGTGGAAATGGCGATCCGTTCGAAGTCGACCGCAACAGGCAGACCGAGGTTGGCCGGTTGTTGGGCCGGTGTATCGCTTGCGGCGCTGTCGATCGTCAGGTGGTCGATGCTCAGTTCGTCGACCTGCAAGCGGCGTTCGAGCAATTGTCGCGGCGACCAGTCGACGTGCAGGCCCTTTGCCTCGATCTGCAGGTCGGGATTCTGCCAGCGCAGTTCGTCGATTTGCAGCGGACCGCTCAGTCGGCCGTGCAGACCGTTCAGCACGAGATGGCCGCCGCTGGCCTGAACCAGCAGCGCACTGCCGGCCTGCAGGCCGCTCTGGCTGTTGATCAGCCACCACAGGGCCAGCCCCGGCGCGAGCAGCAGTATCAGGAGGATCAGCCGGCGGCGCATGTCAGAAAGGAATGGCCAGTGCGAAATGCAGCTGGATGTCGGCCGTGCGTTGGCCATAAGCCAGATCGACGCCGATGGGTCCGGCCGGGCTGCGCCAGCGCGCGCCCAGCCCGTAACCGAGCGCCATTTTGGCTTTCTGCAAGGCGTCGACCGCATCGCCGGCATCGACAAAGGCGGCGATGCCCCAGCTTTCGTTGAGCCAGTGGGTCGCCTCGGCGCTGAGCACGCCGAGATAGCGCCCGCCGACCACCGCCGAGCCTTCGCGGACGCCCAGGCTTTGGTAGGCGTAACCGCGCACCGAGCCGGTGCCGCCGGTGCGGAACAGGTAATCCTGCGGAATGCCCTGGCGCGAATCGGCCAGGGTGTAGCCGACCTCGCCGCGCAGCGTCAGCGTATCGACCTTGCCGAGCGGGACAAAATACTGGACGCGCGAATGCAGCCGGACAAAGTCGCGGTCGGCCAGCACCGCCTTGCTGGCGCCGCCGACCTGCATCTGCAGGACGATGCCGCGATGCGGGTCGAGCAGGTTGTCGACCTGACGCCAGGTCCACATCACATTCGGAACCAGCGCCTGGCTCCGCGTCTCGAGTGCGCCGTCGGGCTGGCGACGCTCTTCCTGCCAGTTGAGCGAGAGGCGTTGTTCGATGCTGCCGCGTTGCTCGACGCGTTGCACGCCGAAACCGTAGCGTTCGGTGCGCAAGCCCTGGATGTCGGTGCCTTCCGCCATCAGGCCGACGCTGTGGCGGCGGGCTTTGCTGTCGGGCGGAAAGAAAATGTCGCTATAAGCCGTCTGTTTTTTCTGTTCGAGCCGCAAGCCGGTATCGAATTCCCAAGCCTGCCGGAAGAGATCCGGCGTGTGATAGTTGGCTTCGACCCGGGCGCCGGTATTCGAACTGGCGCCGACCCCGAAGGCCAGCCGGTGAGCCGGCCGTTCGCGGACGCGCAGGATGACTGGTGCACTGACTTCGCCATCGGCATCGGGTGCGGTGTCACGCTCGATATCGATCTGGATCGAACTGAAATAAGGCGTCGCCTGCAGGGTGTTTTGCAAGCTGCCCAGTCGAGCTTCGCTATAGGGCGTGCCGGGGGTGACCTCGCGGTTGTAGCGGGCGATCAGTTCCGGCGAGTAACGCTGCAATCCTTCGATGCGCAATTCGTCGAAACGGTAGCGCGGGCCCGCATCGTAATGCGCTTTGAGGTCGGCGCGATGCGTTTCCGGATCGATCTCGGCCTGGCTGTCGACCAGGCGCGCGGCGGCATGATTTTCGGCCAGCAGGGCGGCGAGCAGATGCTGCTTGGCATCGTTCCAGTCGTTCTGACGAAACGGTTGGCCGGATGGCAAGCCCCAGGCGGCGATCAGGCTTTCCCTGGTTTTTGGGTCGAGCGGGCCGTCGACCGCGACATCGACACGGTCGACCCGCGTGCGCTGGCCGGGATCGATCCGCAGATACAAAACATCGTCGCGTGGCTCGACGTCGATCTGCGGTGAAAAATAGCCTTCGGTCGCCAGGATTTCGCCGCTCAGCTGATGGATGCGCGTCGGGCTGGCTTGTTCGTCGTGCGGCAGATAGGGTTCGAGCAGTTCGCCGATCTCATCGGGCGCCTGAACTTCGAGCGTGACCGCCTGTGCGCCCAGAATCGGGAGCAGCAGGACGAGTGGCAGCAGGGCGAACGGAAGCCGGCGCAGATGCAACACCTTGCGCCTAGCCGTGTTGGCCTTCCGGCGCATCTTGCGGCGGCATCAGGAAACTTTTCGGGGCTTGCCGGAAGCGTCGGCCAATGGCCCGGAGCAACGGCCCCCAATGTTCGAACTGGATGCGCCGGGCGCCCAGCGCGGTGCGCAGGGCGAGGGCGAAGCTGACCGCCAGATTGGTAAAGCCGATCGCAGCAATCCCCAGTGCCGCCCAAAGAATGGCTTTGACCGGCAGTTCGAACTGAAAGCCGACCAGGGCGTAGCCGAGATTGGCCGAAGAAAAGGCGATGTGCCGGATGTCGAGCGGCAAGCCGAGAATGGTGCCGATGACGCCGGTCGAGCCGAGCATGCAGCCGAACAGGAAATTGCCCATGATCCCGCCCAGGCGTTCCTGGATATAGCTGCCAAAACGTTCGGCGCGGTTTTTGCCCAGCAACCGGCGCAGCCAGCGCAGCCGGGCAATGCGGATGCCGATGTCGCTGTAGGCGGCATGGTTGTCGAAATAACCGGTCAGCAGGCCGGAGAGAAATAGATAGAAACCGGCAATCGCTGCGTGCGGCAGCGCCCAGCTGAGAATGTCCAGATCGGCCAGCAGGTGGGCGCCTTTACCCAGTGCGATGACCGGTTCGCCGAGCAAATGACCGAGACCGTAAGCCAGGCCGATGGCCACCGGCAGGGCAATCATCACATTACCGGCAATGGCGGCGAGCTGGCTGCGGAATACGGCGGCAACAAGATCGACCATGCGCTCGAGATCGGCCTGGCGCGTCGGCTTGATGTCGCCCAGCGCACTGGCCAGCGTCTGGGCGGTCATGGCCGGTTGCTTGGTGGCTACGGTCATGCCGAGCAGGTAGATCAGCACGAAGCCGAGGCCGTAGATCATGCTGAACAGGAAGGCTTCGACAAACAGCGGTGCGTGCAGGCCGGCGGCAAAAATCTTGAGCAGCGCCATGCCGCCGATCAGCAGGCCGGCACCGGCGGCCGAATGCCACATGTGGCGGTAATCGCTTTTGCTTTCGCAAATATAGTGCTCGCCGGAACGGGCGGCATTTTCGGTGACGCGCACGGCCAGCAGGCGCGATAGCTGGGTCATGTAGAAACGCAGGCTGTTGCGCCGGTTTTCGGCCAGGAAGGCGGCGCGGGCAAAATCGCCCCAGGCGTCGACCGCCCCTTCTCGCGCGGTCGACGCCTGGCTGGCGGTCAAAATGGCGATCAGGTCTTCAATCCGTGCCAGGCTTTGTTCGCTGCGGGCCAGCAGGTAGCTGAGATGCAGGCTGGTACCGATGGTCAGCGCCCGCTTGCGAATGCGCTGCAGGGTGTCGCGGCACTGATCGGCAATCACCAGCAACTGGCTGCCGTCGGCCGGCGGTGCTGCCGGGTCGGCCAGTGCGCTGCGCATTTCGCGGACAAATTCGAGCGCCTCGGCCGAAAGGGCGATGAAACGGGGTGAATCGTCATCGAAGTCGGGCGATGCACGCATCAGTTCGGATTCTGCGCCGAGGCCGCTGACACGGTGGGCGAGCAGCATCACGGCATCGAGCATCTGTTCCTGGATGTCGCGCCAGTCAAGGTTATGCAGTGCCTCGGTGGGGGCGGCAATAGCCCAGAAACGTTGGGTGTATTCGTGCGGTACGCGTTCCAGCCAGCGCCAGTCGTCGGGCCGGTCATAAACGACGTGCAGGCAATCTTTCAGCCGCCGTTCATCCGGCGCCTCCGGCAGGATGCGGTTCCACAGGATGCGCCACCACTCCGAGAAAAAACCGGTGCCCGGCAGAATCCCGCTGTCGGTAAAAAACGTGACCAGCCGGCGGGTGGCGATGAAGTGAATGATGTGGCTGCGGAAAGCCGCTTGCAGACCGGGGTCGTTTTCCAGGCGGGTCAGCATGCTGTCGTAGCGTTCGAGAAAACTGTCGTCACGCCGGTTTTTCGGGCGCAAACAGACGACCAGGCGGCGGCTCAGTTCAAGCGAGTCGGCCAGAGGATCGCGAAAGGCAGCCAGCGCATCGCCCAGCGGATCGCTGGCCAGCTGTGGCTTGCCGAGTAGCCAGTTGATAAACGGTTTGATCTGTTGCATGGCTGCGCCTGAAGGATTCTGTCCTGACGGTGAATAGCCATGTTAACTGACGGATGGTCAAAATCAGGCCATTTTGTAGGGTTGTTATGTAATCGTCGTCATACGATTCGTAATAGAATCAATCGGATTAACATACAATACGCCGTCTAAATTTTTTGACAGGGACCCCCTCATGATGAATATCGCCAAGAAAACACTGGTTCTGGCCTTGCTGGCCGGTATCGGTTTCGCTGCTACTGCTCAAGAACGCGTTTACGTGATCGACCAGCGCGACGTCGTCGCCAAGTCCGGTTTCGGCCTGTGCTGGCGCACCGGTTACTGGACCCCGGCTGCTGCCGCCAAGGACGCTGCCGGTTGCGAATGCGACAAGGACCTGCTGCCGAAGGAAGCCTGTGAAGCTGCTGCCAAGGGCGCTGCCGGCGGTGCTGCCGTTGCCGGTCCGAAGCCGTCCGGTGAAAAGATCACCGTCGCTGCCGACGCCCTGTTCGACTTCAACAAGGCTGTTCTGCGCCCGGCTGGTAAAGCCAAGCTCGACGAGCTGGTTTCCAAGGCCAAGGCCATCAAGCTGGAAGTGATCCTGGCCGTTGGCCACACCGACCGTATCGGTGGCGATGCCTACAACCAGAAGCTGTCGGAAAAGCGCGCAGCTGCCGTCAAGGAATACCTGGTTTCCAAGGGTATCGAAGCCAACCGTGTTTACACCGAAGGCAAGGGCGAGAAGCAACCGGTTACCGGCGACAAGTGCAAGGGTAACGGCAAGTCCAAGGCGCTGATCGACTGCCTGCAGCCGGATCGTCGCGTTGATATCGAAGTGATCGGCACCAAGTAATCTGCCGAAGCTTCAACAAAAAGCCCCGCCCAGCGGGGCTTTTTTTGTGACACAGGATTTCACGTCATGCTGAGTTTTTCCGTTGGGTGCCGTCGTCTGGTGCTCGCTGCATTGCTTGTCCCTTGTCTGCTGCAGGCCGCAGAGCCGCCGGTTCGTCCGAAAATCGGCCTGGTGCTTGGCGGTGGCGGGGCGCGCGGTGCGGCGCATATCGGCGTGCTTGAAGTGCTGGAGAAAATGCGCGTGCCGGTCGATTGCATCGCCGGGACGAGCATGGGGGCGTTGGTTGCCGGCGCTTATGCGGCCGGGGTGTCGCCGGGCAGCATGCGCCAGCAGATGGCGGCGGCCGACTGGAGCGACATGTTCCTCGATAACCCCGAATACTCGGAGATGAGTTATCGCAATAAGGTCATTTCGCGCCGTTTCCAGCCGGGTTCGGAAACCGGGGTGGTGGCCGATGGCGTGCGCTATCAGCCGGGCGTGGTGGCCGGGCAGAAAATCAAACTCTTTTTCAATGAGCTGGTGCGTGCCAATCAGGGCGAGCGGATCATCGAGCAGTTACCGCTGCCGCTGGCGATCATCGCCACCGATATCGGCAGCGGCGAACGCGTTGTCTTTCGCGATGGCAGCCTGACCAAGGCGATGCGTGCCAGCATGTCGGTGCCCGGCCTGATGGCGCCGATCGAGCACCAGGGCCGCAAACTGGTCGATGGCGGCCTGGTCGACAACGTTCCGATCGGCGAAGTGCGCAATCTGTGCCAGGCCGATGTGGTGATTGTCGTCAATGTCGGCTCGCCCTTGCTCAAGGCCGACAGCGTCGGCTCCTTGCTGACCGTTTCAGCCCAGATGGTGAATATCCTCACCGAGCAGAATGTGACGCGCTCGCTGGCCACCTTGAAGCCGGCCGACGTGTATATCAAGCCCGAGCTCGACGGTATCACCGCCGGCGATTTCGAGCGCAATGCCGAGACCGCCGAACAGGGGCGTCGTGCTGCCGAGGCCCTGAGCCAGCGCCTCGCGGCACTGTCGGTGCCGGAAGAGGCTTATGCCCGCTGGTGGGCGACGATCGCCATGGCCGACCAGCCGTCACCGGTGATCGACTCGATTGAAGTGGTCGGCCTGAAAAACGTCAATCCGGCCGCCGTCGAACGCCACTTGCACATGATCTCCGGCGAGCCGATCAAACGGACCGAGTTGAATCGCGACATTCTGCGCATGTACGGCGACGGCTATTACGAGCATGTCGATTACACCGTGCTCAACCAGCGCGACAAGACGCTTTTGCGCGTCATGCCGGTCGAAAAGAACTGGGGGCCGGATTACCTCCGCTTTGCGATGAATCTGAATGCCGATACCAGCCAGGGGTCGAACTTCGCCTTGCGCGGCGCTTACCACAAGACCCTGCTCAACGATTTGGGCGCGGAATTGCTGTTGACCGGGGAAATCGGCACGGCCAGCCGGATCGGCGTCAACTACTACCAGCCGCTCGATGCCCGCCAGCGCTTTTTTGTCGAAACGGCGCTCGGCTATACCTCCGAGCGGATGAATATCTATCAGGACGACAAACGGATCGCCCAGTATCGCAACAACGAAACCTTCTTTGGGCTGTGGGCCGGGGCGCAGGTCGGCTTGCTCGGCCAGCTCAAGCTTGGCTGGATCGAGCGGCAGCGCAGCGACAGTGTCGAAATCGGCGCGCCATGGCTGCCGGCGGCCAACCAGCGCTTCGGCGGCTGGAAAGCGATGGTCGATTTCGATCAGTTCGACCGGATGTATTTCCCGACCCGGGGCTGGGCATCGCAGATGAGTTATTTCCACTCGCCGGAGCAGGGCTACGACCGGACCGACGTGTCGTTGCAAGGCGCTTACGCATTCGGCCGCACGGTATTCAACGGTCGCCTGCGCTACACCGGCTCGCCGGCCGGGCGGCTGCCGCACTACGATTCCGGCACGCTGGGCGGTTTCCTGAATTTGTCGGCCTATGCCAACAATCAGGTGCTGGCCGACGACATCCGCTACGCCGGCCTGCGCGCCGAGCGCATCGTCGGGCGTTTGCCGCTCGGGCTGCGCGGCGACATGCGGATGGGCATGGCGCTGGAATTTGCCGAAGTCAGCCGTCGCTACACCGAAACGAACAGCAGCCGGGTGCTCAACTCCCTGGCCTTCTACTTCGGCGGCGAAACGCCCATCGGCCCGACTTACCTCGGGCTGGGCGTCTCGACGCAGGGCGTTTCCAACATGTTCCTGTTTATCGGAACCCCCTGAAACGGTGGGTGATGCTGGCATACTCTCAGCCATTTCCCCGCGACTGGAGCAACTCGTGAAAAAACTGCTGATCATGCTCGTCTGGCTGTGCTGTTCGAGCTGGGCATCGGCCCAGGTCAATATCAATACCGCCGACAAGGAGGCGCTCGACAGCCTGAAGGGCGTTGGGCCGGCCAAGGCGCAGGCGATCATCGACTATCGCCGCAAAAATGGCCCTTTCCGCTCGGTCGATGAATTGCAGAATGTGCCGGGCATCGGTCCGTCAACGCTCAAGGCCCTGCGCAACGACGTCAGTGTCGGCTCTGAGCGTGGCCGCTCCGGTCCGGCGGCGATGGCCGAGGCATCGCCTGCCCAGGCCGCCCAACGTCCGGTTGCGCCGGCGGCACCCGCGCGTCCGGCCTCGCCGGTCAGTGCGCCGGCCCGGCCCCAGGTGGCTGGCCTGCCCCATCCTGCGGCACCGGCCAAACCGGCTGTTGAACGTGCGCAGCCGGCCATGCCTGCTCCGTCTGCCGCTGCCGGCAAACCCGAGCCGGCCCGTCCGGCCATGCCCCCGGTCGCCAAGCCCGCCACCGTCGCAGCCCCGGCCAGACCGGGTGCCGCCATGCCGGCTCGTCCAGCGGCCCCGGCTGCGCCGGCTGGACATGTACCGTCATCGTCCGACGCCGGTTCGAGCCATCCGCCTGCTGCACCGGCATCACCGGCTCGTCCGGCACAGCCGGCCCGGCCTGCTGCGGTCAACTGAGTTTTTGGTCGAATTCGAGGTTCGTTTGACGCGTTCCCTGCTGCTTTGCGCAACGACACGCCTGGCTCAGACCCGACGTGCCGAACAACCTGCCGGCCAGTCGGTCTGGCCGACCCGCCCGGCATTGACGCCGGGCCAGTGGCTGGCGACGCTGGCCGATGAAGCCCTGCTGGCCGGGATCGCCGATGTGCCGGCGGTGCTCGACCCTTTCGCCGAACGCCTGCTCTGGGAACGGGTGATTGGCGAATCGCTGACCGAAGCCGCGCCGCTATTCGATTTACCCGGCATGGCCGCATCTGCGGCCGAAGCCCACGCCCTGGCGCGTGTCTGGCAACTGGAACCGGCCGAAGGCGAGCTGTCGGACGAGGCCCGCCTCTTTCTCGGCTGGCGCCAGACCTTTCTGCAGGCGTGCGCGTCAGGCGGCTGGATCGACCAGGCGGGGTTGCACCGGCAGCTGATCGGCCTGATCGAAGCCGGGCATTTTGCCTTGCCCGAGGCTATTGTCTTCGCCGGTTTTGATCGCTACACGCCGCTTGAGCTGAGTCTGATGGCCGCCTTGCGCGAGCGCGGGGTCCTTGTTGAAAACGAGGCTCTCCCGCCGGTCGACCGCAGCAAGGTCGAGGCGTTGCCCTGTCTCGATGCCGAGGCTGAATGTGCCGCCGTGGCCGCCTGGGCGCGCACCCGGCTGGCCGCCAGCCCGACGGCCCGGCTGGGCATCGTGGCCCCCGACCTGGCCAGCCTGCGCGACACGCTGGCCTTTCAGCTGGACGATGCCCTGCATCCGGCGTTGATTCGCTCGGCGGCCAGCGAAGTGCCGCGTTGCTTCAACTTCTCGCTCGGCCGTACGCTGGCCGATCTGCCGCTGATCCGGGTCGGGCTCGATCTGCTCGCGCTCGGCAGCAGCCGGGTCAAGGTTGAGCAGCAACGGCTCAGTGCCTTGCTGCTGGCCGGCGGCTGGTCGGCGGCCGATGCCGAAGCGGATGGCCGCGCCCGGCTCGATGTGGCGATGCGCCGCGACCTGCCGTACTTCACCAACCTGCCGTCGCTCGTCCGGCTGGCTGAGCGCCTGGCCGACAATGCCGCGCCGCTCTGCCCGCAGACTATTCAGTCGCTGCAGGCTTTCATTGAAACGACCGATCGTCTGGCGCGCAAGCAGCTTCCCGGCCAGTGGTCCGGCGCCTTCCGCGCTTGCCTGAAAGCCGCCGGCTGGCCGGGCGACCGAGCCTTGTCGAGCCATGAATTCCAGGCCCGGCGAGCGTTCGGCGAAGTGCTCGATGCCTTTGCCCGGCTCGACGGATTGCTTGGCCCGCTGGCCTTGAATGAAGCGGTGCGGCGTCTGACCCAGCTGTGCCGGCAGCGCATCTTCCAGCCGGAAACGCGTGGCGAACCGTCGATTCAGGTGCTGGGTGTCCTTGAGAGCGCCGGGCTGGCTTTCGATGCGCTGTGGGTGATGGGGATGAATGACGATGTCTGGCCGCCCGCGCCGCGGCCGAATCCCTTGCTCTCGGCTGAAATGCAGCGGGCTGCAGGTGCGGCGCACGCCAGTGCCGAAGTCGAGCTTGATTTTGCCCGCCGTGTGCAGGCCCGGTTGATCAGCGCCGCGCCGGAAGTCATCTTTTCTTTTTCGCAGGCCAGCGGCAACCGCATCCTGCGGCCCAGCCCGCTGATCGCCGAGGTGCCGCGCACGGCTGTCTGTCCGGTCGTCCAGCCAAGCCTGCTGGCGCAAATGGCACAACAGGCCGGGACGCTGGCCCGTCTGGCCGATGCCGATGCGCCACCGGTTGCGGCGGGCGAAAAGGTGTCCGGCGGCAGCTGGATTTTGCGGGCGCAGGCGATTTGCCCGGCCTGGGCCTATTTCCAGTTCCGGCTCGGAGCGCAGGCGATGGAAACGCCAGTCGAAGGGCTCGATCCGGCGGCCCGCGGCACGCTGGTCCATGAGGCGCTCGAAGCTTTCTGGACGAATGTGCCGAACTCGCAGGCGCTGGCGGCGCTGGATGAGCGTGGCCGACAGCAGGCGATGGCCGATGCCGTGGCCGCCGCCCTGCAAAATTTCGAACTGGCGCGGCGCATCACCTTGCCGGCCCGTTTCCGTGAACTGGAGGCGGCGCGCCTGGTTCGTCTGCTCGATCTGTGGCTGGCCGTCGAAGCCCGGCGCGGCGTTGATTTCGAGGTGCTTGCCTGCGAGCAGCCGGCCGAAGTCGAGATCGAGCAAATCCGGGTCAAAATGATCGTCGACCGCATCGACCGGCTGGCCGACGGCCGACAGGTGATCATCGATTACAAGACCGGGGCCAGTATCGATACCAAGAACTGGGCGGCGCAACGCATCACCGAACCGCAACTGCCGATTTATGCCGCGCTGATCAACGACGAAGTAGCGGCCGTCGTCTTTGCCAAGGTCCTGCTCGACAAGCCGGCTTTTGCCGGTGTGGCCGAAGAAAAGGACATCCTGCCCGGCGTCCAGGGCGTCGGCGACGACAAGCAGAAAATCTTCGATCCCGCCGAGTTTCCCGATTGGGTGGCCGTTGTCACGCACTGGCGCGAACGCCTGCATGCCATCGCCCGCGAGGTCAGGGAAGGGCGCGCCGGCGTCATGCTGGCCGATGAAAAGGCGCTGCAATATTGCGATGTCCTGCCGCTGCTGCGCTTGCCGGAGCGGCGGCGCCTGCTGGCCGAGGCGCAGGCCGGAGAACAACCATGAATTTCGCGGTCGACCGCCTTCAAGAAGACGATCTCGCCCGGCAACGGGCGCTGGCCCTGGCCTCGTTCATTGTCGAAGCCCCAGCCGGGGCCGGCAAGACCGAATTGCTGACGCAACGTTACCTGCGTCTGCTGGCGGTGGTCGACAACCCGGAAGAAGTCCTGGCGCTGACCTTCACCAATAAGGCAGCGACCGAAATGCGCGACCGTATTCTCGGCAGCCTGGAGCGTGCGGCCAACGGTGAATGGCCCAGCCAGCCGCACAAGCAGTTGACTTACGAGCTGGCCAGCGCGGTGCTCAAGCACGATCGCCAGCGGGCCTGGGGGCTGCTCGGCCACCCCGGCCGTTTGCGCATCACGACAATCGATGCCTTGTGCGCCAGCCTGGCCCGGCAAATGCCCTATCTCAGCCGCTTCGGCGCCCAGCCCGGCGTCAGTGGCGAGGCCGAGGCGCACTATGCGACGGCGGTGCGCCGGACGCTGGAAATGGTCGAAGCCGGCAACGCCGATGCCGAGGTGGTCGCCGCGGCGCTGGCCTTCATGGACAACAATGCCGGTCGGCTGGAAAAGCTGTTGATCGCCATGCTCAGCCGGCGCGATCAATGGCTGCATCATGCTTCGCGCATCGAGAGCGGCGCGATGAAGGCCGAGGTCGAAGCCGGGTTTGCCGCACTGGTCGAGCGCGATCTGCAGTGCGTCGCCGAACTGCTCGATACCGGCTGGCAACAACGCCTGATCCCGCTGGCCCGTTTTGCCGCCGCCAACGTGCCCGAGCTGCTTGCGCCGCTTGCTGACTGGCAGGTGCCGCTTGAGGCCGCCATCGATGACCTGCCGCGCTGGCAGGCGCTGACCGGCTTGCTGCTGACCGGCGGCGGCACCTTGCGCAAGTCGCTGACCAAGAACATCGGCTTCCCGGCCGACAAGCCGTTCAAGCCGCAAAAAGAGGCGATGGTCGAGTTGCTCGGCGATCTTTCGGCGGTCGCCGGCCTGGAGGCAAAGCTCGGTTTGCTGGCCGATTTGCCGCAGCCGGAATTGAGCGATGCCGAGTGGTCGACCGTGGAATGCTTCTCGCGCCTGCTCCGGCTGGCCGCCGGGCAGTTGTGGCTGGTTTTCCAGGAATCGGGCGAAGTCGATTTCATCGAGATCGCCGCCCGGGCCGGTCTGGCGCTGGGCGAGGATGAAGCGCCGACCGATCTGGCCCAGGCGCTCGATTACCGGATCCAGCATTTGCTGGTCGATGAATTCCAGGACACCAGTCCGGGCCAGGTCAGCCTGATCCGCAAATTGACCCGCGGCTGGATGCCGGATGACGGGCGGACGCTGTTTGTCGTCGGCGATCCGATGCAGTCGATCTACCGCTTCCGCAAAGCCGATGTCGGGCTTTTCCTGCGTGTCCGCGAAAGCGGTATCGGCGACATCCGCCTGAGCCACCTGCGCCTGTTCCGCAACAATCGCTCTTTCCCCGGCATTGTCGATTGGGTCAATGCCAGTTTCCCCGACATTTTTCCGCAACAGGACAATCCGGCCTCGGGCGCCGTACGTTATGCCGAGTCGGCGGCGACTCGGCCGGCTGAGCCGGGCAGCGCGGTGGTCGTGCATCCGGTCATCGAGCAAGCCGGCGTCGATCCCCATGAGGTCGAAGCTGCCCAGGTGCTGGCGCTGATCCGCCAGACGCAACAGGCACGGCCGGGCGAGCGCATCGCCGTGCTGGTCCGGGCGCGCAGCCACCTGACCCGCCTGGTCGCCGAAATCCGTCGCCATGCACCGGGCTTGCCGTTCCAGGCGGTCGAAATCGAACAGTTGGACGGTCGCCAGCACATCCAGGATCTGCTGACCCTGTTCCATGCCCTGTCGCACCGGGCCGACCGGGTCCATTGGCTGGCGGTGCTGCGTGCGCCGTGGTGTGGCCTGACGCTGGCCGACCTGCATCGGCTGGCAGCCGACGATGCCCAGTCCACAATCTGGCAATTGATGCACGATGAAGCTCGCCTGTCGACCTTGTCGGAGGACGGGCAGCAGCGCCTGCGCCACGTGCGCAGCGTGCTGGCCGAGGCTTTTGCCGGGCAGGGTCGGCAGCATCCCCGGCGCTGGCTGGAAAGTGTCTGGCTGATGCTGGGCGGGCCGCGCTGCCTGGAGCGCAGCGAGGCATTGGCCGATGTCGCCGCCTTCTTCGGCCTGGTCGATCAACTGGTCGCCGCCCGCAGCTTGTCGCCGGAAACGCTGGCCGTCCAGGTTGCCGAGCTTTTTGCGCCGCCCGACAGCGAAGCGGGCGAGAGCCTGCAGATGATGACCATCCACAAGTCGAAGGGGCTGGAATTCGAAACCGTCATCCTGCCCGGCCTGCATCGCACGCCCAAGGTCAATGAAAGCAGCCTGTTGCTGTGGGACGAAGTGGTCGATGTCGATGGCCGCGAGCACTTGCTGGTCGCGCCGATCAAGGCCAAGGGCGCCGGTCGGGAAGGTGCGACAGCCTACGATTTTCTCAAGAAGCTGGAAAGCGAGCGGGCCGCCCACGAAACCGAACGCCTGCTCTACGTCGCGGCGACCCGGGCTATTCGCAGCCTGCACCTGTTCGGCGTCGCCGAGCCGGATGGTGCAACGGACGACGGACTCAAGCCGCCGGCCGCCAGCACCCTGTTGAAATTGCTCTGGTCCGGCGTGGCGCAGCCCGTCTTCGCCGCCGCCCTGCAGTCCTTGCCGGCCAGCGAGGCGCCCGGCAGCACCTTCGATCCAGCCGGTTTCATCCCCGACCTGCTGCGTCTGCCCCGCCCGGAGATGCCGCCGCTGCTGGCCGACGATACCGCGCATGTGCGCCAGCCGGCGCTCAATCCGCTCGACAGCGATGTAGCGGACAGCACGGTGTCGCTTGAAGCATCGGTCGGCACCCTGATTCACCGGGTACTGGCGCTGATCGTCGATCAGGGATTGCCGGCCTGGTCGGCCGAGCGGGTTGCCTCTCTGGCCCCGGCCTATCGCCGCTGGCTGGCGCAGCAGGGGCATGCCGGAGAAGAGGTCGAGAGCGGTGTGGCGCAAGTGCTGGCCGGTTTGCAGCGCACCCTGCGAAGCGAAACCGGTCGCTGGCTGCTCGGCGATCATCCTGAGTCGGCCGCCGAACAGGCGTGGAGCAGCCTGGCTGTTGTTGCCGCTGCATCAGGCGCCGCCCGGCCTGTCACGGTCAACCACGTGATCGACCGGATTTTCGTGGCCGACGGCTGGCGCTGGATCATCGACTACAAGACGGTTCGACTGGCCGAGAACGAAGAAAATGACAGCCTGGTGCGCCGGGCCGAGGGGTTCCGACCCCAGCTGGAGCGTTACGCAGCCCTGTTCGCCGGACAGGCTATCCCGCTGAAACTGGCGATTTATTTCCCGCTGCAGGATTGCCTGGTCGAAATTCCGTATTCGGCGTGAAATTGCAGGGAACCGGTTTGCTATTTTGGTGAATGTGCCGGTAATGAGCCATGTTCGCCGCGATAACCTTGTGGTAACTTGCCCGTTAATCCAGCCAAAGGGGGCGCGGTGTTTTTCCGGATGCGCAGTTTCTTCGTGATCGTACTGTTGACGGTCTGCTGGCCTTTGGCCGGGCTGGCGGGGAGCGAACGAGTCTTGCGTGTTGCCGTCCTCGAAAATTCACCGCCGATGGCCTATCGGGACGAACACGGCGAACTGACCGGTTTCAGTATCGGGATCATCCAGGCCATTTGCGAAGAAATGCGTACCAAGTGTCTTCTGCAGGTCGTCACCCTGGATCGGACGATCGATGTGCTGGCCAGCGGTGAAGTTGATATTGCGGCAGTCAGCCTGCTCGATACGCCGGAGCGCCGCCGCCAGATCATTTTCGCCAAACCTTATTTCCGTTCGGTTTCGCTGTGGTTTGCCAAACCCGGCATCGCACCGGGAGACGCGACCGCCCGTGTCTCTGTGGTCAGCGGTTCGGCCCAGGAGCGTTTCGCCCTGGCACGGCACTGGGCGGTCCATACGGTACGCAGCAATGCCGAACTGCTGGCGCCCTTGCGTGCCGGGCAGGCGAATGCCGCGATCGTGCCGATGAGTTCCGGGTTGAACCTGGTCAAGCAGCCGGAAATGTCGGCCCTGGCCCTGTCGACCACCGTGATGAACGAGCCTGAACTGGGCGGTGATGCCTCGTTTGGTATTTCCCCGCGGCGGGCCGAGTTGAAGGAAGAAATCGATGCGGCGCTTGATCGCATCAAACGCAATGGCGCTTATGATCGGATCAATTCCCGGTTTTTGCCTTTCAGGATCAATTGATGCGTTTCATCTTCTTAATGTTGTGCCTTGCCTGTTCCGCCAGCCTGCTCCAGGCCGCCGAATTGCGCGTCGCAATTCCATCGCAAGATACGACGGGACGTGCGCATCCGGGAATCATGACGTTCAATCTCGATCTGGCGCAGGAGTTGTGTCGTCGCATCCGCTACAGCTGTGTCACGGTCAACATGCCGTTCAAGCAGATTTTGCCGGCCGTCGCGCAGGGCGACATCCAGCTGGGTTTCGGCAATTACCTGAAAACGCCGGAGCGTGAGGCACAGGTTAGCTTTTCCGACAGCATCTGGCAGGCGTCCTCCCGGCTGGTCGGCAAGCCGAAGGCTTACCGACGTTTTGCCACGCCGGCAGGCACAGAATTCTCGCTCGCCACGCTGCGCGGGGCGACGGTTGTTGCCGTCGAGGGAAGCCGCCAGTTGGCCTACCTCGAACGTATTGCCGCAGCCCAGAAACTGACGGTCAAAGGTGTGCTTTCCCAAGCCGATGGGGTGGCCATGTTGCGCAAAGGCGAGGCGGATTTTGGTCTGTTTGTCACACTCATCGTCTATGCTTACCTGACCGAGCAGGGCAGTGAGAAACTGGCATTCGTCGGTCCGCCGATGCATGAGCAGGGTTTGGGGGGCAGCGTGCATATCGCTTTGCCCAAGGGAAATGAAGCATTGCGCCGGGCGGTCAATCAAGCCATGGCAGCCATGCGTTCCGACGGGAGCTATCACCGCATCGTGCGGCGCTCGTTCCCCTTCAGTCTCGATTAGGGTGGGTTCGTGATTTTTGGTCCCGATCATCGTTTCAGAGGATTCCGTGCCGGGCGATTCTTCGCCTTGCTGGCAGTTTTTTTCGTCTTCAGTTTTGGCGGGATGGTGCTGCTCGTCGGCCTGGATCAGCAACGCGTGCTCGATGCCACGATGCGTTTGCAGGATCAGACGGTGTCCGAAATCATTCGCCACCAGCGTCTGGCGCGCAATCTTGAACAGCTGCGCCAGGAAGGCGAGCGCGTCTTTGCCGCCAGCACGCCGCAGGCCCGGCAGCGTGCGATGTTCGTCGTGGCGCTGGTCGCCAGCCATCCGAGCGTGCTCGAGCATCCGAAATCGGCCGAACTGGCCCGCCAGACCGAAATGTTCCTGAGCAACGCCCTGTCCCAATCGACCGATAACGCGGCCATCCTCGGTGCTTATTACGAAGAGTGGGGGCGTTACGCCGCCCGGCTCAGCGTGCTGGTCGATGATGTCTCGATCCAGGGCGTCAATCTGGTCAATACCGACTTGAATGAAGTGGCCGCCACGATGCGTCTGGCACGCTACAAACTGGCGGCGGCGCTCGGGCTGGTCGGCCTGTTCCTGCTGATCTTCCTGATCCTGTTGCGCCAGCATCTGATTCACCCCCTGCAAGTCATCGACCGCACCCTGTCCACCCTGAATGTCGATTCGCCGCCGCCGGTTTTCGATCCCTCGGCAATGAGCGAAATCCAGGCCGTCGAAGAGGCCATCGGCGAGTTGCACGCCTCGCTGCTCGAAAACGAAACGGCCAGGGTTTCGCTTGAACTGCTGGCCAACCAGGACGGCCTGACCGGGCTCTACAACCGGCGTCATTTCATGTCGCTGGCCGAAGCCGAAGTGGTCCGGGCGCAGCGCTACCAGCGTTCGGTGGTGGTCGGCATGGCCGATCTGGATAATTTCAAGAAGCTCAACGATACCTACGGGCATGCCGCTGGCGATGCCGTGCTGCGTGCGCTGGCGGCCCTGATGCGCGACAGCTTCCGGCAGTCCGATCTGGTCTGCCGCTACGGTGGGGAGGAGTTTGCCTTCGTCTTCCCGGAAAGCTCGCAGGCCGAGGCACACGTGCTGTCCGAGCGTTTCCGCCGGCGCTGCGCTTCCTTCGATATTCTCTTGCCGGACGGTCGCGAAGTCTGCGTCACGACCAGCATCGGTCTGGCCGATGCCAGCGAATCGTCGCTCGAAGACGCCTTGCGGCGGGCCGATGCAGCACTCTACGAAGCCAAGCGCCTGGGCCGGAACCAGGTCGTGCTGGCCGAGGCCATGACCCCGGAATCCGGGGCCTGATTGATGCAAGTGCTGATTGTCGAAGACGATCGTCCGATCGCCGAGAACCTGTACGATTTTCTGGAAGCACGCGGCCACCAGTGCGATTTTGCCGCCTCGCTGGCCGAGGCGCGGCGCATCATCGCCGAATCGACTCTCGATGTTGTCCTGCTCGACCGCAACCTGCCGGATGGCGATGGCGCCGACTTGGTACGCAGCCTGCGGGCTGCCGGCGAAATGCTGCCGGTTTTGCTGTTGACCGCGAGAGATACGCTGGACGACAAGCTCGACGGCTTCGATGCCGGGGCCGATGACTATCTGATCAAGCCGTTCGCCCTCAAGGAAGTCGAGGCCCGTTTACTGGCCCTGCAACGTCGTCGTGCGCCGCGTAACGAGAGTGAGCGCTTGCAGCAGGGGCGGCTGAGTTTCGATCCGGCGGCGCAGGAGGTCTGCATCGATCAGGTGGCGCTTCGCCTGCCGCCCAAGGCGATCCGTTTGGTCACGATGCTGCTGCAACAGCCGAACCGGGTCTTTTCGCGGCGCGAACTGGAGGTCGCCGTCTGGGGGCAGGCCCAGGAGTCGAGCGACAACCTGCGCAGCATCCTGCACACGGTACGCAAGGCGATTGGCGCGAGCGGTGCCGTTGAAATCGTCAATATGCACGGATTGGGCTACAAGC
Source organism: Dechloromonas sp. TW-R-39-2 (assembly GCF_016864195.1). Lineage (NCBI taxonomy): Bacteria > Pseudomonadati > Pseudomonadota > Betaproteobacteria > Rhodocyclales > Azonexaceae > Dechloromonas > Dechloromonas sp. TW-R-39-2. Next base: position 877,836 of record NZ_CP045202.1, read on the forward strand.
TTGTTTGCCACTGAGTCGGTGCCGAGCATGCGTTTCCGGGTGGCCGCGGCGGTGGCGGCACTGGCCTTGCTGGTCATCCTGGCCCAGTCGGTGGCGATGTTCAGCCTGTTCGAGGAAAAAGAAGAGGAATTCATCGAAAGCCTGATCACCCAGCAAATCGCACACAGCATGGAAGTCTGGGCCAGCGCTCCGGAGGCGGCCTATCCGCACACGCCGGACATGCAGTTGTTCCGGATTGCCAAGGGCGATGCCCTGCCTGCCAGCTTGCCCGGCCCGATCCGGCAACTGGCGGTCGGCAATCATGAGCTCTACCTCGATGGACGCGAGTTTCATGTCGCGGTACGCGACGATCCGCAAGCCCGGTTCATCCTGGTCTACGACGTGGACGACCATGAAAACCGCTTGCGCGGACTGCGCCTGATTACCCTGACGGCCGCCGTCCTGCTCGCCTTGCTCGTCTTGCTGGTGACCTACGTGCTGGCCGGGCGCGTCGTTGTCCGCCTGGAACACCTTGCCCGGCGGGTAGCCAACGGCTCCCCCGGCTCCCTGGTCGAACCTGGCATGGAGCGCGAGTTGCTGGCCATTGCGCATGCCGTCGACGGTTACCGGGCGCAGCAGGAAGCGCAGCTTGAGCGCGAAAGGGATTTTGCCGCACACCTGTCGCACGAACTGCGCACGCCGCTCACCGCGATTCGTACCGATGCCGAAATGCTGGCCAGCCAGCCGGACCTCCCGGCCGGGGTCGGCAAACGCGCTTTACGCATGATGGGCAGCGTCGACCGTGTCACTGCGCTGGCCGGCAGTCTGTTGCTGCTGGCCCGCGAAGCGCAGCCGGCCCTGCCGGAAAAGGTGCTGCTGCACGAAGCCGTGCAGGGCGTCTGGGATGCCTTGCAGCGGGCCACGCCGAGCCCGCTTGAATTGACCCTCGATGTGCCGGCCGAATGTGTCGTGCTGGCCGATCCATCGTTGCTCGATCTGGTTCTGCGCAATGTGTTCGACAACGCCCTGCGCCACAGCCGGGCTGTGGCAGATGGATGCATTGTTTGCCGGCTGGACGGCACCCGCTTGTCGATTATCGATTGCGGCGATGGCTTTGCACCTGCCGAGCTGGCACACGTTTTCGAACGCTTCTACAAGGGGGCGCAAGGTGGGCACGGTCTAGGCCTGGCGCTGGTCGATCATGTCTGCCGGGCGACCGGCTGGCGGGTGGCGGCGCAAAATGCAGCAGACGGTGGGGGCGAAGTGACGATCGATTTCGGCGCTGCGCTTGAAGTCTCCGGACAGACCGGTTTTTTGTCGTCTACTCACTAAAACATCACGCCCGGTCGGCTAAAGTGGCGGCATCTTTTTGCCAACGGTTACCGATCATGATGTTTCGTGCCCTGAACGGATCCGCCATGCGACTTTGGGGCCTGACCGCCCTGCTGGCCATGGCCGTATTTTTTGTCACCCGCTGCGTGCTGTTTGCCCAGTCCGTACTGGTCAGTGATCAGTCATTCAGCGTTCTGCTCGGTGGCTTGGCGCTGGGTTCCTGGCGCGATATTCCGGCCGCCGCCGTGGTTGCTTCGCCGTGGCTGCTCTTCGAGCTGCTGCTCAAGCCGAGCTGGCGCGACCGCCTGCGTCGTCCGCTGTTCGGGTTGTACATCTTCACGCTGCTTTTCGTCGGCGTATCCGAAGGCATCTTCTGGGACGAATTCAGCGTCCGCTTCAATTTCATCGCACTCGATTACCTGGTTTTCACCACCGAAGTCATCGGCAACATCCGTGAATCCTATCCGGTCGGCAAGATCGTCGCCGCACTGCTCGCCCTCTCGGCGCTGATCTTCTGGGCGCTGCGTCGTCCGTTCAAATCCGCCGTGACCGCTGAAGCACCGCGCCGCAGCCAGTTTGCCTGGGGCCTCAGCCTGCTGGTGCTGGTCTGGGTCGTGGCCTACAAGATGGCCCCGCCCGAATTTTCACCGAACAACTTTGCCAACGAACTGGCCGACAACGGCTGGCGCAGTTTCCTCTGGGCAGCACGGCAGAACAAGCTGGATTACCGCCAGTTCTACGCCACCCGGCCGGATGCCGAAGTGATGGCCGACCTGCAGCGTCTGTCCGGCCACAGCCAGGTCAGCGCAACACTCGATGCCGGGCAAAAGGCCGCCTACAAACCGGTGAAAGCCGGTGGCAAGCAGCCGAACGTCGTCGTCGTGATGATGGAAAGCATGTCCGCCGAGTACATGGCGACTTTCGGCAACACCGAAAACCTGACCCCGAACCTCGACCGGCTGGCCGGTGAAGGGCTGTTGTTCACGCATCTCTATGCCGCCGGCACCCGGACGGTTCGCGGTCTGGAAGCGCTGTCGGCCGCCTTGCCGCCGCTGCCCGGCAAGTCGGTCGTGCGTTGGCCGGACATCACGCGCCTCAACACGCTGGGCAGCGTGCTCGCCGCGCGTGGCTGGGCGCCGCACTTCCTCTACGGCGGCTACGGCATGTTCGACAACATGAATGGCTTCTTCGGCGCGCAGGGCTACAAGGTGACCGACCGGACCAATTTCCAGGATGGCCTGGTCCAGTTCGAAAACATCTGGGGGGTGGCCGATGAACACCTGTTCGATCAGGTGCTGATCGACATGGACAAGGACGCCGCTGCCGGCAAGCCGTTCTACGCCCACATCATGACTGCCTCCAACCACATTCCCTTCACTTACCCGGATGGCCGGATCGACATTCCATCGCCGGGCAAGCGCAACGGGGGCGTCAAGTACGCAGACTTCGCGGTCGGCCGCTTCATGGAAATGGCGCGCAAGAAAGACTGGTTCGACAACACCATCTTCCTGTTTGTCGCCGACCACTGCGCAAGCAGCGCCGGCAAGAGCAAGATCCCGGTTCATCGCTACCATATCCCGGCCATCGTCTATGCACCCAAGCTGGTCGCCCCGAAGAAGGTCGATACGCTGGCCAGCCAGATCGATCTGGCCCCGACGCTGCTAGCCATGCTCGGCCTGCAAGGCGACGACCGCTTCATCGGGCGCGACATTTTGAGTACGCCGCCGGCAGAAGGCCGGGCCCTGCTGTCGACCTACCAGAACCTGGGCTACCTGAAGGGCGACACGATGACCGTGCTGCAGCCCAAGCGCAAGATCGAGACTTTCCGGATCAGTGCCGACGGCAAGGATGCACAATTGATCCCGACCGATGCGCAGCAGGCCAGCGAGGCCGTCGCCTACTTCCAGGGCGCCGCCCTGTTGATGGAAAAGCACGGCACCAACGGCAGCGCCCGCTAGGCTTGCAACATGTCGCGGCGCTGGTTTCTCGGTCATGCAGCCTGGCTGGCGGGCAGCGCCCTGGTGCTGCTCGTTGTGTTCGAGCAAACCGGGCTGGACCTCACCCTGGCGCGTCCGTTCTACGACGCCGCCGTGCATGATTTTCCGCTCCGCCAGCATTGGTTGTTCGCACCGGTTTTTTACTACGGCTTCAAGTTCGCCGTGCTGTCGAGCGCCGTCTTTGCCGCCGTCGGCTGTCTGCTCTGCCTGAGCGGCAAGGCTGACTGGTTGCCGAAGCGTGCGGCGGCGCTGGCCCTGCTCGGGCTGATCCTGATTCCCTCGGCGGTGGCCTTGCTCAAACTCAATACCAACCGGCATTGCCCGTGGGATCTTGCCGAGTTCGGCGGGTTTGCCCCCTACCTCGGGCTGCTGGCCGAAATGCCGGGCGATATCGTGCGTGGCGTCTGTTTCCCGGCTTCGCATGCGGCGACCGGCTTCATGTGGCTGGCCCCGGCGCTGGCCCTGCATGCTGTTTCACCGCACTGGTCGCGTCGCGCCATCTGGCTGGCCTTGTTGCTTGGCACGGTGATGGGCCTGACCCGTCAGGCCCAGGGCGGGCATTTCATTTCACATACCTTGTGGTCGGCCTGGCTGGCCTGGGCGATCACGCTGGCCCTGGCCGCCGGGCTTGGCCTCGGCCGTGCCTCAACTGCTCGGCCAGAGCACGCAGGCCCAGATCGCCGCGGCGTTGAACAGGCTCAGTAACACCGCCGCACTGCCCATGTCCTTGGCCCGCTTGGCCAACTCGTGTTTTTCCGGCGAAGCCTTGTCCACCACCGCCTCGACGGCAGAGTTCAGGATTTCGACAATCAGGATCAGGATGATGCTGCCGATCAGAAGGGCGCGGTCGACACCGGTTTTTGCCAGAAAAAGGGCCAGCGGAACGGCCACGATGGCGAGCAGCACTTCTTCACGAAAAGCCGCCTCATTCTTCCACGCAGCCCCGAGGCCGTCGCGCGAATAGCCGAGGGCGTTCCACAGCCGGACAAAGCCCTTTTTTCCCTTGAATTGACTGGCGTCGCTCATGATTTTCTGTCGAGTAATGGTTTGAGGAAGCGGCCGGTATGGCTGGCCTTGCACTTGGCGACCTGCTCAGGCGTGCCGGCGGCCAGAATCCGCCCGCCGCCGTCGCCGCCCTCCGGCCCGAGATCGACAATCCAGTCGGCGGTCTTGATCACATCGAGATTGTGTTCGATGACGACGATGGTATTGCCGTTGGTCGCCAGCCGCTGCAGCACGCTGAGCAGCATCTCGATATCCTGGAAATGCAGGCCGGTGGTCGGTTCGTCGAGGATGTACAGGGTCCGTCCGGTGTCGCGCTTGGACAGTTCGAGCGCCAGTTTGACGCGCTGTGCTTCGCCGCCCGACAGCGTCGTTGCGCTCTGGCCAAGCGTGATGTAACTCAGGCCGACATCGACCAGTGTCTGCAACTTGCGGGCGATGACCGGCACGGCATCGAAAAACTCACGCGCCTGCTCGACCGTCATGCCGAGAATGTCGTGGATGTTCTTGCCCTTGTAGTTGATTTCCAGCGTTTCGCGGTTGTAGCGCTTGCCGTGGCAAACGTCGCACGGCACGTAGATGTCGGGCAGGAAATGCATCTCGACCTTGATCATGCCGTCACCCTGGCACGCCTCGCAGCGCCCGCCCTTGACGTTGAAGCTGAAGCGGCCCGGCCCGTAGCCGCGGGCGCGCGATTCCGGGACCTGCGAAAAAAGATCGCGGATCGGCGTCAGCAGGCCGGTGTAAGTCGCCGGGTTGGAGCGCGGCGTGCGGCCGATCGGCGCCTGATCGACGTTGATTACCTTGTCGAACAGTTCCAGCCCGGAAATTTCCTGGTGTGGCGCCGGTTCGCTGGTCGAACCGTAAAGGTGGCGGGCGGCCGCGGCGTACAGCGTATCGTTGATCAGCGTCGACTTGCCCGAGCCGGAAACGCCGGTAATGCAGGTGAGCAGGCCGCCGGGAATCTCCAGCGTGACATCCTTGAGGTTGTTGCCGTAGGCGCCGACCACTTTGAGCTGTTTGTCGGGATTTTGTGGTCGACGCGATTTCGGGAGCGAAATCGAGCGGCGCCCGGACAGGTAGTCGCCGGTCATCGACAGCGGATTGGCCGCCACCTCGGCCGGCGTGCCTTCGGCGACGATGGAACCGCCATGCACCCCGGCACCGGGGCCGATATCGATCACGTAATCGGCGGCGCGGATGGCGTCTTCGTCATGCTCGACGACGAGTACGGTATTGCCCATGTCGCGCAGGTTCTTCAGCGTTTCGAGCAGTCGGTCGTTGTCGCGCTGATGCAGGCCGATCGACGGTTCATCGAGCACATACATCACGCCGGTCAGCCCCGAGCCGATCTGCGAAGCCAGCCGAATGCGCTGCGCCTCGCCGCCCGATAGCGTTTCGGCCGAACGTTCGAGGCACAGGTAATCGAGGCCGACATTGATCAGGAAGGAGAGGCGGGCGGTGATTTCCTTGAGGATCTTGTCGGCGACCTGCGCCTTGGCGCCGGTCAGCGTCAGGCAATTGAAGTAATTGCGCGCCTCGCCGAGCGGCAGGCGGCTGATTTCGTGCAGCGTCTTGGCGCCGACCCGGACGTGGCGCGCCTCAACCCGCAGGCGCGTGCCGCCGCATTGCGGGCAGCCGGTGTTGCTGATGTATTTCGACAGTTCCTCGCGCACCGCCTGCGAATCGCTGCCGCGATAACGTCGCTCAAGATTGGGGATGATGCCTTCGAAGGTGTGGCTGCGGTCGAAGCGCGTGCCCTTGTCGTTGAGATAGCGGAAATTGATTTCAGTCGCGCCGGAACCGTACAGGATCAGCTGGCGCACCGCCTCGGAAAGTTGCTCGAAAGGCGTGTCGACCGAGAAATCGTAATGCGCGGCAATCGATTCGATGATCTGGAAATAAAACTGGTTCTTCTTGTCCCAGCCGCGAATGGCGCCGCCGGCCAGCGACAGCGCCGGATTGGTGACGACCCGCTTGGGATCGAAAAACTGGATCACGCCCAGTCCGTCGCACTTCGGGCAGGCGCCCATCGGATTGTTGAACGAGAAAAGACGCGGCTCCAGCTCCTGCAAGGCAAACGAGCAGACCGGGCAGGCAAACTTGGCGGAGAACATGTGTTCCGTGCCGCTGTCCATTTCCAGCGCCATGGCCCGGCCCTCGGCATGGCGCAAGGCGGTTTCGAACGATTCGGCCAGGCGCTGGCGCATGTCGTCGCGCACCTTGAGGCGGTCGACCACGACATCGACATTGTGTTTCTGCGACTTGGCCAGCTTCGGCACATCGTCGATCTCATACACCGTGCCGTCGACCCGCACCCGCGCAAAACCCTGGGCGCGCAGTTCGGCAAACAGATCAACCTGCTCGCCCTTGCGATTGGCTACCACCGGCGCCAGGATCATCAGCTTGGTTTCAGCCGGCAGGGCCAGTACGGTATCGACCATCTGCGACACCGTTTGCGCTTCGAGCGGCTGATTGTGGTCCGGGCAATACGGCGTACCGGCGCGGGCGAAGAGCAGGCGCAGGTAATCGTGGATTTCGGTGACCGTGCCGACGGTTGAACGCGGGTTGTGCGAGGTTGCCTTCTGCTCGATGGAAATGGCCGGCGACAAGCCTTCGATCAGATCGACATCCGGCTTTTCCATCAACTGCAGGAATTGCCGGGCGTAGGCCGAGAGCGATTCGACGTAGCGGCGCTGCCCCTCGGCATACAAGGTATCGAAGGCCAGCGACGATTTGCCCGAGCCGGAAAGCCCGGTGATCACGATCAGCTGATCGCGCGGCAGGTCGAGGTTGATGTTCTTCAGATTGTGGGTGCGCGCACCACGAATGCGGATGGTTTCCATCGCTGTTCTAACCGGCTGGGGTGAAAGCGGGAACTATACGCAAAACAGCCGGCGATTGCACCGTCAAACTGTATGAACATACAGCTTGGCGGTGCCGCCGGACGATCAGCGCTGCGCAGCGCTGAAGCTTTCCTGCTCGATCAGCCACTGGCCGTCGATCAGGCGGAACTGCAGAGTCTTGACCCCGCTGTCGGTCTTGCTGTTCGAGCGATATTGCTGCGTGAAGCTGGCGCTGACCCGCTGCGCATCAAGTTGGCGAATATCGGCCCGGCCAAGCGTCAGCTCGATTTCGCCGGCCTTGCCGATGACGCGCTGGCGTGCTGCCTGCCAGCGGGCCGGGCTGCTTTCGCCGGCCTTGAAACCCGGCGCGTAGAACGCCAGGTAAGCCGGCACGTCGCGGCTGGCCCAGGCTTGCCGCCAAGCGGCCAGCTGGCTGCGCACCGCCTCTTGCGGGTCGGGCATGGCGGCTGGCGCTGCACGGGGCTGCAGCGGCGCAGCCGGTGCTTCGCTGGCGCGGGCCGGGGGCGGTGCCGCGAACGTGGTTTGCGGTGGTGCATCGCCCGGCATTTCGGGCGGCGGCTTGATCTGCGTGCGTGTCGAGGCCGGCGCTTCCGGCGCGTCGAACAGGTAGGAACGCGTGCTGCTGCAGCCGCTCGTGCCGGCAACGACCAGCAGTAAAGCGGCAAGCAGCGTGCTGCGATTTTTCTGTGAAGACTGTCCCATGGTGTCACCCCCATTCCGTGTGAGGCTTGCAGCATATACGATCAGGATATTTTCGGCTGAACGCCGTGCCGCGCGCCGTGTCTTTATGCCGGAAGCGCGATTCAAACCTGCTAATATTGCCGCCTTCGCTGCAATGCAACAAAGGTTGTTCCGCTGATGTCCATTCCCGCTGACCGCATGAGTCCCGAAGAGCGCCGCGCCGGTGCTTCGCTGGCTTCCATCTTCGCCCTGCGCATGCTTGGGCTGTTCCTGATCCTGCCGGTCTTCTCCGTTTATGCCAAGACCCTGCCGGGCGGCGACAACCTGGCGCTGGTTGGTTTTGCGCTGGGCGCCTACGGCCTGACCCAGGCCATTTTCCAGATTCCCTACGGCATTGCCTCCGACATCTTCGGGCGTAAGCCAGTCATTGTCATCGGCCTGCTGATTTTTGCGCTGGGCAGCTTTGTCGCCGCCTGGGCGCCGGACATGAACTGGATCATCGTCGGTCGGGTTTTGCAGGGCGCCGGGGCGATTTCCGCCGCCGTCACCGCGCTGGCCGCCGACCTGACGCGGGAAGAACACCGCACCAAGGTCATGGCCATGATCGGCTCGTCGATCGGCCTGGTCTTTGCGCTCTCGCTGGTTGGCGCACCGATCCTTTACGGCTGGATCGGCATGGGCGGCCTGTTCTGCATGACCGGCGGGCTGGCGCTGGCCGCCATCATCCTGCTGCTCAAGGCCGTGCCGCCCGCCCCACCAACCAACGGCCATGAAAAGCTGCCGCTGCGCCGGGTGATTTTCGACAAGGATCTGCTGCGCCTCAACCTCGGCATCTTCGTGCTGCATATCGTGCAAATGGCCATGTTCGTCGTTCTGCCGCATGCGCTGGTCGACCACGGCGGGCTGGAAGCCGCCTCGCACTGGAAGGTTTATCTGCCTGCCGTGCTGGTTTCGTTTGCCGTGATGATTCCGGCGATCATCGCCGCCGAGCGCAAGGACAAGATGCGCCCGATCTTCCGCGCCGCCATCGGCCTGCTGGCCATCGTTCAAATCGGCCTGCTGTTTTTCGGCCAGAGTTTGTGGACGCTCTCGCTCTGGCTGCTGCTCTTTTTTGTCGCCTTCAATGTGCTGGAAGCCACGCTGCCGTCGCTCGTTTCGCGCACGGCACCGGCTGCGGCCAAAGGCGCTGCGCTGGGCGTTTACAACACGACGCAGGCCATCGGCCTGTTCATCGGCGGCGCAGCCGGCGGTTATGTGGCGCAAAATTTCGGTGATAATGCGGTTTTTGCGACCGCCGCCGTCCTGGCTGTTATCTGGCTGGTCGTTGCAAACTCAATGAATTTTCCGCGGCCGCGCACAGCGCCGGCAGCGACCCAAACTGTTTAGGAGAAAAGGGTAATGGCATCGGTAAACAAGGTGATTCTCGTCGGTAACCTGGGCAAGGACCCGGAAGTTCGCTACACCGCCAGCGGCGAAGCCATGTGCAACTTCACCCTGGCCACGACCGAATCCTGGCGCGACAAGGCGAGCGGCGAAAAGAAGGAACTGACCGAATGGCACCGCATTTCCTTCTTCGGCAAGCTGGCTGAAATCGCCGGCCAATACCTCAAAAAAGGCTCGCAGGTTTATGTCGAAGGCAGCCTGCGCACCCGCAAATGGACCGACAAGGATGGCCAGGAGCGTTACACCACCGAAATTCGCGGTGCTGAAATGACCATGCTTGGCTCGCGTCAAGGCATGGGCGCCCCGGCCTCGTCGGGCGGCGGCGGTGGCGGCGGTTACGACAACGAACCGGATTACTCGCCGGCCCCGGCCCGCGCCAACAAGCCGAAACCTTCGTTCGACGATCTCGGCGACGACATTCCGTTCTGAAGTACACCTGGTTTTAAAAAGTAAATAAAGCCCGGTAACCGTAATGGTTACCGGGCTTTTTCTTTGTTTCGCAAAGGTCACAGTTAAGGCTATGTGCCATTAGAAACGTATATGGGAAGGTGTGTTCCGGGAGGTGTTTTTGTGTACGTGGCCTATGCAACCTTGCCATTGATGGCTTTTTCAAGGGCATCCAGTTGCTCCACGATGTCTGCAAAAAGTGGAATTTGGCCGAAGATCATGTTGGCCATTGCGCGGTAATCAGCGGATACCGTTGCCAATACAGCATCACCGGGCAACAAGCGCAAGCTGCCTGGCGTGGCAAGATCGTAGCGCGCCCAAGCGCGTGGATAGAACCGTTGCTTGAACTCGACAACGTTGGCCAGTAAGGCTCGATTGGCGAGGGCTGTCACCTGTACCGGTGAGTCTGCCATCCGGGCCAGGTCGTAGTAATGGCGTGAATAGCGGGATGGCTGCGGCGTACCATCAGGACGATGCGCCTCCTGATGCAGGATGGTTGCCTTCTCCCAGAAAGTTCGCTCTGCACTGATCACCCGCACCGCCACTTCGCGCCGGTCAAACAAACCGGGAAACGCTTCTGCTGCATAAGCCGTAATCGTACGATTTTCATGTGGCAGCCAAGCAGCCAGCGGGCCAATTTCCAGCCTTACCTCGGGGCGCAAGTAGGTATCGGCAAAAGCCGCCGGATAGCGTACTTCGATCACATGCGGATCATCCTCGCCGATCCGGCATTCGGCGATACCGGCCAATGCCGTCGATAGTTCAGTCAGCAAGGGGCCGGCAATGTAAGCCTTGGCCTGCTCATTGATTGCTTCGTTGAATGCTGTTTGCCGGCTTTTCGAACGTTCGGCCAGCGGGTCGTCGTTGCCGAGCACCCGCCAGTCAAGAATCAGGTCGATATCTTCTGAAAACCGCTCGATCAAGCCATAAACCTTGGACAGGCTGGTACCCCCCTTGAACATCAGCAATCGAGCCAAGTTCGGTGTGGAAAACAGGCGGTCGAGGACCCAGGTTACCCAGAAATCCTTTTCAACCACTGCTGGCGTCATGCGAAGGCGGGCCGCTGCTTCAGAAAAGAGCTCGCGGCGTTGCGTGGCCGAAAGTTGAGCAACTTTCTTCATTCGCCGACCTCCTCGCAAACCTGCTTGATAATCTGCAAAATCCAGCCGCTGACAGTTCGCGTATCGTTGAGTACGGCATGGTGCAGCCTGGTTGGCAACCAGCGGCGCAGGGTATCGACAACAGTTGCATCTACCCGCTCCTTGCCGAGCGCCTTCAGTGCCTGGACCAGAAGGCCGCTCTCGCGAAATTTGAAACCGACATCCTTGAGCGGCGCCTTGCGAAAAGCCAGTACCTGTGGGCTATCTTCGCCAACCGGGTACTCTCGGCTCGGCCCGTCGGAAAGATAGACCCAGCGGCCTGGCACCTGTGTCGACAGGCCGAGCATGTTAAGAGCCGCCTCGCCTGAGGGTTGAATTCGCCAATTGAATTTGCGCGCCAGCGCCTCCGCAACTTGATCGATATCCGGGCTCAAGTTCTGGCCGAGTAGATCGCTGTAGCGCGGGTAATCATAAACCCCGTGGCAGACGCGACGAATCCGCCCCGAGCGGGCCAGCGTGGATAGCGCCTGATGGATATTGGTTTCACCAAAACCAGCAATAAAATCTGTTTTTGTAAATGCCCAACCCCTGCCGCGCCCATATATCCTGGAAAGTATCTTTTGTTCAATGGCTTGCATTAATCGAAGGATAGTTATTTTTCAGGAAAAAACCAGTGTTTTCCTGAAAAATAAAGCAATTCGAATGCGCTTGTTTGGTGACCAGGCATGGCGCAATACGACGGGCGATCTCCCGGTGAGATGTTTTTCTGCCAAGATATCTCGCTGAATACATATTTTTGCCGTAACGCGACAACTCCCCCCAAAATCAGCCCTCGTTGCCCGGCAAGCTTTAACCGGTCGATTGTCTGTTTTCCCCTGAAAAGCATATGAAATATCACCATGGTGATAGGGTTTTATGCCCCAATGCTGCGCTGCACGATATTTCTTTATCATTGTGGCGGGAAATGGGAAAATCGCGCGGTCGACCGCGCTAATCAGCTGATTTCAATGGGGGAAGGTCGACGTCAATACCAAGCACACAACTCATAAAACTTGCTGAATTCGAATTCATGTCGTCATCCAACGCACAAACCAAAATCTACGTAGCCGGTCATCGCGGCATGGTCGGCTCGGCCATCGTTCGCCAACTCAAGGCTGCCGGGCAGCAAAGCATTGTCACCCGCACCCATGCCGAGCTCGATCTGACCAACCAGGCTGCGGTCGACGCCTTTTTTGCCGCAGAAAAGCCGACGCAGGTGTACCTCGCCGCAGCCAAGGTCGGCGGCATCTACGCCAACAACACTTACCCGGCCCAGTTCATCTACGAAAACTTGATGATCCAGGCCAACATCATTCAGTCGGCCCACGCCCATGGCGTGCAAAAGCTGCTCTTTCTCGGCTCCAGCTGCATCTACCCCAAAGCCGTTGCCCAGCCGATGCGTGAAGACGCGCTGCTGACCGGCGTGCTCGAAGCCACCAACGAGCCTTACGCCATTGCCAAGATTGCCGGCATCAAGCTGTGCGAAAGCTACAACCGCCAATACGGCCGCGACTACCGCAGCGTGATGCCGACCAACCTCTACGGCCCCGGCGACAACTACCACCTGGCCAACAGCCACGTGCTGCCGGCGATGATCCGCAAGTTTCACCTGGCCAAGCTGGCCCGGGCCGGCGACCTTGCCGGCATTGAAGCCGACCAGCAACGCAAGGGCGAAATCCCGGCCGATATTTGCCAAATGATCGGCTTTAACGCGGTCGACCGCAGCATCAGCCCCAAAACCAGCGTAACGCTCTGGGGCACCGGCACACCGTACCGCGAGTTTCTGCACGTGGACGACATGGCCGCCGCCAGCATCTTCGTGATGAACCTGGACAAAGCCGGTTACGACGCCAACACCCAGCCCATGCTCAGCCATATCAACGTGGGCTACGGCAGCGACCTGACAATCAGGGAAGCCGCCCAACTGGTGGCCGAGGTGGTGGGCTATACCGGCAATATCGAATTCGACACCAGCAAGCCGGACGGCACCTTCCGCAAACTGATGGACAGCAGCCGTCTCGAAACACTGGGCTGGAAAGCCCGCATCGATCTCAAGCAAGGCTTGCAGCAAGCCTATGCGGATTACCAGGCCTGATCGTGAAGTTGGCCGAGGCATCACTGGCTCCCCTCGTTATTCCGATAGGGATCATTCCCGTTTCGGGTATGATTAACCCCAATATGGGTTTTTTAAAAGGGGGCGGTGCAATGCACAAAGACGGTTTGGGCAATGCCTTGTTTTCGATTACGCAGCAACGCGTACTCGGCTATCTATTTGGGCAGCCTGAGCGAACATTTTTTGCCAATGAACTGATTGCCTTGACGGGTGGCGGTACAGGTGCAGTACAACGGGAATTGAAGCGCCTGGAAAATAGCGGTTTGCTCCGTATCGAACGGCGTGGAAATCAAAAACACTACCAGGCCAACCCGGCTTCACCGATTTATCAGGAGCTTTGTGGCATCGTACAAAAAACCTTCGGTCTTGCCGGGCCATTGCGTGAAGCACTCGCCGAGTTTGGTGCGGAGATACGGGCAGCTTTTATCTATGGCTCTGTAGCCAAGAAAACCGACAGTGCGAGCAGCGATGTTGATCTGATGATCATCAGCGAAACACTGGCTTATGCCGACCTTTACGCTCGCGTGTCGCAGGTTGAAAACTTCCTCGGGCGGCAGATCAATCCAACGCTTTACAGCACAGCCGAAATACAACAGAGGGCAAGCAGCGACAACGCCTTCATCGTTCGAGTTTTGAGTCAGCCGAAAATCTGGCTCATAGGAGACGAGCATGTCATCGCCCCTTGAAAAACTCGCTACGCAAACAGGCAGCCTTGTATTTGAGCCAAAAGATGAAAATGAAACACGAGGGCTCATCAAGTCGGGCAAAACCCGTCTGCAAGACGCACAAAATGGCGACCTGTCGTTAGAGAGCAGATTTGATCTCGCTTACAACGCAGCCCACGCACTCTGCCTTGCCGCCCTGAGGCAGCAAGACTTTCGCGCAAAGAACCGTTACATCGTGTTTCAGGTTTTGCCCCATACATTGGGGCTGGGGCCAACGGTGTGGCGCATTCTTGCCAAGTGCCACGATATGCGGAATCTCTCAGAATACGAAGGAGATATCAGCATCAATGCGCGAATCGTTATTGATTTAATCGATGCGGCAAATCAAGTACTCACCGCACTTGAAAAACTCGTCGATCAAAAGATAAAACCGTGACAAAAAGTCACGCATTAGTAATAGCCGATCAACAAATGGAAAATCAACCATGACCACACAACAACCCAAAGTCGCCCTCATTACTGGTGTTACCGGCCAGGACGGTTCCTACCTGGCTGAATTCCTGCTCGAAAAGGGCTACGTGGTGCACGGCATCAAGCGCCGCGCCTCGCTGTTCAACACCCAGCGTGTCGACCACATCTACGAAGATCCACACATCGAAAACAGCCGCTTCAAGCTGCACTACGGCGATCTTTCCGACACCTCCAACCTGACGCGCATCCTGCAGGAAGTGCAGCCGGACGAGGTGTACAACCTGGGCGCCCAATCGCACGTGGCTGTCAGCTTCGAAGCGCCGGAATACACTGCCGACGTAGACGCCATCGGCACGCTGCGCCTGCTTGAAGCCATCCGCTTCCTGGGGCTGGAGAAGAAAACCAGGTTCTACCAGGCATCCACCTCCGAGCTTTACGGCCTGGTGCAGGAAACCCCGCAAAAGGAAACCACACCTTTCTACCCGCGCAGCCCCTACGCTGTAGCCAAGATGTACGCCTACTGGATCACCGTTAACTACCGCGAAGCCTATGGCATGTATGCCTGCAACGGCATTCTGTTCAACCACGAATCGCCGCGCCGTGGCGAAACCTTTGTCACCCGCAAGATCACCCGCGGCCTGGCCAACATTGCCCAGGGGCTGGAAAGCTGCCTGTACATGGGCAACATCGATTCGCTGCGCGACTGGGGCCACGCCAAGGACTACGTGCGCATGCAGTGGATGATGCTGCAGCAGGACACCCCGGAAGACTTCGTGATCGCCACCGGCGTGCAATACACCGTGCGCCAGTTCATCAGCTGGTCAGCCGAACACCTCGGCATCACGCTGCGCTTTGAAGGCACGGGCGTCGATGAAGTTGCCATCGTGGCCGCCATCAAGGGCGACAACGCACCCGCACTCAAGGTGGGCGACGTGATTGTGAAGATCGACCCGCGCTACTTCCGCCCGGCGGAAGTGGAAACCCTGCTCGGCGACCCGAGCAAGGCCAAACAGAAACTCGGCTGGGTGCCGGAAATCACCGTGCAGGAAATGTGCGAAGAAATGGTCGCAGCTGATCTGGAATCTGCCAAGCGCCATGCGCTGTTGAAAAAGCATGGGTTTGATGTGGCGGTTAGTACCGAGAGATGATATCGGTCAGATGATTAAGAAGCTAAATATTTTATCGAGCATATTTTTGCGAGGAGGGGGGGCAATATTTGCCCTCTTTTTGCAAATTTGGATAGTTAAAAACTACGGTGGAGATAACTACGGCAAGTATGTTTTGTTTTTAACGGTCTGTTCTTTGCTTTTGATATTTTCAAAATCAGGAGTTGAGGTTAATGTATTAAAAAATACAGCGATAAATATATCAAACAATAAAAATACAGATGGGTTGTTAATTAGTGGGCTGGTGTTCGTGTTAATAACATCAGTAGTGGTTGTAAGTGGAGTGATATATTTTGATGGCTTATTTGGTTTTTATATAGCGGACAAAAAATTTGGCGCTATAAATATATGGGCGTGTGTTTTTTTTCAGTGTGGGTATTACGTTTATCTTGGTTGGCTAAGAGGTGCGCGTAAATTTTTAAAAGCTGATTTTCTTGAAATGCTAGTCAAGAATGTGCTGCTATTTTTGGTGTTATATTTAGCTGTTTTTTTTGGATGGGGCGATAACCTCATATCTTTTTTTGTTGTCTCGTTATTGCTGTTTTTGGTAAGCGTTTTTTTGTCTTCCAAGGTTTCGATTGGAAAATTAGATAAATCCGAATTTGTAATGGTAGGTTCGAAGTACTTTGACTTTCTGATTTTGGGAGTTACAGGCTTTGTTTTCTTTCAGTTGGATACCTTAATTCTCGGAGCCTACTTAAGCGATTTTGAAGTAGGTGCCTACAATATGGTTTGTAATTTTGTAAGATTAATTATATTTGTCCCAATGGTTGTTGCATCACAGATGCAACCTAATGCTGCAGCGTACTATGCGCAAGGCGACTATAAAAAGTTAACTAAAATTTTTGTTCGGGCTCTTGGTGTGGGAGTGAGTTCAGCCGTCCTAGCCTATCTGTTTTTATGCATTTATGGTTCAAATATTCTTGGTATGGTCAATGAGAAATATTCATTTGCGGTTGATGTAATTTATTACCTTGGTGCGGCGCATTTGGTTAATTCGATAGTGCTTATTACGTCTTCAGTTTTAGTTGTGATAAATAAGTCACGATTGGCGATGCTTGCACAGCTGGTTTCAGGGGGGGTCGTATTTGCCTTGTACTTGTTATTAATACCAATATATGGAATGGTAGGTGCAGCAATATCTGTTTTTGTTGGTTTGATTATGGTTTTATTTTTGTATTTTGCATCATATTTAAATGGAGTTCGCAGTGCTTTCCGTCTACCCAAGGTTTAGTAAGTTAGATTTTATATTCTTCAGGCTCCTCGGGCCCGGATTGGGGAACTTGTTATTTCCTTGGGCTCGGGCGAAAATATTTGCGATGAAAAACAATTGCACGTTTATTACACCAACGTGGCCCCAGTTTAAAGTCGGACCTATTATTCGGAATGAGCCTGATAAAAGATTTTACACGGGTATGTTTCGTCCAGGTGTTTCTGAGGTTGGCGGCTTTGTCAAGTGTAAGAGAATTGTAATCGATAGAAAAATTCCGGAATCATCTATTGGTAAGGCTAGAGCTGGAGATATGATTGTTTTTGAGGGGTTAGGCGATTATTTTATGGATTTAATCGGCTATTCATCATTTTTAAAAAGCGAGTTTAAAAAAATATTAATTAGCAGTAATAATATTGATTCGCTTATGGATAAGTTAAATCCAAGAAAAAGTATTGCCGTGCACGTTCGATTTGGTGACTTTAAAGTGCCCACAGTATCTGATCTAGATAATGAAGTTAGAAATATCAGAATTCCAATTGAGTGGTATGTCGCTATCGTTAATCAACTCAACACTCACTACTCTGGTCAAGTGAAATTTAATGTATTTTCAGATGCGTCTGATTTTGAGTTAAGCCCCTTGCTCAGCTTGGATAATGTTTCTAGAGCATTAGGTGGAAATGCGGCTGAGGATATCCTCCTAATATCTGAACATGCATGCTTAATTGCATCGGCTTCGACATTTAGCATGTGGGGAGCATTCTTGGGGCAAATGCCAAGTATTTGGTATAAAGGATTAAAGCAGCAGTCCTTGAATGACAACTCTCAATGGGAGATTGAGGTTGGAATGTCAGATCAAATAGCCCCTATATTTATAGAAAATATTAAGTATGAATAATATTCTACACAGAATCCCATGGTTTGTTTTGCAAGGGGGTGTTCTGTCTATTGGATTTTCAGCATACAGAGATATCGGAGCAACTATATACGATATATTCTTTTTGGGCGCTGTTGCGATTTGGGTTTTATTTGGATTTCTTGGGTTCTCATTTAAAAATTTGAGCCCATTAGTTGGTGCTGGATTCCTAGCGTGCTTGTCCGGGTTTTTTATTTCAGATTTGTTTTCTGGCTATGTTTTTGATTCTTTAGTTCAGTTGTCAAAATTTTGTTTTTCATTTTTGGTTTTTTACTTGTGTCTGCCTATGTTGGTTAATTCGCAAGTACGTTTTTTTAATTTGATGTATGTATTAATGCTATCCGGAGCGATAAGTGGCATAGGGTCATTATTGCAAGCAACTATTGGTATTGGGAGTTTGGGGGGGCTTGAGCAATATGGTCGGATGACGGGATTTACAGAGCATCCAAATGAACTTGGTTTTCATTGTGCAATGGCATGTTTTGTATGCATATATATATTCCAGAATTCAAATTCAGCTCTTAAGACAACGGCATGCGCAATTAGTTTTTTGTTGTCGATGATTGGGCTGGTTCTTTCATCTTCAATGACGTCTGTTGGTGCGCTATTGGTTGCAATATTTATCTTAACATTTTATGAGTATAAAGATAAAAATTACATTTTTATAAAACAGTTGTTTTTTGTAGCCTTGGTTTCGATTTTTTGTGTGAGCTTATTTGCTGTTATTGGTGGCGAAAACAATATTGTAGATAGAATTGTCGGGCAAAAAGATTTGTCAACAGAGGAGGGGACTTTAGGTCTTCGATTTATTGTTTATGAGTTAGCTGTTGAGGATATTATAAATAATCCATTTGTTGGCGTAGGCAACTCAGACGAAGTTACTCTGTCATTGCTTGGTGATTACGTCCACAATATATTCCTTCGGTCTTTTAGAGAAGGAGGGATTCTCTCTTTTATCGGTATGCTTGGTATTTTTGCAGGAAGTTTCTCAAGCCTTTACGAAAAAACAGGTAATCCATGGTTACTTAAGTCTCGCAAGTACATGATTGCAATTTTCGCTTTGATACTTATAAGTGTTTCATTGTCTCCCGCCCTTTTTCAGCGAATTGTTTGGCTTTCTTTTGGCGTTTGTTTTTCATACTATGCATTGGTGGTTAGATTTAAATTGGGCTTTAAAATATAAAAATGTGCCGAGCGGTCTTTAATATAATATTTTTCGCATTTCTTTGTGGGGCGTGTGATTGCAAATCTGAAGAGCCTCCATTCGAGGTTAAAAGTGCTGGGTTTTCCACGCTGACTTACTCCCTTAACTATATTTGTGAACAAAAGTCTAGTGACCGATTGTTTGAGTTTAGGTTTTTTGGATGGAAATATAATAAAGATAATGATTATCTTGATGAGAATGGAAATCTTGTTGTAAGTGGAAGTAAAAAATTTGCGAATGGACATTTGGCAACAGCAACCCTAGATCAGAATGATCATGATTCATATGTCGGAACAGTTTTTAAGGGGGGGGCGTATTTTGAAATTGAGTTTAAATTCGACCCGTCAACTGTTAATACAAAAAATGGATGGCCATCGTTTTGGGCTATACCAATTGTTAATAACGGGAAAAAATTCGCCGGGTTGACTTGGCCTGGTGCCGCCGATAAATACGCAAATACTGTTGAAATAGATATATTCGAGTATAACCAATCAAATAAATTTTACTATGGTGGTGGTTTTCATAATTGGTATGGTGTCTACAATGAAACGTGCGTTCCAAATTTCTGTAGATATTCAATTCCTACGCGTGATAGTAAAAGATTTCCGGGTTTGTTTTTTGATTTTTCTAAATTTCATAGGTACGGATTACTATGGGTGCCCGCTACATCTTCAAGGCAAGGTAGCGCAACGTTTTTTGTTGATTCACATAAAGTAGGCATGGGGGTTACTTGGGATTATCGAGTTGATGATGATTTCGATTTGAAAAAATGGGAAAAAGGGTTTTCATCTATTGATCGCGAAAAATATATGCTTATTGTTGGAACCGGGTATGAACAACCACTTACAATTCGTTCTTTGAAGGTTTGGCAGAAGAATATGGATGGAAAAGAACAAATTAAATCCGATTTGATTGAGAATAAAAATTTAGTCTGTTTTTAATATGCTAATAGAAAATATATCGGTTCTTTTGGTTCTGTTTAAGAGGCCTGAATCTACAAGGGAGATTTTGAATTTCCTACTTAATTCTGGCGTTAGAAATTTATATATATCAATTGACTGTGCCCGCCCTCATGTTAAGGGTGAGGTTGAATTGGTTGAGCAAGTGAAATGTGTGGTTCACGAATTCTCGTCAAGATTTAATATAAAAACTCTTCTGGCGTCTAGAAATAATGGCGCAGGATTTGGAGTCTATTCATCAATAAATTGGTTTTTTGAAAATGTTGAAGAGGGTGTGATTATTGAAGATGACTGCCTACCCGCCGAAGGATTTCTAGAGTTTTGCAAGCGTGGTCTACATGAATACAGAACAAATAGGGAGGTTGGCTTTATTTCAGGGTGCCAGTTTGATAAACAGGTGCCAATGGACCAAGTTTGTTACACCATGATTCCGGTTACTTGGGGATGGGCAACATGGAAAGATAGGTGGATAGGTTTTGATCGAGATATTTCGAAATATGGCTTTTTGCAGCGCTTTCGGCTGATTAGTTCAATATCGTTGCCATGGAAGCAGCTAGGATATTTTTTGTTGTTGTTTAAATTGGCTGATCAACAAAAAATGAATGCATGGGATGTCCAATGGTGTTTGTACAATTGGGTTCTTCGGAGATATTCAATTTGCCCTCCTGGGATGCTAATTAAATATCTTGGGGTTGATTCAGTTGCAACTCACACATCGAAAGAAGTGCATTTGAATGCTATTAGACCGATAAAATTAAATGTTGCTGCATTGGACTATTCAATCGGTAATTTGCACCGTGCTTCTGATACTAAAATTGCAGCAGCTGTTCATGGTGCGGGTGGCGCCTTTAGGTTACTAAGAATGTTTGTTTCTATCTTTGTTCCAAGAACTCTGTTCTTTTCTATTAGGAAGTTTTTCCGATGATTGGTTCTGCTTCACCTGAGTCTGCTAGACCGATTCCCGGCTTTCTTCATCCATTAAGGTTATTTTTGAGGTGGGTTAGATTTGTTTTAATAAAATATCAGTCTCTTGGTAAGGATATAAGGGTTGGTAGAGGAACATATTTTGGTGCTAAGTGTATTGTGCATCCACCGGAGTTTTGTGTCGTTGCTGATAGGGTTTCTATTGGGCGCGAATTTTTCTTACAGGTTAATTGTACGATTGGTGAAGATACATTGATTTCATCAAGAGTTTCAATGGTGGGGAATGATCATGATTTTTCTGATAGAAAAAAAACTGTTTATTCTGGAAAGCGTTTGCCCCCATGCAAGGTAGTGGTAGGTAGAGATTGTTTGGTTGGTCACGGTGTTACGGTGGTTGGTAATATTCACATTGGTGATGGAGTAATTGTTGGCGCTGGGTCGGTGGTCACTAAAGATCTGCCTGAGTACACTATTTGCGTCGGTAATCCAGCAAAGCCAATCAAGGGGCGATATGACTGCAAATAATATTTTACTTCTTCAGACAGCGATTGGAGATTATAGGCAGGCATTCCTCGAAGAGGTGTTTAGCAGACTTGGTGATCGATTTTCTATAATGTGTGGTGATAGGTATTTTGAATCGTCTCTCATAACGGGTATTAAGAAGCCAATTGTTTATTCTAGTGTAAATAATTGTTTTGTTTTAAATCGTCGTTTTTTGTTTCAGTGGCGGGCGGTATTTCCTGCTGTAATGGCTGATGTGGTTGTCTTGGAATTGAATCCCAGAATAATAACAAATTGGATTGTTGTGTTTTTGCGAAAAATTTTTGGCAAGAAAACAATTTTTTGGGGGCATGCTTGGCCAAGGAAGGGTATCAGTTCTCACAGTGATGTTATTAGATCATTGATGCGCGCATTAAGCGATGTTCTCATCGTTTATACAGAAACTCAAAAGTCGCAGTTGCAAAAATATGGATTTGATTCTGGCCGCTTGATTGCTGCGCCCAATGCGCTATATAGAAAGCAGCAAATGCAATCAGTTGTTTCTAATAGAGATTCATTTATTTATGTGGGGCGATTGGTTGAGTCTAAAAAGATTCTTCTCGCCATTAAATCATTTTCTTTAATAAAAAATAGAAATATCGATGCCAAACTGCTTATTGTTGGTGATGGCCCGCTTAGAAGTGAGTGTGAAAATTTGGTTTCACGCTTAGGATTAAATGAATGCGTTTTGTTTTTTGGTCACATTTCTGACGAGTTAGAACTTGCTAAATTGTATAGTAGGTCAGTCAGTAGTTTGTCACCTGGCTACATCGGTTTGTCTATTACTCAAAGTTTAGGTTTTGGTGTTCCAGTTGTTATTTCAAGAGATGAGCCTCATGCACCTGAAATTGAGGCCGCAGTTGAGGGTGAAAATTGTATTTTTTTTGATACTGATTCAGAACAATCATTAGCTGATTCTATGATTTTGATTTGGAACGAAAGAAACAAATGGGCTGATTCAGCTGCTAAAATATCAGACAGTTGTAAAAATAATTATTCGGCTGAAATAATGGCGGATCGTTTCGTTGATGCGCTCAATAGGTGCGGCTTAGCCGTATGAGGATACTTTGTGTATCGTTGAATTTTTTTCCGGAGTTAACCGGAATTGGCAAATACTCCGGTGAAATGGTTGCGTGGCTTTCTTTACAAGGTCATGAACTCCATATTGTTACTACGCCACCTTATTACCCTGTATGGCGTGTCTCTGAGGGCTATTCGGCGAATGCTTATCAAATAGAGCCGCTTGGGGGGAGCCTTGTTTATCGTTGCCCCCTTTGGGTTCCCTCGCTGCCTGGTGGTTTGAAGCGTCTAATCCACTTGGCCAGCTTTGCTCTTTCCAGTCTGCCGATCATGCTGCGCCAGATTTTCTGGAAGCCCGATGTGGTCTGGATGGTGGCGCCGGCTTTCTTTTGTGCGCCTGGAACGTGGTTGACCGCGAAACTCTCCGGTGCGCCGGCCTGGATTCATGTTCAGGATTACGAGGTGGATGCCGCTTTTGATCTGGGCTTGCTCAAGGGCAAGTTGTTGCGCCGCATGGTGCTGGCTGTTGAGCGTTGGATGTTCCAGCGCTTTGATGTGGTGTCCACCATTTCTCACCGCATGCTGGAAAGAGCGGCAGACAAGGGCGTTGCTGCGAACCGGCTGGTTTTGTTTCCCAATTGGGTGGATATCTCTTCGGTTCGCCCCGAGATGCGCTGTGATGATTTTCGGGCTGAGTTGGGTGCCGCGCCCGATCAGGTGATTGCGCTGTATTCCGGCAATATGGGCGGCAAGCAGGGGTTGGAAATTCTGGCGCAGGCTGCGGCCTTGCTGCAGGCCAATCTCCGGCTGTTGTTCGTTTTCTGCGGCAATGGGGCTGGCCGGGCTGATCTGATGGCGCAATGCGCTGGTTTGCCCAATGTGCGCTTCCTCGATCTGCAGCCCTTGGAAAAGTTGGGGGCCATGCTGGCTTCGGCAGATATTCACCTGTTGCCGCAACGGGCCGATGCGGCGGATTTGGTCATGCCCAGCAAGTTGACCGGGATGCTGGCCAGTGGCCGTGCGGTGGTTGCTACCGCGCATGTCGGCACAGAGGTGGCGCGGGTGGTCGAGGGCTGCGGTCTGGTTGTGCCGCCGGAAAACCCCCGTGCCTTTGCCGATGCGATTGCTGCGCTGGCCGACGATGCCGAGATGCGCCAGCGTTATGGCGTGGCGGCACGGTGCTATGCCGAAGAAAATCTGGACAAGGAAACGGTGTTGCGACGGTTTGAGGCGGAGTTGATCAAATTGGCCCAAAAGTCGCGGTCGACCGCAGCAATCGGCTAATTTGCTTATCGGTTGCGGTTGGCGGTGCGGGAGCAATGGAGCAGCCGTGAACTTGAGCGACAGTTTAAGACTGCCTTGTTTGAGCGTACGGTGCTTGGTCCGGCAAAAATGTCAGCAGTGCTGTCACAAATTCATCCAGAGGCATTGAGTGTGTTCAAGGATAGTTATGTGCTGGATTTGCTGTTCTTTCACCGGGGGCTGATTGTCTGGTCGCCATTGAATTGAAAATTGGCCGCTTTGAACCTGAATATTTGGGGAAGCGGGCTGCGCATGAAATTGGCTGGTTTGATTTGACTTAGAATTGGCCTGGTTAATTTTGGGAGTGGTGTGATGCGCTTGAGTAAATTCGAGGGTGAAACCTTGGTACAGGCCGCACGAATTTCTTTTGAGCCAGATGCCGTTGTGCGCTTGTTTGGTTCGCGTCTTGATGATGCAGGCCGGGGGGGCGACATTGATTTGCTGGTTGAAACCCGCATGACGGATGCCCGCCTGATTGCGCAGGCGCATACCCGCTTCTTGTCTTTTGTTTATGCTCGGCTTGGTGAGCAAAAAATTGACCTCTTGATTGATTTTCCAACTCGGCAACAGGATGCGCCAATTTATGCGATTGCCCGTAGGGAGGGCGTATTGCTATGACAGATGTAATCTTGCTTCGCTTGCTGGATGCTTGGCGTCAATGTGAACGGCATTTGCATCATCTTCACCATGCGCTAGCGGCAAT
The DNA here is from genome assembly GCF_016864195.1 of Dechloromonas sp. TW-R-39-2. Lineage (NCBI taxonomy): Bacteria > Pseudomonadati > Pseudomonadota > Betaproteobacteria > Rhodocyclales > Azonexaceae > Dechloromonas > Dechloromonas sp. TW-R-39-2. Next base: position 901,916 of record NZ_CP045202.1, read on the forward strand.
TACCCCGTTGTTGCCTGTGTCGCCGGATAGGGTTGCAGCGATGGATGACGAGACTGTGCAGGATTGGGATCAGTTCATTCTGCGTTTTACCAAACTGCAGGATGCCATGGGCGCGCGCTTGTACCCGGCTTTGTTGGCTTATCTTCAAGAGCCTTATGAGGACCGGCCCATGTTGGATAAGTTACATCGTCTGGAAAAGCTGGCTTTTCTCGAATCTGTGGATGAGTGGCATACGTTGCGGGCAGTCAGAAACCACTTTGCCCATGATTACCCTGAGGATGATGCTTTGAAGGCGGCTTATTTGAATGAGGCGGTCGGGGCCGTACAAATATTGAATGCATTGCTGGCTCGTGTTGAGCCGGTCATCCAGCCCCTGCTCAAATAGGCCGCGAAGCTTTGTAGTACACAATTTTTAGCGTACTACAATTTTAATTGTCATTTTACGGTGGGTGATGGGGGTAATCGCTGAGGTGGGGCTGCGTCAGCGATGGCCTGCCCGATGAAATTTTCGGGCTAAAATGCGCGCTGATCCTGCGCCCGCGTTCTTGTATTGATGGCTCAGGTTCAAGTGGCCGATGCAGCTTGCATCGCACCGATTGCCGTCAAGGATAAAGACATGTCCAACGCTACTACTTTCAAGATTCTCGAAGACATCGCCCGTGATCTGTCGGGGGAGGAAATCACCTTCCCGACTTTTCTCGATATCACCTTCCAGGTGCGCACCGCGCTGAAAGACCCGAATCTGAGCGTCGAGCAACTGGCCAAGCTGGTCGGGGCCGAGCCGCTGATGAGCGCCAAGATCATTCGCATGTCCAATTCGGTGGCGCTCAATCCTTCCGGGCGCGAGATCGCCGATGTGAAGAGCGCGATTGTCCGGGTGGGGATGGAGGCGGTGCGTACGGTGTCGTTTGCGGTGGCCATGGAGCAGTTGCTCAAGTCCAAGCAGATGCATGCCTTTGAGGATATTTCGAAGAAGCTCTGGGAGCATTCTTCGCATGTGGCGGCGTTGTGCCGCGTGCTGGCGCGCAAGCTGGCCAAGATCAATGGCGACGAGGCGATGTTTGCCGGTCTGGTGCATGACCTCGGCGTCTTCTATTTGATGTCGCGGGCGGCCAATTTCCCCGAGATCGCCAATGACCGCCCCGAGCTGCACGCGCTGCTGGTCGATTGGCACGACAACATCGGCCACGCGCTGCTTTCGGCGCTGGGTCTGCCGGAATCGGTGGTGACGGCGGTGCAGGAGCACGAAACGGATCGGCCGATCACCGAGATCAAGACTTTGTCCGAGGTGCTTTATGTCGCCAACAAGATCGCCAACCGTTCGGCGTGCTGGCGCGATACCTCGCTGAGTGGCGCGGTCGACACCTCGATGCTGGATGAAATTTTCGATCCGGCCATGCTGGCCGAAATCATCGAAGAGTCGCAGGAAGAAGTTCAGTCGCTGAAATCGGCGCTGGGTGGCTAATGTTTTGGCGGTCCGGCCGATGATCGGCGGGCCGAAGTTTGCACCATGTTCAGAGCGATTTGAGTCGCCGGTGTTTCAAGGGGTTTTATGAGCAGTAGTCACGATATGGCCGTCGATGCGACTGGCAAGCGTCTTGCCGGTCTGGCCCTGGCCGCCCTCGGGGTGGTTTATGGCGACATCGGCACCAGCCCGCTGTATGCGGTGAAAGAGGTTTTTGCCGGCAATCATCCGATTCCGGTCACCGAAGCCAATATTTTCGGCAGCCTCTCGCTCTTCTTCTGGGCGCTGATCATCATTGTTTCGATCAAATACGTCATCTTCATCATGCGGGCCGACAACCGGGGTGAAGGCGGGGTGATGGCGATGATCGCGCTGGCCTTGCACGATGCGCAGGGCAAACCGTGGCAGATGAAGGCGATCATGATCGTCGGCATCCTCGGCGCGGCGATGTTCTACGGCGACGGTATGGTGACGCCGGCGATGTCGGTGCTTTCAGCGGTCGAGGGGCTGGAGGTGATTACCCCGGCGCTCAAGTCTTTTGTGATTCCAATCACCATGCTGGTGCTGTTCGGCCTGTTTTTTGTCCAGCGCAGCGGTACGGCGGTGGTCGGCGCGTTTTTCGGGCCGATCATGGTGCTGTGGTTTGCAACGCTGGCTTTGCTCGGGATCAACAGCATCGTTGAACATCCGGCCATTCTCTCGGCAATGAACCCGGCTTACGGGCTGGAGTTCCTCTTCGCCAACAAGGCCATGGCGCTGGTGGCGATGGGTAATGTGGTGCTGGCGGTGACCGGTGCCGAGGCGCTCTATGCCGATATGGGGCATTTTGGCCGCAAGCCTATCCAGCGTGCCTGGTTTGCCTTTGTACTGCCGGCGCTGGTGCTCAATTATTTCGGTCAGGGCGCGTTGATCCTGGCCGAGCCGGAAGCTGCGGCCAACCCATTCTTCCATCTCGCGCCGGATTGGGCGCTGGTGCCGCTGGTCGGCCTGGCCACGGTGGCGACGGTGATTGCTTCGCAGGCGGTGATTTCCGGCGCGTTCTCGGTGACGCGTCAGGCCATGCAACTGGGCTTCGTGCCGCGCATGGAGGTGCAGCACACGTCCGACAAGGAAGCCGGCCAGATCTACCTGCCGGCGGTTAACTGGGGCTTGATGGCAGCGGTGATGATCCTCGTGCTCGGCTTCAAGTCGTCGAACAATCTGGCCGCAGCCTACGGTATTGCGGTGACCGGCGATATGGTGATCACCTCGTTGCTCGCCACGGTGGTCGTCGCCCGTTCGTGGAAGTGGGGCTGGACGCGCGCCGTGCTGCTGTTCTCGTGCTTTCTGTCGGTCGAGCTGGTGTTTCTGGCCGCCAACATTCTCAAAATTCCTGATGGCGGCTGGTTCCCGCTGGTCGCCGGGATGGGCGTCTTCATCCTGATGACCACCTGGAAGCGTGGCCGCCAGTTGCTGGCCGACCGTCTCAAGGGCGAAAGGCTGGAACTGTCGATGTTCATCGAGTCGCTGGCTTCGTCGATGCCGACGCGCGTCGCAGGCACCTCGGTCTTTCTCAATGCCGACCCCAAGGGCGTGCCGCATGCCCTGCTGCATAACCTGATGCACAACAAGGTGCTGCATGAGCGCGTGGTGCTCGTTTCGGTGCAGTTCTTCGACGTGCCTTACGTGCCGGATATCGACCGGATCGAAGTGCGCCAGTTGAAGGAGAATTTCTGGAGCGTGGTGATCCAGTACGGCTTCAAGGATGAGCCGGATATTCCCGAGGCGCTGCAGCTCTGTGCCGATTCGGGGCTGGAATTCAATTCGCTCGAAACCTCGTATTTCATCGGCCGCGAAACGCTGATCCCGCGTCTGGGTTCCGAAATGGCCTTCTGGCGCGAGAAAATCTTCATCGCCATGTTCCGCAACGCCGGCTCGGCAACCGCCTTCTTCAAGATCCCGAGCAACCGGGTGGTCGAACTGGGGACTCAGGTGGTTTTGTAACTCGGCCAGTTGCCGCTTGCGAAAGCCCCTCGGAAAACGGTTGTTTTCCGAGGGGCTTTTTTTATGGACGAAATTTTCTTAACTATTTGAATTATTAGTGTTTTCAGGACAAATCAAGGGCGTCATTGTTTTTCCTGAAAAAACATATGTGCCGAGTTCAAATGCAACAAGGCTAAATTCACCGAGTGCGTCAATGCTGTATTCAGCGTGATTGAAGAACGCCTTCCCCATTTCGGTTTCGACCAGATCAAGGTTTTCCCGGCACGGGTCAGGGATTTGCTGGACACGTTGCGATAGCGCAAAAAAAAACGCCGAAGATTTCTCTTCGGCGTTTTGTCTTCAGGCTACAGGATTACAGCCGGACCATCAGCAGCGAGGTGTGGGCAATCCGCACCAGGTTTTCAGCCACCGAGCCGACCAGCAGGCGGGCAAAGCCGCGCCGGCCGTGGGTGCCGACAATGATCAGGTCGGCACCGAAAGCTTCGGCGCCATGTGCGATCTGTTCGGCAACGCGCAGGTCGGTCGCTTCCAGCAGGCGGGTTTCGGTGTTGACGCCGGCGGCGGCAGCCAGCTTGCCGGCGTTGTCGAGCAGGGCTTGCGAGCTGTCGCGAATGGCTTGCTTGGTGCGGTCGACATCGATGTAGCTGCCCAATCCCATGCCGTGCTGGGCGAGCAGGCTTTCATCGGCAGCGTGGGCAATGCACAGCGCGGCGTTGCTGGTCTTGGCCAACTGGATGGCTTCGTCCAGCGCCTTTTGCGAGGTCGGGCTGTCGTCGATGGCGACGAAGATTTTCTGATACATGTTGCGTCTCCGGATCAGTGGGGAATCATGGCCGTGAAGGGCCAGACGTAGGCTTGCAGCGTGATGAAAACACCCATCAGGCTGGCCAGTGCAATCGAGTGGAAGAAGACGTAGCGCAGGATCTCGCCTTCATGGCCGTACCAGTGGGTGGCGGTGGAGGCGACGACGATGGATTGTGCGTCGACCATCTTGCCCATCACGCCGCCGGAGGTGTTGGCAGCAGCCATCAGTACCGGCGAGATGCCGAGTTGTTCGGCGGTGGTCCGTTGCAGGCCGCCGAAGAGCACGTTGGAGGCGGTGTCGGAACCGGTCAGCGCTACACCCAGCCAGCCCAGGAAGGTGCCGAAGAAGGGATAGAACACGCCGGTGAAGGCGAAGGCCAGGCCGAGCGAGGCGTCGATGCCGGCGAAGCGGGTCAGGTAGCCGAGCGAGAGCATGGCGACAATGGTGGTCAGCGAGTAGCGCACCATCCAGATCGTCTTGCCGTATTGCTTGGCCAGTTGCAGCGGCCCGTAGCCCATCAGCAGGCCAGCCAGGATGGCGGAGAGGAAAATGCCGGAGCCGGTGGTGGTGAACCAGTTCAGCTTGTAGGCGGCTTCTTCCTTCTTCACTTTTGGAACGACCGGCGGCACTTTTTCGATCTTCTCGTGGATGTCTTCAAACTTGAAAACCGGGGCGAGGAAGGTGTTGCCGGTTACTTTCGGCTGTCCCTTGGCGTCGAGCACTTGCTGGCCGTTTTCAAGCACCGGCACGGTATCGACTGCCTTCTTGAATTCCGGCAGACCCCAGATGAAGACGAACACGGTGAGCACGATCCACGGCATCCAGGCGCGGCGAACAGCGGCGGCGCCGTGTTGTTGCGGGATGTCGCCGGCTTCCGGATGGGCTTCGCCGCCGTCGGCTTCATGGCCGACCAGCTTGGCGGAGGTCCAGACCTTCTTCGGCTTCCATACCTTGAGGAAGCCGACCAGGGCGCCCATCGAAACCAGCGAGGCGATCACGTCGACCAGCATCGGGCCGTGGTAGTTGGAAACCAGGAACTGGGTGATGGCGAAGGAGCCGCCAGCCACGACAATCGCCGGCCAGATCTGCATCATGCCCTTGCGACCGGCAAAGGCCCAGATCAGCCAGAACGGAACGAGCAGCGAGAAGAAGGGCAGCTGACGGCCAACCATCGAGGAGAGCAGCATTTCATCCAGGCCGGTGACCTTGGCCAGCGTGATGATCGGCGTGCCGAGCGCGCCGTAGGCAACCGGGGCGGTGTTGGCGATCAGGGCCAGGCCGGAGGCGGCGAGCGGCGAAAAGCCGAGGCCGATCAGCACGGCGCCGGTCACGGCGACCGGGGTGCCGAAGCCGGCAGCACCTTCGAAGAAGGCGCCGAAGCAGAAGGCGATCAGCAGCAGTTGCAGGCGGCGGTCATCGGTGATGCCGGCGATTGAGTCCTGCAGCACCTTGAAGGAACCGTTTTCCGTGGTCAGACGGTGCAGGAAGATGATGTTCAGGACGATCCAGCCAATCGGCACGAGGCCGTTGACAGCGCCGAACAGCGCGGCATCGCCCGCCATGTTGGCCGGCATGTGGAAGCCGAAAACGGCGATGAGCAGCGCAGAAACCAGCGCGAGGATGGCGGCGACATGCGCCTTGACGTGGAAGAAAGCCAGTGCGGCGAGCATGACGACGACCGGAACGGACGCCAGAAGCGCGGACAGCCCGATGCTGCCCAATGGATCGTAAATTTGTTGCCAAACCATTCTTTAACCCCTTTGGTCATACCAATCGGCTGTTATTAAAGCCATCCTGGTATGTGTGCATTAAATAAAATCACCCGTTTTTATTGGCTGCTGCGGGTGTTTCAAAAATTTGCTACGAAAGAATCTTCATCTGCTACATGCGAATTCGGAAAACGGTAAATTGGTAATACCAATAATCCGGGCGACCAGAAGCTTACCGAAGGTTGGCAATGGTTTGAATTAGGGATTGCCCGATGTTTTGATCGTCGGCTGTCTTGCGGCTGGACGATCAGGGGCGGCGCTGCTGACGGGCGGCGGATTCGGCCCGGATTGATGCGGCGCAGGAGGGGAAACCCTTGCGGGAAAACCCCACGTGGAGTGCGCCATTAATTGGTCTAAAGTGCGCGAATGCTTGCTGCTTGAGCGTTACCGGGCTTTAGGTTCAATTCATCATGAATATTGTTTTAATTACGCTGGCCGGCGTTGTCGTCGTGGTTGCCATTGTCTGGCTATCGTTGCGCGACAAAAAACTGCGCGCGCCGCTGGATACGCCAAGGCCGGCGCCGCACTCCGCTCGCAAGCCCTGAGCCAGCAGCATGGCCGCACCCCGGCCATGCCATATCGAACCATCTGACCGCAGCCCGGCAGGTCGGCCGCTCAGGAAAACACCCGTCGCCGAACCGTATTTCCCCTGGCTTATAGCCGGCGAATCTTTTCGAGCAGGGCGGTGGTCGATTTCTGGTGGATGAAGGGGATTGAGTGGACACTGCCGCCCCAACCGCGAACTTCGTTGCAGCCGACAATTTTTTCGACCGGCCAGTCGCCGCCCTTGACCAGGATTTCCGGGCGGCATTCGAGGATGCGCTGGAGCGGGGTGTCTTCGTCGAACCAGGTGACCAGTGCGACACAGCCGAGTGAGGCCATCACGGCGAGGCGGTCTTCCAGCGCGTTGACTGGGCGGTCGTCGCCTTTGCCGAGGCGCTTGACCGAGGCGTCGCTGTTCAGTGCGACAACCATGCTGGTGCCGAGGGCTGCGGCTTGCGCCAGATAGGTGACATGGCCGCGGTGCAGGATGTCGAAGCAGCCGTTGGTGAAGACGAGCGGACGGGCGATTTGGGCGGCTCGCGCGGTCAACTCGCCGGGCGGGCAGATTTTCGATTCGAAATTCGGGGCGGCGTAGGTCATGGCGGGTCCGGCAGTGTGAACAGGTCGCCATTTTAGAGGTATCGACCTTGCTGCGGCGCAGAGTCACGTTAGAATCGCGCATCATTTTTAACGGCAGTTCCTTGTTTTGAAGGAGGTTCATCTATGTCCGGTCACGGTTTTCATGTTCACGGCCCACACGATCACGAAGTCGAACACGTTGCCCAGCATGGCGGCGACAGCTTTACTTCCCGGCTGGCGGTGCTGACCGCGTTGCTGTCTACGGTGGGTGCCATTTTTGGTTACATGGGCGGGCATTCGCAGAATTCGGCGCTGCTCTACAAGAACGAGGCGGCGATCCAGAAAACCTCGGCGTCGAACCAGTGGAATTATTACCAGGCCAAGAGCAACAAGCAGAATCTGGCCGAGCTTTCGATCACGCTGACGACCGGTGAGAACCAGGAGAAGTTCAAGGCGGCGGTCGAGCGTTACAAGAAGGAAAAGGAAGAAATCAAGGCCGAGGCCGACAAGCTGGAAGATGCCGCCAAGGAAGCCGACAAGAAGAGCGAGGCCGAAATGCACGTGCATGAGCGCTGGGCGCTGGCCACGACGCTGCTCCAGATCGCCATTGCGCTGTCGGCCATTACCCTGCTGACGCGCAAGCGCTGGCTGCTTGTCGGGGTTTACGGCTCGACCGCGCTGGGGCTGGTGGTCGGGGTGATGGGTTATCTCCACCTTTGACGGCGTGATGCCGATGCGCCGGACACTGTTGTCCCTGGGGGCCGTCGCGCTGCTTGCGCTCAGCGGCTGTGCCAGCTTGCCGGGCGAGGGGGCGGGCGGCTTGCCGCGTGTCTGGACGCAGTTGGGGCCGGAGGGCGAAGTTTCGCTGCGGGCGATTGTCGCAGCGCATGAAAATTGCCCGTTGGCCGAGGTCGACCGTAGCATCCAGCCAATGCACTGGCGGGCGCGTCCTGGCGGCGGGCAGGGCGATGCGGCGAATCCCGCGTTTGATCCGCCGTTTGCTGTGGCAGCCTGCGAGCTAATCTTGCCGCCGGGGGCGCGCGAGGTGCGTGTCGCCGGGCAGGCGGTTGCCTTGCCCGTTGCTTCGCCGCAGCGCATCGTCGTGCTCGGCGATACCGGCTGTCGGATCAAGGTGCCAGCCAAGGGCAACGGCGATCCGATCCAGGATTGCACCGATCCGCAGGCCTGGCCGTGGGCCGATATTGCTGCCGCAGCGGCGGCCACCCGGCCGGATCTGGTGATTCACGTCGGCGATTACCATTACCGCGAAGTCTGCGACGACCCGGAACGTTGCCAGCCCCTGCGCGACAAGGGCGTTGTCGTGACCTACGGCTGGGCCGGCTGGAATGCCGATTTCTTCAAGCCGGCGGCGCCTTTGCTGGCAGCGGCGCCGTGGGTCTTTGTGCGCGGCAATCACGAAAATTGCGATCGGGCTGGTGAAGGCTGGATGCGCTTTCTGTCGCCGCTGCCTTATGTTGCGTGCGCCAACCAGCGTTTCCGTTCGGCATCGCGTTCGGTGCTGGGCAATAATTTCACGGCCGAGGCTTACCGGATTCCGCTGTCGCCGGAGCTGGCGCTGGTCGTGGCCGACAATTCGGGCCATGAGGATTACCGCCCGGCCAGTGCCACGCCGGAAGATGTGGCGACTTTCGAGCAGACGCTCAAGGTGCTGCAGGCTGCCCCGGTCGACCAGAAAATCTGGCTGCTTTCGCACAAGCCGGTGTGGTACGACCTGCTCGGCCCTGCGGTGCAGCCGAATGCCTTCCAGACGGTGCTCAAGAGAACCGTGCCGGCCAATCTGCAGGTGTCGTTTGCCGGCCACCAGCATGCTTTCGCGACCTACAACTTCGCGCCGGCCAGCGATCCGCAATATCTGGCCGGACGACCGGCGCAGGTGATTGTCGGGGGCGGCGGCACGCAACTCGAATCGCTCGATCCTCAGTCACCGTTCTTCGAGGGGCGCGGCGCGGCCGGCAGCAAAGAGCGGATGCGTCCGGATGGCCGTACTTATGACGGGGTAGCGGCGCAAAGCGGCATCCTGCTCAACCGTTACAGCTTTCTGGTGCTCGAACGCGATGCCGAGGGCTGGGCCGGGCGCGTGCTGGATACGCAGGGCGGCCTGATCAGCCGTTGCCGATTGAGCGGCGGGGGCAAGGAAATGGCTTGCAGTTTCCCCGGTCAACCAGCGAATTAAGCCGAATTTGCCACCAGATTCGGCGCTGAATTCTGTGCCGCATTTGCCGTTCGCCACGCCTGGAGCGCAAGCACGGCGGCTTCCAGGCTGGTGAGCAGTTCGATTCCCGCCTGGCTTGGTAGCCGGGCAACGCCTGCGCCGCCAGCCCAGAGCGCCGTCGTGCCGGGGAGCAGGTGGCGCAATTGCTGCAGCAGGGCGGGTGTCTGGCGGGCAGGATAGGCGATCGAAAACGACAGCGCCACGATATCGGCCCGATGGGCCGCCGCCGCCCGGCTGATCTCGGAGAGCGGCATTTCGGTACCGAGTGGAATGCATTCGGCCCCTTCCAGCGCGAGCAGGGCTTCGACCATGAGCAGGCCGAGAACATGCTGCTCCTCGGGCACGCTGGTCAGCAGCACGCGCGGTGCCAGCCGGCTGCTCGGCAGGCCGGCGATGGCCTGGCGCAACAGGCGCTTGGTCAGTTCGGTGAACAGGTGTTCCTCGAAGACCTCGAAGCTGCCATCTTCCCAGGCTTCGCCGACGCGACAGGTGAGCGGTGCCACCGTGTCCTGGACAAAACGCTGCAACCCTTGCCGCCCGAGGCGCTGCTGCATCGCCTGCTGATAGGCGATACCGTCGTGCTGTTTGATCAGGGCGAGCAGTTCGGCCAGCTCCGCGCTGTCGGCCTGCGCCGTCCGGTGCTGTTCCTTGGCCCGGCGCGGGCTTAGCGTGGCCAGCTCTTCGCTGCTGGCCGGAATCAGCTTGCCGGGGCGATGCCCTTGATCCATCAGGCGTTTTATCAGGCGCAGGCGTTCGACCTGTTCGCCCGGATAGCAGCGTTCGCCGTTGCTGTCGCGACTTGGCATCGGGAAGCCATAGCGCCTTTCCCACATCCGCAGCACATCCTTGGAGAGGCCGGTTTCGCGCTCGACGGCGGCAATATTGAAATCCAGTGGATTCATATTTGTCCTGAACAAATGTTAGACAAAGCATTGACAAATCAAATTTTCAGCCCTATCTTACGAACAAATCTTAATTTTGTCTAGGACAAATCAAGGAGTTGTCGATGATCTCAGTTCTCAAGCGCTGGATGGGTATTGCCGGATTGTTGTCGGTCGGTGTGGTCCCAGCGGCGGATGCCAGCCAGTGCCCGGATTTGCTCAACCATAGTTTTGCCGGCTTGCAGGATGGCAAGCCACAGTCGCTTTGCCAGTATCAGGGCAAGGTGATCCTGGTGGTCAATACGGCCAGTTATTGCGGGTTCACCAGCCAGTACGATGGCCTGGAAAAACTGTATGCCCGGCTGAAGGACAAGGGGTTGGTGGTGCTGGGCTTTCCGTCGAACGATTTTGGCGAGCAGGAGCCGGGCGGCAGCAAGGAAATCGCCGATTTTTGCCGCCTGACTTATGGCGTCGATTTCCCGATGCTGGCCAAGTCGTCGGTCAAGGGCAAGGCGGCCAATCCCTTTTATTTGAAGCTGGCTGAAATCACAGGCAGCCGGCCGCGCTGGAATTTCCACAAATACCTGATCAATCGCGATGCCACGCAGGTGCTTTCCTTCGGCAGCATGACCGCGCCGGATGACAAGGAACTGCTGGCCAGAATCGACGCGTTTCTCAAATAAGCATCCCCATCCTTTTACGGAGCCCCGACCATGAATGCCCCAGATAACTTTTTCCTGCCCGACGTGCAGTCGACCGCAGACACGCGCCGTCTGGCCATTCAGAGCGTCGGCGTCAAGGGTTTGCGCTATCCGCTGCAACTGGAAACGGCCAGCGGCGAAACGCAGAGCACCGTCGCCAGCCTGACGATGACGGTTGGCTTGCCGCCCGAGGTCAAGGGTACGCACATGTCGCGCTTCGTCGAACTGCTCGAAAGCCGCAGTACCGCGCTGAGCCAGGCCGGGCTGTTCGGCATGCTCGACGAAATGCTGCTCCGGCTCGATGCCGCGAGCGGCCGCATCGAACTGGCTTTCCCGTATTTCATCAAGAAGAAAGCGCCGGTTTCCGGCGTTGAAAGCCTGCTTGACTACGATGCGACCCTGATTGCCGAGCAACTGGCCGGGCAGCCGCCAAGCCTGACGCTGCGGGTTGTTGCGGCGGTGACCAGCCTGTGTCCGTGTTCGCGCAAGATTTCGGATTACGGCGCGCACAACCAGCGTTCGCACATCACGCTGGAGACGCGTTTGCGCGCGCCGATGGCGATCGAGGAACTGGTTCGTCTGGCCGAAGAGGAGGCTTCCTGCGAGGTTTTCGGCTTGCTCAAGCGGCCGGATGAAAAGTGGGTGACTGAACGGGCCTACGACAATCCGAAGTTTGTCGAAGACCTGGTGCGCGACATCGCGCTGCGCTTGATGCGCGAGCCGCGCATCGGGCAGTGGAAGGTGATTTCCGAGAACTTCGAATCGATCCACAACCATTCGGCCTATGCCGAATTGTCCGGTACGAACGACTGAGAGGCGCGCCATGACCCGAAAGCATCGTATCGCCGTGGTCGGTGCCGGTATTTCCGGCCTGGCCAGCGCCTGGCTGCTCAGCCGGAATCATGAAGTGACCCTGTTCGAAGCCGCGGACTACCTCGGTGGTCACACCAACACGGTCGACGTGACGCTGGAGGGTAAAACGCACCCGGTCGATACCGGTTTCCTGGTGTTCAACGACCAGACCTATCCCAACCTGATCGCCCTGTTCGAGTTGCTGGGGGTGGATAGCGTCGAAACCGAAATGTCGTTTGCCGTCAGTCTGGAAAAGCCGGATCTGGAATGGGCCGGGAGCAATCTGGCGACCGTTTTCGGGCAGAAGCGCAATCTGCTCCGGCGCTCTTTCTGGGCCATGCTGGCCGACATTCTCCGCTTCAACCGCGAGAGTCAGGCCTGGCTTGTTTCGTTCCAGGACGATCAGCGCAGCCTGCGCGATTTCCTGACCGAAGGTCGTTATTCGCCGGCTTTTTCGGATTGGTATCTGCTGCCGATGGCCGCGGCGATCTGGTCGTGTCCGACTGGTCAGATGCTCGACATGCCGTTGTCCACCTTCATCCGTTTTTGTCGCAACCATGGCTTGCTGCAGGTCTTCGACCGCCCGACGTGGCGCACGGTGCAGGGCGGCGGACGGGCTTACGTCAGGAAAGTAGCGGAACAACTCGACGATGTGCGCCTGGCCTGCCCGGTCAGCGCCGTGAGTCGCGAGGCGGGCCAGTTGCGCGTCGTGCATGCCGGCGGCAGCGAATTGTTCGACCGCGTGGTGATGGCCTGTCACAGCGATCAGGCGCTGGCGATTCTTGGCATGGCGGCGAGCGATATGCAGCGCGAGATATTGTCGGCGATTCGTTACCAGCCGAACCGCGCCGTGTTGCATACCGACCGCGCCTTGCTGCCGCGCGATGAAAAGCTGTGGTCGGCGTGGAATTACTTTTCCGGCAGCGGTGCGCCGGGCGAGCAGCCGGTTGGCGTTTCCTACCTGATCAACAAGCTGCAGCCCCTGCCGTTCAAGACGCCGGTCGTCGTCACGCTCAACCCGGCGCGCGAGCCCGATTCGGCCAAAATCATTGCCGAGTTCGATTATGCCCACCCGATTTTCGATGGTCCGGCGATTGCCGCCCAACGTCGTCTGGCGCATGTCCAGGGCGAAAACGGGATCTGGCTGGCCGGTGCCTGGGGAAGCTATGGCTTCCATGAAGACGGTTTGAAGTCGGCCTTGCGGGTCGCCAACAGCATGGGCATTGCCGCGCCGTGGCAGATGGCGCCGCAAGCGGTCGAGCGCGAACTCGACACTGTTTGAGCCGACGACCATGGCACAGCTTCCGCAACTGTTCATCGGCCACGTGATGCACCGGCGCTTGCGTCCGGCGGTCAATGCCTTCGTTTATCCGGTGTTTTACGTGCAGTTGCCGCTGCACGACCTGGCGGCGGCAAATAGCCGGTTTTTTGCGGTCGACCGCAGCAATCTGCTCAGTTTCCGGCGCCAGGACCATGGGCCGCGCGATGGCAGCGAGCTGCTGCCATGGATTCAGCAATTGCTTCGCCAGCGCGGTTTGCCGGATGACGGCGAGATCACGCTGCAATGTTTCCCGCGCCTGATGGGTTATGTCTTCAATCCGGTCAGTTTCTGGTTTTGCCGCGACCGCAGCGGGGCGCTGGTTGCCGTTCTGGCTGAGGTGCGCAATACCTTCGGCGGGCGCCACGAATACCTGCTGCACAACGCGGATGGCTCCCCCTTGCTCGATGGACAGGAAATCAGGGCGAGCAAGGCGTTTCATGTCTCGCCTTTCTGCGACATCGAAGGCGCTTATCGCTTCCGTTTTCATCTTGACCGTCCGGTGCCGCTGGTGCGTATCGATTACGACGATGCCGAGGGTGAATTGCTGCTCACCTCGATTTCCGGCAAGCCGCGCGGCTGGTCTGCCCCGGCTTTGCTCGGAGCCTGTCTGCGCATGCCTTTTCTGACGCTGGGCGTGATGCTGCGCATCCACTGGCAAGCCTTGAAACTCTGGTTGAAAGGGGTGCCTTTCCTCGGCGCCCATCCCGTCCAACCTCCCTTGCAGGAGCCGCTGAAATGAACCAAACCCTGACGCTGGGCCGTAGCAGCGGCCTGAACCGCGATACCCGACTGGTTTTCGAATTGCTCGAAAAGATCAGCGGAGGCGTGCTTGAAATTCGTTTGCCGGACGGCTCCTGCGCCCTGTTTGGCGAGGGCGAGCCGGGCGTGACGATGCAGGTGCACGATGAAGCGATGTTCGGCCAGATTCTGGCGCGGGGCGATATCGGCCTGGCCGAAGCCTATCTCGACGGGGCCTGGGATTCGCCTGACATTACCGGGCTGCTCGGCCTGCTGGCGCGCAACCGCGATGTGCTCAAGAAGGCGGTTTATGGCTCGTGGCGCGGTCTGGCGGCGGCGCGTATCCGGCACTGGCTGAACCGCAACAGCAAGGCGGGCAGCAAGCGCAACATCATGGCGCATTACGATCTCGGCAACGATTTCTACAAGCTCTGGCTCGATCCGGGCATGAGCTATTCGAGCGCGTTGTTCCGGGCCGGTGAAGTCGACCGCATCGATGACCTCGAAGCGGCCCAGGCGGCCAAGTACCGCCGCATCCTGCAGCACCTGCATGCCGAACCCGGCCAGCGGGTGCTCGAAATCGGCTGCGGTTGGGGCGGTTTTGCCGAGGAAGCCGTGGCCGAAGGCTTGGCCGTGACCGGTCTGACGCTGTCGCCAGCCCAGTTGGCATGGGCGCAAAAACGCGTGCCGCAGGCCGATCTCCGGCTGCAGGATTACCGCGATACGAAGGAGCGTTTCGACCATGTCGTGTCGATCGAAATGTTCGAAGCCGTCGGCGAGCGTTTCTGGCCAGGCTATTTCAAGACCGTGGCCGCTGCGCTCAAGCCGGGTGGCCGGGCGGTGATCCAGAGCATCACGATTCGCGACGACCTGTTTGCCAGCTACCGCAAGGGAACCGATTTCATCCAGCAGTATGTTTTCCCCGGCGGCATGCTGCCCTCGCGCAGCGCTTTCCGTAGCGCGGCAGCGCGTGCCGGGCTGGTCGTGCGCGGTGAATACGCGTTCGGCGAGGATTACGCCCGCACCCTGGCCGAGTGGCGTCATGCCTTCGAAGCCCACTGGCCGCAGATTGCCGCACTGGGTTTTGACGAGCCTTTCCGTCGTTTGTGGCGGATGTATCTCTGCTATTGCGAGGCCGGTTTCCTGGCCGGGAATGTCGATGTCGTCCAGTTCGAACTGGCCCATCGCTGAGCCGCCGCAGACCATGGCTGAAGCAGCCTGTCGCGGTCAACAGCTGGACGGACGGCAAAACCGCAGTTTCTCGGCCGTGCGACGCAGCCTGCTGCTCGTGCTGGCCGCCGCGCCGCTGGCCGGCTTTGCCGCGAGCGATCCGACGGCCGGGCTGAAACGCTGGGGAAGCGGGGAGTTCCGCCGCTTCGGTTTCCTGGTCTACGAGGCCACCTTGTGGGCCGCCGCCGATCCGGTCCAGCCGCCGCTCGCCTTGCGCCTGACCTACAAGCGCAATATCGCCGGGCTGGCGATTGCCGAAGCAAGCATCAAGGAAATCCGCAACCTCGGCATCGGTGATGCGCCGACCCTGAAACGCTGGGGTGAGCAACTGGCTGCGCTGTTTCCCGATGTCAAACCGGGCGACCGGATTGTCGGCCATTACCAGCCGGATGCGGCCCGGTTCTATTTCAATGAACGCCTGATCGGGAAAATCGATGAGCCGCTCTTCGCGCGTGCCTTTTTCGGCATCTGGCTGGATGCCGGCACCAGCGCGCCGGAACTGCGCACGGCGTTGCTCAAGCCGCCGGCCGACTGAGATGCATGGCGGCCGCGTCCTGTCGTACGGCCTGCTCGGCCTGCCGCTGGCCTTTGCCGCCTTGCCGGTCTATGTCCATGTGCCGCATTTTTATGCCGAGACAACCGGCCTGTCGCTCGCCGTGCTTGGCGCCATTTTGCTGGCTGCCCGCTTGCTCGATGCCGGCATCGATCCCTGGCTCGGCTGGCTGGCCGACCGTGTTTCGCGGCCGCGCATGGTGGCCATCGCACTGTTGCCTTTCGCCCTCGGCTTCGTTGCCTTGCTCAATCCGCCGGGTGTCGCCCCGGCCTTCTGGCTGCTCGCATCGCTGGCCCTGACCTACCTGGGTTTTTCGGCGGCCAGCGTGGCCTACCAGGCGTGGGGGACGGATGTCGGGACTGATTCTGCGCTGCGTACCCGGTTGACCGCAGCACGCGAGGGATTCGGCCTGCTCGGCGTTGTCCTGGCGGCGGCTCTGCCTGCGCTGCTGGCCAGCGATTCGAGTCAGGGCGTTGCCCGGTTGGGCTGGGTTTTTCTTCCGCTGTTGATGGTCGCCGCAGCGATCACCTTTGCTACGCATGCGGCGGCCCGTCCGCAACCTACCGTAGCGCAGCCCTTGCTGCCCAGCCTGCGCCGTGTCTTGGCCGATCAGCCTTTCCGTCGCTTGCTGCTGGTCTTTGTCGCTAATGGGATTGCCGCCGCCTTGCCGGCCACGCTGTTCCTGTTTTTCGTCGCCGATATCCTGCTGCAGCCCCAGGCCGGCGGCCCCTTGCTGGCGGTTTATTTCATCGCCGGGGCAGTTTCCTTGCCCTTTTGGGTCCGGCTGGCTGCTCGTTTCGGACGGGTTACCGCCTGGCTGGGGGCGATGGTGTTGTCGATCCTGGCTTTTGCCGGAGCCAGCCTGATCGGGCCGGGCGACCTGGCCGGGTTTGCCGTGATCTGCGTTGCCTCCGGGCTGGCGCTGGGCGCCGACCTGGCTTTGCCGGCGGCGATGGCGGCCGATCTCGGCGAACGCCAGGGACAAGCGGGCGCTTGCTTCGGCGTCTGGAATTTCGTCGCCAAGCTGAATCTCGCGCTGGCCGCCGGTCTTTCCCTGCCCCTGCTGGCGATGCTGGGCTATCAACCGGGCAGCGGCACCGGGCTTGCCGCCCTGAGCCTTGCCTATGCGCTGCTGCCGCTGGCCTTCAAATCACTGGCCGGGCTGCTGCTTTGGCGCTGGCGTCATTCATTGGAGATTGCATCATGAAACTACTGGCCGCCCTCTTTCTTTCGCTCGGCCTGAGCGGCTGTGCTTCGACCGGTGTCGAGCAATACCGTAGCGAACAGCCGGAGCTCGACCTGAAAACCTACCTCAACGGCACGCTCGACGCCTGGGGTGTCTTTCAGGGGCGCTCCGGCGAGGTCAAGAAACGCTTCCATGTGGTGATCGACGCCCGGTGGAGCGGCGATACCGGCGTGCTCGACGAAAACTTCACATGGTCGGACGGCACCGTCTCGCGCCGGGTATGGACCTTGAAGCGGCAGCCGGATGGTAGTTACCGCGGCACGGCCGACGATGTCGTTGGCGAGGCGATCGGCGAGCTGGCTGGCAATGCCTTGCGCTGGCGCTATGTGCTGGCCTTGCCGGTTGATGGCAAGGTGATCCACGTTGATTTTGATGACTGGATGTTCCTGATCGACGACACGGTGATGCTCAACCGCTCCTACATGACGAAATGGGGCTTCAACCTCGGTGAGGTGACGCTCAGTTTCGTCAAGCGGCAGGCCCGGCAATGAACCCAAAAATCAGCGAGTGGCAGGGCAAGCGCGTCTGGCTGGTTGGCGCGTCGAGCGGCATCGGTGCAGCCATGGCGCACGAGCTGGCGCGGCGGGGTACGCGGCTTGCCGTCTCGGCTCGCAGCCTCGACAAACTGACGGCGCTCGGCGTGGCCGGTGCGCTGCTGCTGCCGTGCGATGCGACCGACCGTGAGGCGCTGGCCGTGGCCCGGCAAACGCTGCTTGATTGCTGGGGCGGCGTCGACCTGGTGGTTTATCTGGCTGGCGATTATGTGCCGATGCGGGCCGACGATTTCGATCTGGCGGTTGCCGAGCGGGTGCTGGCGGTCAATTTCAACGCCGCGCTGCGCCTCGCGGCAACGGTCTTGCCGGATCTCCGCGCTGGCGGCGGTATCGCCTTCGTTGCCAGCGTGGCCGGTTATCGCGGCTTGCCCAAGGCTTTGTGCTACGGCCCGGGCAAGGCCGCCTTGATCCATTTTGCCGAGGTGTTGCACCTCGACCTGCTGGCGCGAGGTATCGGTGTCTGGCTGATCAATCCGGGCTTTGTCGCCACCCAATTGACGGCCCAAAACGATTTCGCCATGCCCGCCTTGCTGACACCGGAACAAGCCGCGATTGCTGCGGTCGACGGGTTTCGCAGCGGACATTTCGAAATTCATTTCCCGAAACGCTTCACCCTGATCATGAAGCTTTTGGCCCACTTGCCTTACTGCTGGTATTTCCCGCTGATTCGCCGTTTGACCGGAGGTTGAAATGAAACACGAGGCCTTGATTGCCTTCTTCCAGACCCTGTCGCCGGAAAGTGTGGCTCGGTTTCCGGCGTTCTACACCGAGAATGCCTTTTTCAAGGACCCGTTCAACGAAGTGCGCGGTCTACCGGCCATCCAGCACATTTTCAGTCACATGTTCAAACAGGTCGATGAGCCTCGTTTCGTGGTCACCGAGCGGGTGGTCGATGAGGGCGGCGCGATGCTGGTCTGGGAGTTCTGCTTTCGGGTGCGTCTCTGGGGCAGGGGTGAGACGCAGATGATGCGCGGTGTTTCGCATCTGCGTTTCGATCCGGATGGGCGGGTCAATTACCACCGCGACTACTGGGATACGGCCGAAGAGCTGTATGTCAAATTGCCGGCCATCGGCTTGCTGATGCGCGGTTTGCGGCGGGTGCTGGCAGCCTGAACGGGGTTGCGGCAGCCGGCCATGAAATGCTGTCAGGATGAAACGGCGACAATGTTGTAAAATCTACAAATCATCCATTTTCATGGAAAGTTCTAACATGTTCGGTCGCTCCCTGCTTGTGGCGCTTGTCTGTCTGGTTCCGGCATTGGCCTTCGCGCAAAATGCGGTTTATCGATTTTCTCCGGTCAATCAGT
This sequence comes from Dechloromonas sp. TW-R-39-2, assembly GCF_016864195.1. Taxonomy (NCBI): domain Bacteria; kingdom Pseudomonadati; phylum Pseudomonadota; class Betaproteobacteria; order Rhodocyclales; family Azonexaceae; genus Dechloromonas; species Dechloromonas sp. TW-R-39-2. The sequence goes on from NZ_CP045202.1 coordinate 920,676, forward strand.
GGGATATCAACAAGACGGCAGCGTATTGGAATCCGATCATCAAGTATGTCAGCGAGCAAAGCGGCGTCAGGCTTGAGCTGAAAATCGGCCGGACATCGGCCGATACGACGGCTTATGTGCTGGCCAAGGAAGTCGAATTCGTCTTTTCCAACCATTTGTTCAGCCCCGAGCGCGAGAAGCTGGGCTGGAAAGTTTTCGGCCGGCGCTGGACGCCGCCGCTGCAAGGGCAGATTGCGGTCCCGGCCGATTCGCCGATCACCCGGGTGGAAGAGCTGAAAGGCCAGGAGGTTGCGTTTGCCGGGCCGGAAGCATTCATCGGCTACAAGGTGACGCAGGGGTATCTGCAGGCCAGGAATATCGAGGTCAAGGCGCTTTTTGCCGGCAACCAGAATGCGGCGTTTGCCCAGATGTTTGCCGGCAAGGCCAAGGCGGTCGGGAGCAATTCAGCCTTGATCGATGGTTATTCGGCCAAGGAAGGCAAAAAGTTTCGTGTCTTGTGGACATCCGAGAGCTACCACGATCTGGCCCTGATGGCCTCGAGCAAGGTGCCGGAAAAAGATCTCAAGGCGGTTGCCTCGGCATTCGTCGGCATGCATCGCGACCCGGTCGGCAAGGCCATCCTGCTCAAGGCCTCGCAGGAGGTCGGTCTTGATCCGCAAGCCTATTTCCTGCCTGCCACGGGTGCCGACTATGCTTCCTACCGCCGGTTCTATCAGACGGTGCCGGCTACCCCGCACTGAGTTCCGATCATGAAGCTGCTGCGCTACTGCTTGCCGAGGTCGCTGATTGCGCGGGTCTACGCCTTGTATTCGGCGACCTTGCTGCTTTTTGTCGGTAGCGGCCTGATCCTGTTTTATCAATACCAGTACAACGAAGCGATCGAAGAGGCGCAGCGTTCGGCGACGATGCTGATCGAAGTGGCGGCCCAGGTTGTCTCGGATAGCGTGGTGATCGGCGATTACGACACCATCCAGCGCACGCTGGATAAATCGATCATGCGCTCCCAGTTTTCTTCCGCCAAGTTCATCGATCTGGAGGGCGGAGTGATCAAGAGCGAAAACACCTCGATTCCGCCGACGCATGCACCGGGCTGGCTGCAGGAGGGGATTGCCGAGCAGCTTTACGATGTCAATCGGACCATTTCGGTTGGCGGGGCGGATTACGGCGTGTTGCGCCTGGCGTTTTCCGTCGATTTGATTGCCGATGGCCTGTGGCACTTGATTCGGGCGGCCGTGGCGCTTGCCCTGGTCAGCTTGCTGGGCGGCTTGTTGCTGATCTGGTTTCCGCTTCGCCACTGGCTCGGGGCGCTGAAGCGGGTCGGTGCTTTCGAACGCGACTTCCCGTCGGCGGGTAATGCAGCCGGCAATGCGGCGGAGGCGGCCTTGATCGATGATGTACCGCTTGAATTCCGCCCCGCATTCGAGTTGCTGCAGCGGACGGCGAACAGCTTGCGCAGCGAGTTGGCGGCTCGTGAACAAGCCCTGAAATCGTTGCGGGAAATTGTGGCCAGCCTGCTGCATGTCAGCGAAGTGGATGGGCGGGATGGTTCGGAGGATATTGCCGCGCTGTCGCGCGTCATTGCCCGGGTGATTGCCGAACGCGAAGTCAGCCGCCTGGAGCTGGAGCAGGCGAAGGAGGCGGCCGAGTTTGCCAATCGGGCGAAGAGCGAGTTTCTTGCCAACATGAGCCACGAAATCCGTACGCCGATGAACGGCATTATCGGGATGACCGGTCTGGTGCTCGATTCCCGGCTGGATAGCGAGCAGCGGGAATTGCTCGATATCGTCAAGGCTTCTTCCGAATCGCTGCTGACTATCATCAACGACATCCTCGATTTTTCGAAAATCGAGGCCGGCATGTTGTCGGTTGAACTGATTTCCTGCAATTTGCAGCAGGCGGTGCAGGAGACGATTCAGTCGATGGCGTTGCGCGCCAGTGAAAAGCGGCTGGTGCTGCGGACCGAGATCAGCCCGCAGTTGCCGGAAGACTTTGTGTCCGACCCGGTGCGTTTTCGCCAGATTGTCGTCAATCTGCTGGGCAATGCCATCAAATTCACCGAGCAGGGCGAGGTTGTTCTCTCGGTTTCGATGCTTGAACCGGCCGGTGCGCCGCGCATGTTGTGTTTTGCCGTGCGTGATACCGGGATCGGGATTCCGCCGGAAAGAGTGGCACATGTCTTTGATCCCTTTACCCAGGCTGATGGTTCGACGACCCGCAAGTATGGCGGGACGGGGCTGGGCTTGAGCATTACGCGTCGTCTGGTTGAGTTGCTGGGCGGCGAATTGGCAGTGGAGAGTACGCCTGGGGTCGGCAGTCGTTTTTATTTCACCTTGCCGGCGCCGGCCAGGGAAGGGGCGACGGTGTCGTCACCGGACTTGCCAGGGTTGGCGGTGCCGCCTGAGCCGCAGGCCGAGGCGGCGGACTTGCCTGGGCTGGCGGTGCTGCTGGTCGAGGACAATCCGGTTAACCAGAAGCTGGCGATCATGTTGCTTGAGCGCCGGGGTTACTGCGTGACGCTGGCCGAAAACGGGTTGCAGGCGATTGAAACGCTGGCCGGGCAATCGTTCGCGGTGGTCCTGATGGACATGCAGATGCCGGTGATGGACGGGATTGAAGCGGCGCGCCTGATTCGGGCGGCCGAGCGTACCGGACATCGCCCGCCGGTGCCGATCATCGCGATGACGGCCAATGCCATGCAGGGCGACCGGGAGCGCTGCATCGAGGCTGGCATGGATGACTACATTACCAAACCGATCAGGGCCGAGCAGTTGTTCGAGCGCCTGAGTCACTGGACGCGACCCGGCGCATCGTCCTGAGCGCCGGTCGGCGTTCAGATCACCAGTTGTGTGCCCAGTTCGACCACGCGATTGGTCGGTATCTTGAAAAAGTCGCTGGCGCTGGTCGCATTCTTCGACATGACGGCAAACAGGCGCGCGCGTGGCTGGGAAAACTTTCTGGTCAGTGCCGGAACGATGGTTTCACGAGACAGGTAGAAGGTCGTTTCCATCAGGTCGAAGCGTTCTCCAAAGCGTTTGCATTGCTCCAGCGCACCCGGCACATCCGGGCTTTCCATGAAGCCGTAGCGCACGATCAGGCGCTTGAAGCCCTTGCTCATGTCGTGAATGAAGATGCGGTCCAGGTCGTTCACGTAAGGTGTGTCGGTGGTCTGGATAGTCAGCAGGATGACGCGGTCGTGCAGTACCTGGTTGTGTTTCAGGTTGTGCAGCAGGGCAGCCGGCACGCCTTCCTTGGAACTGGTCATGAAGACGGCCGTGCCGTTGATCCGGTGCACGTCGTCGATGGCATTGATGAAGTCGTCCATCGGGATGCTTTGCTTGGCCATTTCCTGCGAAACCAGGCGTCGACCGCGACGCCAGGTGGTCAGCACGGTAAAGGAGATGATGCCCATGGCAATCGGGAACCAGCCGCCTTCGGGAATCTTGATTGCGTTGGCGGCAAAGAAGGCGATATCGACGGCGAGCATCAGGCCGGCGACCAGACCGACGACCAGCATGTTCCAGCGCCACATCAGGACCATCACGAAAGCGACGAGAATGGTGTCGATCAGCATGGTACCGGTGACGGCAATACCGTAGGCCGCCGCCAGGTTGGAAGAGTTCTTGAAGCCGATGACCAGGGCAACGACGGCGAGATAGAGTGTCCAGTTGGTGAAGGGAACGTAGATCTGGCCTTCTTCCTGGCCCGAGGTGTGCACGATCTGCATGCGTGGCAACAGCCCCATCTGGATCGATTGGCGGGCGACGGAGAAGGCGCCTGAAATGACCGCCTGCGAGGCAATGACGGTGGCTGCCGTGGCCAGGATGACCATCGGGATCAAGGCCCAGTCGGGTGCCAGGTGAAAGAAGGGGCTGGCAATCGCCTCTGGTTCGGCAAGCAGCAGTGCGCCCTGGCCGAAGTAGTTGAGGACCAGGGCCGGCATGACGAAACCAAACCAGGCGAGACGAATCGGGAAGCGTCCGAAATGCCCCATATCGGTATACAGCGCTTCGCCGCCGGTGACGGCCAGCACGACCGAACCGAGAGCGAGGAAGGCCAGGGCGGGGTGGGTCTGGATGAAGTGGAAAGCGTAGGTTGGCAACAGGGCCAGCAGCACGCTCGGGTTGTGCAGGATTTCCAGCGCGCCGAGCACGCCGAGAATGCCGAACCAGGCGACCATGATCGGGCCGAAGAACATGCCGACGGTACCGGTGCCGCGTTTCTGGATGAAGAACAGGACGGTGATGATGGTCAGCGTGATCGGGATGACATAAGGGGTGAGTTTCGGTGTGATCAGTTCCATGCCTTCGACGGCGGAAAGCACCGAAATGGCCGGGGTGATCATGCTGTCGCCGTAAAACAGCGCGGCGGCAAAAATGCCGAGCAGGGTAATCACCCAGGAGACGCGGGGATTTTTGGCTCGTTCGGTAATCAGCGCCAGCAAGGCGAGCGAGCCGCCTTCGCCCCGGTTGTCGGCCCGCATGATGATCGCGACGTATTTGACCGAGACTAGCGCGACGATCGACCAGAAGACCATCGACAGGATGCCGAGGATGTTTTCCGGGGTGACCGGAATCGGGTGGTGGCCGTTGAAGATTTCTTTCAGGGCATAGAGCGGACTGGTGCCGATGTCGCCGAAGACCACGCCGATGGCGGCAACGGTGATTGCCGGAAGTGCTGCTTTTGAATGTGCTGTCATGATTTCCCCGATGCGCCTTGGGCGCTATTTTTGCTGCCCGTCCGCGTGCTTTTGCCAGCTTTCGGGTCAGTCAAAGAATCTAGCACTTTGCCGGCATGTTTGATATCGCCGGGCGGCTATGACGAGGCATTAAAGTGAGCGGATTTGCGTAAAACGCAGCTTTCACGGCGCTGTAACATCGGCCGGCTAGTGTGCCTGCCCATTGGCATGTTACGGCGGGATGAAAGTGCGCTTACAGACACCTTGGTTCAGGCGGGGAGTGCTTGCGGTGCTGGTCGGAATCGGGCTTTCTGCCTGCTCGCCGCGCCAGCTGGTCGTTGGTAGCCTGGCGGATGAACTGGCCAGCCCGGCGTTGGGTAATGAAACCGATCTGATCCTGCTGCGCGACGCAGCACCGTTTCATCTCAAGTTGTCGGAAACGGTTTTGCACCAGCAGCCGGGACATCGAGCCCTGGCCGAAGCCGTGGCGGCTGGATTCACGCAATACGCCTATGCATTCCTGGCCTTTGACGCCGACCGGATCGAGGCGACCGATGCTGGTGCCGCCGAGCGACTGCGCCGCCGGGCCGCCGGGCTTTATGCGCGAGCCCATCGCCATGCGATGACGGCGCTTGAAATCAGCCAGCCCGGTTTGACTGCGGTATTGGCCGGCAGCACGCCGGGCGGTACCTTGCACATCGAGCCGGCCCAGGTCGGCCTGGCTTATTGGGCTGCAGCTTCCTGGGGCGGCTGGATTTCCTTGAGCAAGGATGAGCCTGATGTCGTGGCTGATTTGCCGCAGGCCATTCGTCTGACCGAGGCCGCCTGGCGTGTCGATCCCACCTGGGGGCAGGGGGCGCTGAGTGGCCTGATGGGCAGCTTCGAGGCGGCCCGTCCGGGGGGGAGCCCGGTGCTGGCCTTGCGCTATTTCGACCAGGCTATTCGCGACTCTGGCGGCACCGGCGCTGCGGCGCTGGTCGCCAAAGCCGAGGGCTACGCCTTGCCGGGCGGCGATCGTCCGATGTTCGAAGTCTTGCTCCGGCAGGCGCTGGCCATCCGGGAGGCCGCGGGCAGCCCACTGGCCGTGCAAAACGAAGTGATGCGTCAGCGCGCTGCCTGGTTGTTGAGCAAGGCTGACGATCTGTTCTGAATGACGAAAACAAGCGGAGAGAAAATGAACAACAAATGGATCGCACTGCTTCTGGGCGGATTGCTGGCATGCCATGTGTGGGGCGCCGACAAGCAGTTGAAGATTGGCACTCTGGCACCGAAAAATTCGCTCTATCACCGCCAGTTGATGACTTTGGGCGAAACCTGGCGGACGGCCCAGGGCGGGGGGGCGAAGTACCTGGTTTATCCCGATGGCAGTCAGGGCGGAGAAACCGACATGGTGCGCCGGATGCGCATCGGCCAGTTGCAGGGCGGGCTGCTCTCGGTGGTGGGGTTGCGCGAGATCGAGCCGTCGATTGCTGCGCTGCAGGCCATGCCGCTGATGTTCAACAGTTGGGATGAGGTCGATTACGTGCGCGAAAAAATGCGCCCGGCGATGGAGAAAAAATTCTTCGACAAGGGATTTGTCGTATTGGCCTGGGGCGATGCCGGCTGGGTGCGGTTTTTCTCAAAGGCGCCAGGGCTGCGGCCGGATGACTACAAGAAGATGAAGTTTTTTGCCTGGGGCAGCGAACTCGAGCAGCAGGAGATCATGAAGAATCTCGGCTATACGCCGGTGCCGCTGGAAACCGGCGATATCCTGCCGGCCATCCAGACGGGCATGATCAACGCGGTGCCATCGACGCCCTATTTCGCGCTGGCCACCCAGATCTATAACAGTGCGCCGAACATGCTCGATCTCAACTGGGCGCCGATTGTCGGGGCCTTGGTGGTGACTCGCAAATCCTGGGATGAAATGTCACCCGAGGTGCAGGCCCAGGTTCGCGAGGCCGGTGAAAAGGCCGGCGCGCAAATCCGGGCCCGGGCGCGTCAGGAGGTTGATGAGGCGGTCGAGGCGATGAAAAAACGGGGTCTTGCGGTCAACACCCCAAATCCGGAACAAATGAAGGAGTGGCAGGCGCTGGCGGCCCAGCTTTATCCCAAGGTGCGGGGCAAGATGGTGCCGGCCGAGACTTTCGACGAGGTCGTTGGCCACCTCAAAACCTATCGCAACGGTAAAGGCAAGTAAGCGATGCCCGGCATCTTGCCTCGCCTGGGGCGTTTTGACGAATGGCTGGCCTCGGCTGCGCTCGGCTTGATGTTGCTGATTCCCCTGCTCGAAATGGGACTGCGTCCCGTGTTCGGCCAGGGGATCGAGAATGCGCCTTTGCTGGTCCAGCATCTGGGCCTGGTGCTGGCCATGTTCGGCGCCTTGCTGGCCGAGCGCGGCGGACACCTCAGTACGCTCGGCAGCGGACTGGCTGCTTCGGGCAACCGCCGCGTGCAGGCCTCCGCTCAGGCTTTTGCCCGGGTCAGTTCTGCGCTCCTTTGCGGGATGTTGGCCGAAGCGTGCTGGCGCTTCGTGGCGAGCGAGATGGAGGCTCCCCGCGACCTGGCGTACGGCATTCCCGGCTGGCTGGTCCAACTGGCGATGCCGTTCGGCTTTGCCTGGCTTGGTTTGAGAATGGCCGCCCGTCTGTCGTCAAAAACCGTTCCGCGCGCCCTGGGGGCGGTGCTCCTGCCGCTCGGCGGCTTCTGCTTTGCGCGCTATTTTGACGGCGCGACCCTGCCGGTCTGGCCGTTTGTCTGCTGGCTGCTGGCGATTCTCTGGTGCGGGGCTCCCGTCTTTGCCGTGCTTGGCGGGCTGGCGCTGGCGCTCTTCTGGATGGACGGCCAGCCGCTGGCCTCGGTTCCGCTGAGTCATTACCAGATTACTGTTAATCCATCGTTGCCGGCGCTGCCCCTGTTTACGCTGGCCGGCTTGCTCTTCGCCCGGACCGGTGCGGCCGGGCGGCTTGGTCATCTGTTCCGCTCGCTGTTCGGTGGCGGTGTCAGCGGTACGGCCATTGCGGCGGCTGTCCTCTGCTCGTTTTTCACGGCCTTTACCGGCGGCAGCGGGGTGACCATCCTGGCGCTGGGCGGCTTGCTCTTGCCCTTGCTCAACCAGGCCGGGTTCCCCGAGCGGCGGGGCATCAGTCTGGTGACCAGCGCCAGTGCGCTGGGTGTCCTGCTGGCGCCATCGGTGCCTTTGATCATGTACGCCATCATTGCCCGCGTGCCGATCAACACCCTGTTCCTCGCCGGTCTGTTGCCGGCGGTCGTGATGGTCGGCTGCCTGCTGCTGATCGGGGGTTATCTGAAAACCAGGACTGTCGCGGTCAACGCCGTTCCGCGTGCCGGTTTTGCAGAAATACGAGCCGCTGCCTGGGCGGCCAAATGGGAAATCCTGGCCCCTTTCGTGGCGATCGGTTCGCTCGTTGGAGGCGTTGCGACACCGACCGAAAGTGCCGCCCTGACGGCGCTTTACGCCTTGCTGACCCAGTCGATGGCGCATCGCGAGCTTGACTGGCCGCTCTTGCGCCAGGCGCTGGCCCACTGTGCCGAAGTGATTGGCGGCATCATGCTGATCCTTGGCATGGCCTTGGGGCTGACCAATTTCCTGGTCGATGCCGGCGTTCCCGATGCGGCGATCGACTGGGTTCAGTCGATGCTGCCGAACAAGCTGGCCTTCCTGGTGGCACTGAACCTGTTCCTGCTGCTGGCCGGGGCGTTGATGGAAATTTATGCCGCGATTATCGTGCTGGTGCCGCTGTTATTGCCGGTTGCACTGGCTTACGGGATTGATCCGGTGCACTTCGGGGTGATTTTCCTGGCCAATATCGAGATGGGTTTTCTCTGTCCGCCGGCCGGGATGAACCTTTATTTTGCTTCGGCCATGTTCGATAAGCCGATTCGCTACGTGGCGGCTTCCGTTCTGCCGGCGGTCGCTGCCATGTTTGCCGGGGCGCTGCTGATTTCGCTGGTGCCAGGGCTGGCGACCTGGTTGCCGGGGCTGGCCGGCATGCGTTAGCGCAAGGCCGGGGTCTTCATTGCGAACTGCGCGGCAAGAGGCTTGCCGGATTGCCGCGCGCGGTTCGCAATGAGTTTTCTACGGTTGTTTAACGCGTTTCAACCGGCGCCGTCTGGGCCGGTGCCGTGCGGGCGCCGCCGGGGGCGCTGCTGTCGATCCGGCGAACGTCGGCGTCGCTGACGACTTCCATCACATTGACCACCTTGCGTACGCCGTCGGTCGTGCGGGCGATGGCGACGGCAACCTTGGCTTCGCGTTCGGTGACGATGCCCATCAGGTAGGCGATGCCGGCTTCGGTGACAACCTTGATGTGGTTGGCCGAGAGCTGGTTCGAGTCGACCAGGCGAGCTTTCAGCTTGGAGGTGATGTAGGCGTCGTTGCTGCGATTGCCGAGGGCTGAGGCCGGTGCGATGGCCAGCTCGTTGAACACTTCGCGTACACCTTCGAGCTTGCCGGTTTGTTCTCCGACGATGGCCTTGGCTTCTTCGCTCGAAACCTCGCCGGTAATCAGCACGCGGCGGTTGTAGGCCGTGTAGTTGATATGGGCCAGGGCCTTGTATTTTTCGGGAACGGCCTGGGCGGCCTTCCATTCGGTCGTTTCGTCGTCCGTCTGGGTGCCGGTCGAGCGGCGGTCGTGGGCGCTCATCACGCCGGCCGCAGCGCCGGTGGCGATGACCGCCGGAATGCAGCCCTGGAGCATCGGCAGGGCCAGAATCAGGGCGGCGGCGCCGAGGCCGAGTTTGAATTTATGCATCATTCACCTCCGAGGAGCAGGGCGTCGATCCCATCGCACAGGCAATGGATGACCAGCAGGTGGGTTTCCTGGATGCGTGCCGTCCGGTCGGCCGGAACGCACAGATGGATGTCGTCGTCGCGCAGCATTTCGCCGATCAGGCCGCCGCCTTTGCCGGTCAGTGCGACCACGATCATGTCGGCATCGTGCGCCGCCTTGATCGCTTCGATCACGTTGGCCGAATTGCCGGAGGTGGAAATGGCGAGCAGTACGTCGCCGGCGTGGCCGAGACCGCGTACTTGCTTGGAGAAAATCTGGTTGAACGAGTAATCGTTGCCGACGGCCGTCAGGATCGAGCTGTCGGTGGTCAGTGCGATGGCCGCCAGTTCCTGGCGCTCCGCTTCAAAACGTCCGATCAGTTCGGCTGCGAAATGCTGGGAGTCTCCCGCCGAGCCGCCGTTGCCGCAGGCGAGAATCTTGCCGCCGTTGATCAGGCTGTTGAACAGGGTTTCGATGCCGGCAGCAATCGGGGCGGCCATCATCTCGATGGCGTCGAGCTTGGTGTGGGCACTGTCTTCGAAATGCTTGGCAACGCGGGCGATGAGATCCATATTTTTAGCTGGTTGGGGCTGGTAACCGGGTCATTCTACATCACAGCTCGGCGAAGACCTCGAACTCGACCCGGCGCCATGGGTCGGCTTCGTCGCGCAGGCGCGAAATGCGGGCGAGCAGGCGATCGCCTTGGTCCATCGCCGCGGCGACCGGACGGTTTTCGGCTCGCGGGACGTAGCCCAGCTTGTGGCCGCGCCATTCAACCCGAATGGCGTTGGGATCGTGCCGGTTGCCCGGTTCGCGGATCAGGGCCAGTCGATCGCCGACCTTCATCTCGCGCCAGCGTTCGTCGACCGCGTAATACTGGCTGCCGGCCAGTGGCGAACTCTGGATCAGCATGTGCAGTGAGTCGGCATGCGCCATGCCAAGCCAGAGGAGGTTAAGCGTCAGCAGAAAACGCATGGCGGACCCATTCGAGATGCTTCTCGTCAAGCCGGTCGAGCAGGATGCAGTCGAAACGGCAATCGCACTCGGGCTTGCCAGCGAGGTAATGCCGGGCCGCCAGAATGATGCGCCGCTGCTTGCTGGTGGTGATGCTGGCACCGGCGCCGCCGAAGTCGCTGCGGCTGCGCAGGCGGACTTCGACAAAGACCAGTGTCGAACCGTCGCGACAGATCAGGTCGATTTCTCCGCCGCGAATCCGGAAATTGCGTTCGAGAATGCGTAGACCGTGGCGTTCCAGCACGCGAGCCGCCAGTGTTTCGGCTTCGCGCCCTCGCTGGGTGGTGGTATCGTCTGTTTTTGCCCGCATGCCGGAAAAATGACAAAAGAATATGCCGAATTGTATGTCGTCCCGACCCCGCTTGGGAACCTTGCCGATCTGACGCGTCGAGCCGAAGAGATTTTGCGCACGGTGCCCTGGGTTGCCGCCGAAGATACCCGGCACAGCGGCCCCTTGCTCAAGCAACTGGGCTCGCAGGCCCGGACGCTGCCGGCGCACCAGCACAATGAGCATGAGGCCGCTGCCCGGATTGTCGAGCGCCTGCAGGCGGGCGAGGCCGTGGCGCTGATTTCCGATGCGGGTACGCCGGGTATTTCCGATCCGGGGGCGCGCGTCGTTGCGGCGGTGCGGGCGGCGGGGTGCAAGGTTGTGCCTTTGCCGGGGCCGTGTGCGGCGACAACGGCTTTGTCGGCCTCCGGCCTGCTCGATGAGCATTTTTTGTTTTATGGATTTCTGCCCAGCAAGGGTGGGCAGCGCCGCCAGGCCATCGAGGCTTTGCGCGAATACCCTTGTGCGCTGGTTTTTTACGAGGCGCCGCACCGCATCCTCGAAACGGTGGCCGACCTCGCGGCAGTGCTCGGCGAGCGGACGCTGGTGATCGGCCGTGAGCTGACCAAGATGTTCGAATCGATCCATTCCTGCCCGTTGACCGCGGCACTCGACTGGCTGAAGGAAGACGGCAACCGGCAGCGCGGCGAATTTGTCCTGATGGTCTCCGGTGCGCCGGCCGATGCCGATGACGGCGAAGGTGAGCGGGTGCTCGGCCTGCTGCTGGCCGAAGGGCTGCCGGTCAAGCAAGCCAGCAAACTGGCTGCGGCAATTACCGGCGCTGCCAAGAATGCGCTTTACGAGCGTGCGCTGGTGCTCAAGCAAGCGGCGGCTGATGCCTGAGGTGCAGCCTGGGTCTCGCGTGCCGCTTCCATCCCCTGTTTTCACAGGGTGTGAGCGCGCCAGGATTGGCGCTGCCCTGTTAAAATCAGCTTAATCATTCAGAGAAATTTGTATGCAAATCACCCTCACCCGACCCGACGACTGGCACCTTCATCTGCGCGATGGCGAGGCACTTGCCGCCGTGCTGCCGCACACCGCACGCCAGTTTGGCCGCGCCATCGTCATGCCCAATTTGAAGCCGCCGGTCACCACGGTCGAGCAGGCGGCGGCCTATCGCCAGCGCATCCTGGCTGCTGTGCCGGCCGGCATGAGGTTCGAGCCGCTGATGACGCTCTACCTGACTGACAACACGCCGGCCGCTGAAATTGCCAAGGCGGCCGCCTCTGGTTTCGTCAAGGCCGTCAAACTTTATCCGGCGGGCGCCACGACCAATTCCGATGCCGGCCTGACCGATATTGCCAAGGCGTACGACACACTGGCCGAAATGGAGCGCGTCGGTTTGCCGCTGCTCGTGCATGGCGAAGTGACCGATCCTGCGGTCGACCTGTTCGATCGCGAGAAAATGTTCATCGACACGGTGCTTCTGCCGCTGACTCAGCGTTTTCCGAAATTGAAGGTCGTGATGGAACACATCACCACCCAGGATGCCGCCGAATTTGTCGCGGCAGCACCGTCGACCGTGGCAGCCACGATCACCGCGCATCATCTGCTCTACAACCGTAACGCTATCTTCCAGGGCGGCGTGCGGCCGCACTGGTATTGCCTGCCGGTGCTCAAGCGCGAAACGCACCGCGAGGCGTTGGTCGCCGCAGCAGTTTCGGGCAGCCCGAAATTTTTCCTCGGCACCGATTCGGCGCCGCATGCCAAGGGCGCCAAGGAAGCCGCCTGTGGGTGCGCCGGTTGCTACACGGCCTATGCCGCGATCGAACTCTATGCCGAAGCCTTCGAGCAGGCCGGGGCGCTCGACCAGTTGGAAGCATTTGCCAGCTTCAACGGCCCGGATTGGTACGGCCTGCCGCGCAACAGCGAGAAAATTACGCTGATCAAGCAGGATTGGCCGGTGCCGGACAGCTATCCGTACATCAGCAGTGACAGCATCGTGCCCCTGCGGGCCGGTGAAACGCTGCCCTGGAAAATGCTCTGAGGAAAATCATCATGCGTCTGCGCCATCTTCTCCTGCCGCTGTTGGCCGTTCCCTTGCTGAGCGCCTGCGTCAATGATGGCGCGACCTATGAGATCGACAATACCCGCGAGCATGTCCTGTCGTTGATTCGCGAGCAGCCCTATTTCTGGGAAAACAAGGTCAATTTCTATCTGGTCGTCTCGCGCATGCCGACCTGCATGCGGCGCCACCCGATGGGCAGCGGTTCGCCGAACGCCAAGGTCGAGATTTACCAGGCGCCGTCCGGCGCGTTCATCGTCAAGGTCGGCAAGCGCCTCTATGTGACCGAAACGCAAACCTGCGAAAACTTCATCAAGATGGATGCCGAGCCGCCTGAAGGCATGGGCAAGTTCATCGGGACTTTCCGTCCGAAAAATGGCCAACTGGTCTTCGTCAAGGAAGAGGCCGAGGCGGAAGACAAGCCGGCCGAGTGAGCGAGCGCCATCCTTGTGCCTCGCCGCTGTTTTTTCCCGTGCGGCGCTGGCTCGATCTCCTGCCTTCCGCCCCGGATACCGCCGCGGTTGCCGAGTTGGCAGAACGTTTTCCTGTGTTGGTCGACGGTTGTTCGCATCCGGTGCGTTTCGTCCCGCCGCCGACGGATGGCGCGGTCTACGAATGCCGTATCTGGGAAACCGGGCAGGTCGCGACGCGCGTCAATCACTGGCATGATTTCTTCAACGCCCTGGTCTGGCTGACTTTCCCGAAAACCAAGAATGCCGTCAGTGCTTCGCACGTCCAGGCGATGACGCCGGTCGGCGAGTTGCGCGGTACGACGCGTGATGCGCTGACCCACTTCGACGAGTGCGGCATTGTCGTGCTGTCGACTCGGTCGGCCTTGCTCGAAATGCTCCGCCAGTTTGCCTGGAAGGCATTGTTTGTCGAGCATCGGGACGAGGTCGAAAAATGCATGCGCTTCGTCATTTTCGGTCATGCGACTTACGAGCAATTGCTCCAGCCATTTCGCGGCCTGACCGCCAAGGCCGTGCTTTACGAGGTGAGTGAGGACTGGCTTCAGTATTCGCCAGAGACGCTGGTCGCTGCGGTCGACACACGTCTGGCTGCCGATTTGGCCAGTGGCCGCTACACCCGCCCGCGCGACTTCCAGCCGTTACCGCTGCTCGGCATTCCCGGCGTAACCGCCGAGAGCGAAGATCCGGCTTACTACGACGACACCTGGCAATTCCGGCCGGGGCGACGTGTAGACCGCGCCAACTGAATGGTGCGGATGGCTGGCCGGCGTAAGGTGAACCGGCGTGGGCCAAGCACTGGCCCGACGTGGTGGGCCATTTCCGGTTTTCTTGTTTTGTTGCCGGCGTTGATTTTTTTCTGGCGCTTGCCGCCGGTCGTCGCGGCGTTCTATCTGCTGGCCAGTCTGCTGTGTTTTCTGGCTTACGCCGCCGACAAACAGGCAGCCGGACGCGGCGGGCGACGCACGCCCGAGAATACGCTGCACATCCTGGCTTTGATCGGCGGCTGGCCGGGGGCCTTGCTCGCCCAGCAACTGTTGCGCCATAAATCGGTGAAAGCCGAGTTTCGCTCGGCATTCTGGGCAACAGTACTGTTCAACGTGGCAGGTTTGGTCTGGCTGGCCTCGCCGTTTGGGCGGGCCTTCCTGTCACGCCTGGCCGGCGCTTAGTAGCGGCGGCGCTGCGGAGCCGGTGCGCCGCGGTTTTCGATGTGACGGAAGGTGATGCGGCCTTTGGACAGATCGTAAGGCGAGAGTTCGAGCGTGACCTTGTCACCGACCAGGATGCGGATGTGGTTCTTCTTCATCTTGCCGGAGGTGTAGGCGATCAGTTCGTGACCGTTTTCCAGCGTGACGCGGAAGCGGGTGTCGGGTAGCACGTCATTGACGACGCCTTGCATTTCAAGCAGTTCTTCTTTTGCCAAGGGTAGTTCTCCTGTAAATGTGATTCGGGTTTCAGCCGGCGTCGACCGCGCTATCGGTCGACAAGGCTTCCGGACGGTGGCGGGGCAGTTCCCACGCCTGGCCGGGTTCGGTGATGGCGCTCACCGCAATGAGCGGTGGCAGTGAGGTGACGCCGCCAAAAATGGTGGCGAAGGAAACGTCGGCCGCATCGCGGCCAGTGCCGAGGCGGACAAAACCCATCGGGATGGCTGTTCCGGACGGGTCAAACAAATACCAGCGGTCGCCGAGGAAGACTTCGACATAGGCGTGGAAGTCGGTCGGGCCGAGCGCCGGGTCAGCACCGTAGTCGATGCCGGTCGTAAAGCGCGCCGGAATGCTCAGGGCGCGGCAGATGGCGATCATCAGGTGGGCAAAATCGCGGCAGACGCCGACGCGGTCGGTCAGGGTGTCGAGCGCCGAGGTGGCCGAGTTGCTGGTGTTGCCGCGGAAAGTGACGTGCTGATTGACCCAGTTGCGGATCGCTTCGACGCGGCGGTAGCCCTTGTCGAGCAGGCCGAATTCGCGCATCGCAAGGTTGGCCAGGCGATCCGACTGGCAATAGCGACTTGGGTAGATATAGGCCAGCGCTGAAAGCGGCAACTGCGCTACGGGGGTTTCCGGAATATTGTCCGGGTTACCAATGTGCTGGTCGATGTCAACGGTGGCCTGGTAGCTGATATGCAGCGGACCGGGGGCTGCGTTCAGGCGGAGGTAACGGGCGCGGGTGGCCGGGTCGGTCTGGATGTTGCTGGCAACCGGCTGGCTGATTTGCAGCTGCTCGCTGACGATGGACTGGGATTTCGTCTGGGCGGCGTGGATATTGAAGACAAAATCGGCGCCGGGATAGCTCAGTTCATATTGAAGATCGATTGCGAACTGGATGCGAACCATGAATTCCCTGTGGTGTGGCCAGCATGCAGCCTCGGGGAGGCCGGTCTGCGGACCGTTTAAGGCGCTTTGCGACGGGGAAATGATCAGTTCGGGATGCCGGCAGTTCGTCAATCGAAGGCACGGCAGGGAGACAGCATTTACGCGGGCAGAACGATACGGCTGAAACCTTGCGGTTCAAGACTGCCCGCATCTTACGCGGGCAGTTTCGGTGTGGCAAGGAAAATGTCCGGATATTCAATCCCTTGCCTGCTGTTTTGTGGTATTGGCCGCAAGGGGTTGAGGCGGGTTTTTCGACTCAGGCAGCCTGCTCGCCCGGCGCGTCGGCCTGTGCTGCGCCGATGCGATTGGCGCCGCTGATCAAGGCTTTGATCGAGGCGGTGACGATGTTGCTGTCGACCCCGACGCCATAGCATTCACCGCGGCCGGTGCTGGCAATCTCCATGAAGGCGCAGGCCCGGGCATTGCCATCTTCACCCATCGGCACCATTGAACGCTCTTCATAGCTGCGGACCTGGATATTGATTCCGGCACTCTGGAGTGCGTGGACCGCAGCATTGATCGGGCCGTTGCCTTCGCCGCTGAGGATGTGCGACGTGCCGCCGATATCGAGACTGATGCGGATGCCCTGGGCGCCGCCGTGCTCGAAGAGATGGTGTTCGCGGTAAAGAATCGGGCTGCCGGCTTCGAGGTAGGTCTTCGAGAACAAGCCCCAGATGTCGTCGGCACTCATTTCGCCGCCGTGGGTGTCGGTGTGTCGCTGGACGACGCCCGAGAATTCCACCTGGAGTCGGCGCGGCATGACGATACCGTGCTCTGTTTCCATGAGGTAGGCAATGCCGCCCTTGCCCGACTGGCTGTTCACCCGAATGACCGAATCGTAGCTGCGGCCAACGTCGGCCGGGTCGATCGGAAGGTAAGGCACCGCCCACTGCTCATCCGCCTTTTGAGCGGCAAACCCCTTCTTGATGGCGTCCTGGTGGGAGCCGGAGAAGGCCGTGAAAACGAGATCCCCAACGTATGGGTGGCGTGGATGGATCGGGAGCTGGGTACAGTGTTCGTAAGTGCGGGCAACGGCGTTGATATCCGAAAAGTCGAGCTGCGGATCGACGCCTTGCGTATGCATGTTGAGGGCAAGGGTGACGAGGTCGACGTTGCCGGTCCGTTCGCCATTGCCGAAGAGGCAACCTTCAACGCGGTCGGCACCGGCCATGAGACCGAGTTCGGCGGCGGCGACGGCAGTGCCGCGGTCGTTGTGCGGGTGGAGGCTGATGAGCACGCTGTCGCGGCGGGCGAGATTCTTGTGCATCCACTCGATCTGGTCGGCGTAGATGTTGGGCGTCGCGATCTCGACCGTGGTCGGGAGATTGAGGATGACCTTGCGCTGCGGCGTAGCACCCCAGGTTTCCGTCACGGCATCGCAGACTTCCTTGGCGAAGTCGAGTTCGGTGGCGGTGAAGAGTTCCGGACTGTATTCGAGCGTGATTTTCGTTTCCGGCATTTCGTCGGCAAGCGTGCGGATAAGGCGCACGGCATCGGTTGCCATGGCGACGACTTCTGCCTTGCTCATGCCGAAAACGTTATCGCGGAAGTTTTTGCACGTCGCGTTATAGACGTGGACGATGGCCGTTTTGGCGCCCCTGATCGATTCCATGGTGCGGCGAATGAGGTGCTCGCGGGCCTGGGTGAGGACTTCGATGGTTACGTCATCGGGAATGTGGCCGCCTTCGATCAAGCCGCGAACGAAGCCGAATTCGGTTTCGGAGGCTGACGGAAAGGCGATTTCAATTTCCTTGAAGCCGATGGCGCAGAGCGTCTTGAACATGCGCATCTTCTTTTCGCCATTCATCGGCTCGAAAAGCGCCTGATTGCCGTCGCGCAGGTCGGTGCTCATCCAGATCGGTGCCTGCGTGATGGTGCGGCCCGGCCATTGGCGGTCGGTGATTTGCACGGGCGGGAAGGGCGTGTACTTGGCGATGGATGCTTGCGACATGATGCGGACTCCTGGGCAGACGGCGTTGATTCGATGGACGAATATTACGCAAAGATGCCCGGCAGGTGCTTGCGTATTTATCTTTAAAATACGTTGTTTTGGCAATTTTCTGCCGTATTTTGTTTTGTTTGTGGCGTAAAATTTCTGAGTATTCATTGGGTTGGAAATTTTATGGAAATCGATCGTTATGACCGCCTGATTCTGGCGGTGCTGCAGCAGGATGGCCGGATCAGCAATCAAGACCTGGCCGACCGTATCGGCTTGTCCGCATCGCCTTGTCTGCGCCGGGTGCGTGTGCTGGAGGAGTCGGGCTTGATTACCGGTTACCGGGCCATGCTCGATGCCAAAAAGCTGGGCTTGTCGCTGATGGCGCTGATCGGTATTTCAATGGACCAGCACACGCCGGAGCGTTTTGCCAATCTTGAAGCGGCGATTGGGGAAATACCGGAAATCCTCGAATGTCTGTTGATTACCGGCCAGCAATCGGACTACCAGCTGAAAGTGGTGGTGCGCGACATGGACGCCTATCAGGATTTATTACTCAATAAAATTACCCGAATCCAGGGGGTGACCGGTGTGCACACCAGTTTTGTGCTGCGCAAGGTAGTCGACCGCAGCAGCCTGCCGTTGGCTGCCGCCTGACCATGGATTCGGGAGCGTTGGTTTAAAGCGCTCCGGTGTATTCGCCACGTGCCGGATAATCGTTGGCCAGAATGAAGGCAAGTCCGCCCAGCAGATCAGAGAAATTGGGGCGGGCAAAAGGCATGGTCTGCACATTCCCGTAGTACAGCGTCCCATCGGGGCGAACCATGAATACCCCCGGTTCAGAGAACAGGCTGGGCTCATCCAGACCGATTGAAGTCTTGCCGCGACTGGACGAAATGTAGAGTCCCCAGGAACGGGCCTTTTCCAGGCTGAGTCCGTAGGCAAAGCGGAGGTGGCGAGCCTTGATTTTGTCGGCCATGGCTGCCGCTCGCTCGGCATTGTCTGATGAAAGCGCGATGACGCTGACGCCCTGTGCTTCGAACTCGGGAACGAGACGTTCCAGTTCGATCAGATATTTGGCGCAAAGTGGGCAATGAAGCCCGCGGTAGAACACGATCAGCGTGAAATTGGCGGCGCTTTCTTTCGCCAGGTCAAAATGGCCATGGGCCAGTGTATCAAGTTGAAGTGCCGGGACGGGGTGACGTGGGATGAGCATGGCGGTTTCCGGAAGAATGAACGAGGTAGTAGTTTGCGGGATTTTTTGCGACAATAAATTCACTATTGTTAGCTAATCGTTCATTTTTATGCCGCATCTGGACCGCTTGTCCGCTTTGCTTGCAGGTCTCGCGCCGAAAATCCGGCTCTCCAGTCAAGGTGAGCCTGTCTCGGCCGGGGTGCCACTTGATGGCCTGCAACTGCAGTTACTACTTGAAGGCGCGCTGGAACTGACCTGGCATGGAGCTTCGACCGAGACCTTGCAAGGGCCGGCCCTGCTTGTCTGGCGAACCAGTCAATTGGTTGCGCTGAAGCCTGTGGCGGTCTTGGGCGAGCATCGGCAGTTCGGGCTGCAAGCGATCTTCGAGGGGCCAGCGGCGGATTTGCTGCTGGAAGCCTTTGTGCAACCGTTATCGATTCGGCTGGATGCGTGTTGTGTCGAACTGGAATTGGTTGTGCGTCTGATTGCCGAAGAAATGACTACGCCGCGCTGTGGTCAGCCAGCTATGCTGGCGCGAGCCGGTGAGATGCTGTTCATCGGCTTGTTGCGCCATCTGGTGGCTAATCCACGGCTACCTTCGGGAATGTTGAATGGCCTGGCCGAGCCGCGGATAGCTCGTGTTTTGGTGGCTATCCACGAGCAGCCTGCGGCGGCCTGGACGCTGGCTGGACTGGCCGAGCTTGCCGGCATGTCGCGCACAGCATTTGCGTTGCGCTTCCAGACCTTGATGAATGTGGCTCCAGGCGCCTATTTGACGCGCTTGCGCCTGGCTATCGCGCGGCGCGAAATCGATTTGGGCAATGGTCTGAAGCGTGCTGCACGCGAATCCGGTTACGCCAGTTCGACGGCCTTGTCGCGGGCCTTGTCGCGTCAGGCCGCAGGCTTGGGCAAGGTCAGCGTATAATCCGCCCCGGAAAGTCGGCCAGGCAATCGCTGGACACGAAAGTGTCGGGAGGAAAGTCCGGGCTCCATTGGGCAGGATGCCAGCTAACGGCTGGGTGCTATACGGTCGCGAGACGAAAGTTGAGCGACTCAAGGCAACGGAAAGTGCAACAGAAAATAAACCGCCGATGGCCCCGCAAGGGGATCAGGTAAGGGCGAAACGGCGAGGTAAGAGCTCACCGCGCTGGCGGTAACGTTCAGCGGCATGGCAAACCCCATCCGGAGCAAGACCAAATAGGGAAGCTGAGGCGTGGCCCGCGCTGCTTCCGGGTAGGTTGCTTGAGCCTGTCGGTAACGGCAGGCCTAGAGGAATGATTGCCGAACCCCGCAAGGGGGGAACAGAACCCGGCTTATCGGCCGGCTTTCCACTCACACCCCTGTTTTATCTGCTCAGAACTCGGCCCATTCATCTTCCTGGAGGGCGGCGGGCAAGGCACGAACGGTTGGGCGGCGAGGTGCCGCTACCGGCGCTCGTTGTACATGAGCCAGTTTGGGGCTCGGTTTGCCATCGGCGGCGGAAAGCTTGAAGCGACCCAGCGTGTCGGCCAGGACGCCGGCTTGCTCTTCAAGCGCCTCGGCCGCTGCTGCCGCTTGCTCAACGAGCGCCGCATTCTGCTGGGTGGCTTCGTCCATCTGGCTCACGGCATTGGTCACCTGATCGATCCCGGTGCTTTGCTCCTTGCTGGCCTCGGCGATATTGGTCACCAGATCTGCAACCTGCTGGAACGAGATGACCATGCTGTTCATGGTTTCGCCGGTTTCCCGTACCAGGCTGACGCCGCCATCGACCTTGGTGACCGATTCCGAAATGAGGCCGCGAATTTCCTTGGCGGCTTGCCCGCTGCGTTGGGCCAGGTTGCGCACTTCGGTGGCCACGACGGCAAAGCCGCGCCCTTGTTCGCCGGCGCGAGCCGCCTCGACCGCTGCGTTGAGCGCAAGAATGTTGGTTTGAAAGGCGATGCTGTCGATGACGCCGATGATGTCGGCAATCTTGTGCGAGCTTTTCTGGATGTCGCTCATGGTGGCAACCACTCGACCGACCATCTCGCCGCTCTGCGACGCAATCTGGTTGGCGTTGCTGGCCAGTCGGTGGGCCTGATTGGCACTATCGGCGTTTTGCCGGACGGTGGTGTTGAGTTCCTCCATCGAGCTGGCGGTTTCTTCCAGACTGCTGGCTTGCTCTTCGGTGCGGCGCGAAAGATCGTTGTTGCCGCTGGCGATTTCCTGCGAGGCCAGATTGATCGCGTCGCCAGCCTCCTTGATTTGACCGACGATCTCTTTCAGTCGGCTCACAGTGGTGTTGGTGTCGGTTTTCAGTTCACCAAAAACACCGTGGTAATCCGAAGCGATCTGGCGGGTCAGATCGCCCGCTGCAATCGATGAGAGCACCGAGGAAAGTTCGTTCAAGGCACTTTCGCCATTGCTCAGCAGTTTGTTGATCAGGGCTTCGACCTGGGTGAAGAAGGCTTCCTTGCTGGCTAGGTCGAGGCGCACCGAGAAATTGCCGTCAGCCGCCTGCTGGATGACTTCGGTCAGTTTGGTCTCGGCATTCAACTGATCCGTAATGTCCAGCCATTCGCCGACCGAGCCAAGGCGCTCGCCGGCATCGCTGATGACCGGGGTTGTGGTTACCCGATAGGTCCGGCTGCCCAGTACCATTTGTGTCTGGGCGCTGCTCGACAGGTTGCGCAGCCGTTGTCGGGCGGCATGCGGGTCGGCGTAAAGACGACAGACGTCGTAGCCGATCAGTTTTTCCGGGTCGAAGGTCGGGTCCATCTTCCTGAAGGCGGCCGCATCAGCGCTGAAGGTCTTGTGCAGCGCATGGTTGATATAAAGGACGGTACCTTCGTTATCGGCAATACGAACATTGGTCGCGACGTTGTCCAGGCCGATCTTGATGCGTGTCATTTCATCGGCCTGGCGACGTGCCTCGGAGACTTCGAAGCCCATCCGGTTTTGCATGCTTTCCAGACCTTGCATGACCTTGCCCAGTTCGTCATGGGTCGAAATGTCGATGACCGAATCGTAGCGGCCCGTGGATAGGGCATGCAGGCAATCGAGCGAGGCGTTGAGGCGGCGGACAACGACCTGGCGCGAAATCCAGAGCATGATCAGGGTCAGTGCCGTGACGACCAGGGCGCCGGCGATGATCAGGCTGATGTAGAGGCGTTTCGAAACCTGGTCGAATTCGTCGAGATAGGTGCCCCCGCCGATCAGCAGGTTCCATTTGGCCAGGGTTTGGAAGGCAACGATTTTTTCGCGCGTTGCTGTTTCACCCAGTTCGGTGTTTTGCCATGGGTAGCGAATCGTCCCTTCGCGGCGCTCCAGCATTTCGCGGATGAAGGCGTGGCCGCCGGCATCCTTGGATTCCAGCACATTGCTGCCTTCCTTGGCCGGGTGGATGAACAACTCACCCAGGCGTTTTCCGGGTTGGGCGTCGATGACGTAGACGTAACCGGATTGCCCGATCCTGATTGCCTTGATGCGATCACGCAGGGTGGTCATTTCCTGGGTGATGAAATAGCCGATGCCGAATGCCCCGATGACTTTTCCGTTTTCATCCTTGATCGGCTTCAGGGCGGAAACACGGTCCTTGCCCTGGCTGGTCGTACGCCCGATATAGGTTTTGCCGGCAAGAAGCTGTTCTGTTGCCGGGCTTTCCTTGTCGAGCGCCGTGAGAATCACCCGTTCGCCCTTGTCGTTTTTCTGCGAGGTGGCGATCCGGACAAATTCGTTGCCGCGCCGTACCAGCACCGTGGCGGTCGGACCGTGGGTGATTCTAGCGAAAGCATCTTCTTCATCATGGCGGTCGTTGACCACGATCTTGTTGTGGCGCAGCAGCGGAACCGTGCCGTTACCTTCGTCGACCGTGAAACTTCCGCTATAGCGCGCGGCATAGATGTCGAGCAGGCGACTTGCTTCGCGTTCGACCGCATCGACCGTGCTTTCCATCATGGCATGCACTAGTTGGACGCGTTGCTTCAAATCATCTTCGCCGGCTGCACTGAGTTGCTGCTTGATTTGCTGGCCGACAAAGAAGGTTGTCGCGGCCATCACAAGCAGTAGCGCAGCAATGCTCGGGAGCAGAAAACGCAGGGAAATCGGCATGTGCGACAGGCGGTCTTTCCAGGTTGCGAGCAGGCCGGTGCTGGCCAGTTTGCCGTGCGCAATCGTCTTGCCCGGCATGCGCCCTTCGCGGAGTGCCTGGTACGCCTGGTGGCTTGCCTCAATCGCCGCCTGGCTGGCCCGGCGGCGTACCGACAGGTAGCCGGTGACTTGCCCATCCTCCAGCACCGGGGAGACATGTGCTTCGACCCAGTAGTGATCGCCGTTCTTGCAGCGGTTCTTGACCAGCCCGATCCATGGGCGTCCGGCTTTCAGGTCGCGCCAGAGATCGGCAAAGGCGGCCTCCGGCATGTCGGGGTGGCGAACGATATTGTGGGCTTGGCCGATCAGTTCCTGTTCAGAGAAACCGCTGATCTCGACAAAATCCTTGTTGATGTAAGTGATTCGCCCTTTCAGGTCTGTCTTTGAAACAATCCGATGCTGATCGGTAATCGCGATTTCTCTGTGGGTGACCGGAAGATTGGTGCGCATTTTTATCGAGTTAGAATGGATCGGGCTGGCACAGGTTACCTGAGTTTTGCCCAATTCAATACTCTTGTTCGAGTTCCGGGAATCACCGCCACCACATTGTTGGCAGCTTTCGGCCAAGGCTGCGCAGCCGTTTGTTTTCTCCCCTACAATGCGGCATGACCGAGACTAACTTTCCTGTCGCGCGCTGGCTTGAAGACGGTGTTGAACACGCTGTCCGCTGGCGTTCCGAGGCGGCCTTGCCTCCCCCTGAATGCATCGTGCCGGGGGACGATACGATAACGGCCGATGCAGCCTACCGCCTTGCCGTTCAGGGAACGGCGATTCTCTGGCGGGGCGATTACCAGAACGCGCGTAATTTGCTGCAGGCGCTGGCCCGGCGGGCTGACCGCAAACCACGTGAAGGTGCAACCAAAAAGCCGCTGACGCTGGCCGAGGCATTTGAACAGCATCGGCAGAATCAGGGGCGGCGAGCCGCTATCCTGGCCTCCGTGCTGGTGCCTTTGCGGGCCGATTATTCAATTGCACTGCGCCGCGGGCAGGATGTGCGTGACGCTTGCCGCGCCGCATTGGGGCCGGAAAGCGGCGACTCGCTGATTTCCCTGCGTGGCTTGCTGGCGCTGGTCAGCGCCTGGGAGTGGCGCAAGAAAGGCGCGCTGGTGCCGGCGCTCGGGGCTCGGATTCATCCGCATTTCGGTGTTTTTTCGCCGGTGCGTGGCGAGTACGTCGACTTGCTGGCCAAAGCGCCACTGCCAGCCGGGTGTCAGCTGGCTTTCGATATTGGTACCGGCTCCGGTGTTCTGGCTTGCGTGCTTGCTCGTCGCGGCATTGCGCGCGTTGTCGCCACCGATATGGATGAGCGTGCGTTGGCCTGCGCCAGTGGAAATGCCCAAAATCTCGGGTTGACCGCAGCAGTCGAGGTGTTGAAGGCCGATCTTTTTCCGGCTGGACGTGCGCCGCTGATTGTCTGCAATCCGCCCTGGGTGCCGGCTCAGCCGAGTTCGCCGGTCGAGTATGCGGTTTACGATCCCGATTCGCAGATGTTGCGCGGTTTCCTGAATGGCTTGGCAGCGCATCTGGCGCCGGGCGGCGAGGGGTGGCTGATCATTTCCGATCTGGCGGAACACCTTGGCCTGCGTTCTCGCGAGCAGTTGCTGGGCTGGATTGCCGCCGCCGGGCTGAAAGTGCTCGGCCGCCTCGATACCCGCCCGAAGCACCCCAAGGCGCGCGACCCGAATGATCCTTTACATGCGGCTCGTGCAGCCGAGATTACTTCGCTGTGGCGGCTTGGTGCGGCATGATTTTGTGCTGGCGGGAATAAAAACAGCCCGCCTGCCGTTTATCCCGGTGTAGCCCCCAAAAACACACGGAGATGATCATGAACACGAAAAAACTGATGTGCGCCTTGTCCGTCCCGATCTGGTTGACGGCTTGCTCGGTTCTCGACGCTCGTCCTGGCGCGCCGGTGATGGTGGCCAATGGCGTGTTGACCGGCAGCACGGGCATGACGCTCTATACCTTCGATAAAGATCCGGTCGGGAGCGGCAAGTCGGTCTGCAACGGTCCCTGCGCCGGCAATTGGCCGCCGCTGTATGCGGCCGAAGGTGAAGTCGCCGGCGGTGACTACAGCCTGGTCAGTCGCGATGACGGAAAGAAACAGTGGGCCTTGAAAGGCAAGCCGCTGTACTACTGGGTCAAGGACCAGAAACCGGGTGATATGACCGGCGATGGCTTCAATAACGCCTGGCGTGTTGTCCGACCCTGAGTCGAATCTGTGGACAGCCGCGCGATCCTTACCGAACTGCCCCGTCTGCGCCGTTACGCACGGGCCATGTTGCACGATCGTGCGGCCGCCGATGATCTGGTGCAGGACACGCTGGAACGTGCCTGGTCGCGGTTGGCACAGTGGCGGGCCGGCAGTGATTTGCGAGCCTGGCTGTTCAGCATCATGCACAACTTGCGGGTCGATCAATTGCGCCGGCCCGCATTGCCGACCGATTCGATCGACGATGCCGCGCATGAGGTGGCGACGCGTCCGACCCAAACCGACAAACTTGAAGTGATGGATATTGCCGCGGCACTGCAACTGTTGCCTGACGAACAGCGTGAAATCTTGCTGCTCATCGCCCTGGAGGAGATGAGTTATGCCGAGATTTCGGCATCGCTGAATATTCCATTGGGCACGGTCATGTCGCGCTTGTCGCGCGGTCGCGAGCGCTTGCGTTTGCTGATGGCCGGCGATATGCCGGGAGGCGCCTTGAGGCTGGTGCGATGAAGACGGATTCAATACACGAAAGCGAAGTGCTCGCTTATGTCGACGGTGCTTTACCCGAGTCCCGGCGTCAGGCGGTCGAGGCTTATCTGGCGGCCAGTCCGGAGGAAGCGGAGCGTGTCCGGCTTTATCGGGCTCAGAACCAGGCGCTCAAGGCCTTGTTTGATCCGGTACTCGACGAGCCTGTGCCAGCACATTTGCGGGCATTGAGCGAGCCGGCGGTTGCTGCGGTCGACCTCGCCAAGCCCTCGTTTTTGACGCGCTGGTCGCTTGATCGCATCGCGGCCGGCTTGCTGATTGCTGCACTCGGCGGTCTCGGCGGCTGGCTGGGGCATGCCCAGTATCGGGCGACGGAATTGAGCGCCCAGGCGGTGCCGTTGCCACGTCAGGCGGCTGTTGCCCACGTTGTTTACAGCCCGGATGTGCGGCGTCCGGTCGAGGTTGCGGCGGAGCAGGAGGAGCAGCTGGTCAAGTGGCTGTCGAAGCGCTTGGGCAAGCCGGTCCAGCCCCCGAAGCTGGGCAACCTGGGGTACGAATTGATCGGTGGACGTCTGTTGCCGGGGAATAGCGGGCCGGTCGCCCAGTTCATGTATCAGGAGGCCAGCGGCCAGCGTCTGACCTTGTATGTCACGACCGAAAGCCAGGCCCGGCACGACACCGGTTTCCGCTTTGCCGAGGAGGGGGCGGTCAACGTCTTTTACTGGGTTGATGGGCAGTTCGGTTATGCCTTGTCGGGCGGGATTGCCAAGGGCGATCTGGCCCGCATTGCGACGGCTGTTTATGATCAGCTGGAGAAAAAATAGGGTTGCCGATGCGGGTGGTGGTTTTGGAGGTTGCAGCCCCGTTGACCGCAGCACTCTTTCAGCGTGGGCTCAGGCCGAGACGTCGGGTTTCCAGCGGCACCGGTTCGCGGCCAAGCCATTTCTGGTGAATCCGCCCGAAAGTCCCATCCTGCTTCATGTCGCGTAGCGTCTTTTCCCAGGCGTTGATTGTCTGGCTGTTGGTGCCGGGCGAGAAAGCCAGATAGAGCTCAAGGCTGTCGAGTGTCATCACCGGTTCGACATCGTCGATCGAATAGCCGGCCTCCTTGAGTATGGCTGGAATTGCCAGGCTGCCGTCGACCCACATTTCGACCCGTCCGCGCATCAGCATGTTGGCCGTGATTTGCGGTGTCGCAGCCAGCTCAATGGCCGTAAATCCCTGGATTTCCGCCGTTTTCGCGAAAATGCTGTGGCGGTAGGTGCTGATCGGCAGTTTGTGAATGGCATCGCCCTGGGCGATCAGTCGGGCGGCATTGCCCTTGCGCGTGAATACTTGTGTCTTGGCAATGGCAATCGGGCCAAGCAGAGTCATCAGTTTTTCCCGCTCATCACTGCGCCCGATCGTGAACAGCATGATATTGGGGGTTGAAAGGAGCAGTGAGTAAGCCCGGGCAAATGGCACGATGGCGATGGCTTGCGGATTGCCAAGGCGTGCTTGAATTGCGTTGACGACCTCGACAGCCATGCCGTCTGGCACTTTGTTGTTCGAAAATGTGATCGGTGGCCATTCCTCGCTCAGAATGGTCAGTTCGGTTGCCATGGCGCCGCTGATGCATGCCAGCGCCAGCGCAACAAAGGCCAGTTGCTTGCGGAAAGTGCAGAGAGCGGCAGAACGAGGTTTCAAGGTGCGAGCATCTGGTGCAATCGATTGCTCAATGTTGCACAAACAGCTTGCCAGGTCAAAGGGCTGTGTTGATTAATCGTTGCTGTGAATTGCCGGTTTGTCTGGCAGAAGGCGGGCTTCTTTCGCCGGTCGGCTATTATTCGCAACCTCAACTGTTCATGGGGGCCGCTTGTGCATTCGCTCAATCGCCATCAACCGATATTGCTCGGCATGCTGTGCATCGTATTGCTCGCACCCGGGGCGTGTGCCTTACGCCAGTCGTGGCATTGGGAAAAGGCCGGGGCCAGTAATGAGCTTTATGAGTTCGACTTGCAGCAATGCAAGGCCAAGACTTATGCCGGATCATCCGGTGCAGTGACCAACGAAACCGTGCGCCGCATGTTTTCCTGCATGGAAAGCCGGGGCTGGCGCAAGGTTCAGGACTAGGAACAGCCGCCGTATTTTCCTGATCGCCCTATGAAAAACCCCGGCATCATGGCCGGGGCTACAGTGTGCGACGTGTTGCGGTCGACGACCGCAGAAGCTGTATTTCAGGCGGCGCTGGCTTTGCGCAACAAGCCGTAAACCTCATCCTTGAGCGACAGCTTTTCCTTCTTCAGTACTTCGATTTCATCGTGCGTCGCCGGCTCCAGGCGAGCTTCCATATTCTTGATCTTCTGATCCAGCTCGTTGTGCTTGTCGAAGACGTTGAGGAAGTGGCGGTCAGTCGTCTTGAGTTGGGTAATCAGATCGCGGTATTCGGGAAACATGTTCTTACTCCAAAAGTGACTTCTTGATAACTTGCCACTCGATTGTACGAGCAATACATGAGTGATTCCAGTCTCTGACGGCTTGCGGACAGCAAAAAGCCACCCCGAAGGATGGCTTTTTGAACTTGGTGGGCCCGCACGGACTTGAACCGTGGACCAAAGGATTATGAGTTTGTGAAAATAACCAATTTAATCAATTGATTAGCTCGTCAATGCTCGCCAGGAACCGCCGAAAGGCGGGTTTTTTGTCACATTCTCCAATCAGCCAGGTGCTTTTAGTTTGTATGCCATATAATTTTGCGCAATAGCAGAGGAGTAGTTAATGGCACCCCCTATATTGCCTGCATCAAGTTGCCTTGCACCCATAAAATCAAGAGTGCTTGCCTATTTGATTGATTTATTGATCGGAATCGCTGCCTTATTTCTAGGTAGTCAAATTATTAAAACCTTAGATACTACAAATCTTCTATCCATTTTTGGTATCTTTGTAGCTATTGCGATAGTGCTAGGGGTGCCTGTTTATCAAGCTGTGTTGCTCTCATTGACAGGGCAGAGTATCGGGAAAAAAATGCTGAAGTTGCGAGTCGTAACTTTTCCCGAGGCAAGCAATTCAGGGTTCGCAAGGGCCGTTTTTAAGCGATGGTGGTTACCAAGCCTGCTCTATCTTATTCCTTATCTTGGCTGGGTATTTTGGATGGCTGATTGCCTTTTTATTTTTAATAAAAACCGTCGCTGCTTACATGACTTGGTTGCTGGCACAATGGTTGTTCAGCTTAATCCCCTCTCTGATACAAGCGTAAAATCTTCTGATACGCGCAACATTGAACCCGCTGAATAGTATTTTTGATGCCCGCTCAGGTTCAAAGTAGATCGAAATGTTTTTCGCTCGTTGCTTCGAAAAAAATGAATTTTGGTAAATTTTCATCTCATGATTTGCATCTATTTCTTGATTTGGCCGATGCATTTGATGTCGAGTTTTTTGAAGCTAGGGATGTCCTTTTCCAAGCGAAAGAGCGTCTCTTTGCCCCCGATTGTTTGAAGCCGGCTTGGAGTCATCTTTACGAGTTGCCCATCCTCCAGCATGCTACCCAAGGTGTCGAGCTATTGGGAGGTGTTGAATTTATTCGGCAGATTTCAAAATCGCAGAACCAAATTCAATTTATGCAAGATGCCATGAATGCATTTGATGTAAAGATGAATGCTTGGGAGCCAAATCTCGCCGAAAAGGAGGAAATTCGGAAGTCACTGGCAGCGATATTTGCGTTCAGCTATTCCCTCATGCTCTCTTTTCGTTCATTGAAGATTTTTGGTCTTTATCTGAATGATCTAGTAGCGATTGTTCGGGATGGCGGTAGTCGATCGGAAAAAGCTCTGCTGGCCGCAGTAAAAATTGACCAAACGATCTTGGCTTGCTCAACAATAAATGCCTATGTCAGCCAGAGAGTGCTTTTGAATGATGATCAATTCCTGAAAAGGTTAAGACGAGCTTTGGTAGGGAAACTAACCCTCCGGGAGCAAAAAAATTATCAGCAGATGCGTTTGACTCTCCAAGTCTTAAAGGAAGTCGGTGCCGACAAATTAAGTGCAAAGGATTTGTACCGTCTTTTCGTTGATGAGTTGGCGCTTGTAGCAAAGGATCGAAATGATGATGTTGGTGATGTGGAGGAGAACCTCCGTCAGTTTGCCTATCAGTTCATGAAGCAAAAGGCTGTTAGCTGAAAAATACGATTTTTGCTCACGGCGCATAGTCCCGTCGATCTACAAAATCCGTATCCGCTTCAGGGGCCATTTGGCACCTGGCAGTCCAAAAGGATACGGATATGTCACCGAAAAATTATCCTGGCAGTGATAGCCAGCCGCAGCACCAAGAACAACATTCGACCGCCACTTCACGCAGCCCCGCCCGCACCGCGCGCGAAGCGCGGGCGGACGGGGACCGTGAAGCGGCGGAACTTGCTTTTGAGGGTGCGCCCCCTAGTAACACAGCACCCTATAACTGCAATGATGGCTATTTCAAGGCTTTGCGCTGGGGGTAGATAGTCTTTATCTCTCCTATCCCGGCGAGCTCTCCCGAGAGTCGGATGTCCGCCTCAAGGAATTGAAGCAGCTCGCCCAGTCACCTGAACCCGGTAGCGTATCCAAGGCCCAGCTGTCACTTGGAAATCACATTTTCGAAGTGAAGGAAAGAGGCGCTTCGCTCTTTCCTTACATCCTCGAAGATGCTGCTTTTCGCATTCAGCTCTCCCGGCCCGGCCATAAAGCCCCAATGGCCTACGTCAAGGTATCGGCGGTGTATCTCGCGCATGTCGGACCTGTTGAAGCCGAAAAGCATCTTTACGAGTTGCTGTCCCAATTGGGGGAGGTCAAGGAATCGGCCAACGTCAGTCGGATCGACTTGTTTGTCGATTTTCAGACCTCGGTAAACATGGAAAGTTGGGATCGCCATGCCTGGGTGACGCGGGCGTCTTCGATCAATGCCTATGCCGTGTCCGGGAACTTCTCTGGGTGGTCCGTAGGTTTGGGCGGAGTGATCTCAGCTCGCCTCTATAACAAGCTGTTGGAAATTATCGTCAGCGGCAAGGATTGGATTCTTCCTCTGTGGCAGAAAGCCGGATGGAACGGCCAAGGCGTGATCTGGCGGCTTGAGTTCGAGTTGAAGCGAGAAGTTCTGACTCAGAAGAACCTTTCTAAACTCTATGAAGTGCTCAATCATCTGAATGGCCTGTGGAGCTATTCCACTACCGAATGGCTGCGCCTTACGTTGCCCAGCGATGAGGACAAGACCCGTTCCCGCTGGCCGACTCATCCGCTGTGGGATTGGCTGTCGTCGGTGGATTGGGAAGGCAAAGGGGGGCCGCTTAGCAAGCGCTTCAGTCCCGCCCGTAGCCCCAACGACCACAAACTTTTCCAGATTGCCTACAGCGCCATTCTTTCCTACATGGCTAAGCATGGTTTTCCGGCGGGGGAGTTGTATGAAGGGGCAGAAGATTTCCTAGCAAATGCCTATGCCTATCACGAGCAGAAAGCCTATGAGCTGGGGCTGTCTTTCGATGCCTTCATTGCCGAAAAGCTCGCCCTGAAGCATCGCCAGTACAACACGGCCATCAACGACCCGGAACAGGAAGCAAAACGCCAAGCTAAGGAGCTGGAAGAGCAGGCAAGGGCATACCGCAAGGCTTCGGGGAACTGATATGGACGACAACGGCCTGCCTTTGCCTGCAGCTCGGTGTCTGTCCAAGGAACAGGCGGCGGCGTATCTCGGCATCGGGATTACGCTGCTCACCGAATTGAATGTCCCGGCCATCAAGCTGGGGCGGCGTTGTGTTTATGACAAGCTTGACTTGGATGGCTGGCTTGACGAGTATAAACAGCGCGAGCATTGGCGGGCCGGAAAGGAGAAAACCTTATGGCCCGTGAAAACGGAGTCTATCGGCGACCAGATTCAAAGTTCTGGTGGATTTCAGCAACGCTCCCGGATGGAACTCGAATACGCCAAAGCGCTGGGACTGACAACCAAGAACAAGCCGAAGCCTACTTAGCCAAGCTTGTGCACGATGCCTACATGGCCTCGTATTTGGGGATCAAGCCTAAACGCTCCTGGAAAGAGGCGGTCGTTCGATTTCTTCAGGTGAAAGCAACGCTTCGAGATATCAAGCAGTATCAAGGGAACTGTCGGCGCTTGGATGCCTACCTGGGCGACAAGCTGTTGAACGACATTAACGGCGATACGGTTTGGGCGGTGGTGCAAGGGGAGATGGCCCAAGGCAAGGCAATTGCTACGGTCAATCGCCACTTGGCCTTGATGCGAGCCATTCTCCGCATGGCGCGGGATGAATGGCAATGGATCGACTGCATCCCGAAGATTCGGCTATTACCCGGAGAGGTTGAGCGGGATCGCTGGCTGAACAGGGAAGAGGCAGACAGGCTGATTGCGGCTTGTGCGCCTCATTTGGCGGCATTGGTTCGCTATGCCCTGGCAACAGGGTGTCGTGCACGCGAGATTGCCGGACTGGAGTGGAATCGAGTGGATTTGGCCCGGCATACCGCTTGGCTAAACCAAACCAAGAATGGCACGCCGCGAGGTGTCCCGTTGAATAGTGATGCAATGGCCGTGCTGGAAGAGCAGATCGGCAAGCATCCGCAATATTGCTTTACGTACCGGGGGAAACCCATTCGTTGGGAATTGACCAATACCGGGTGGCACAAAGCGTTAGCAAGGGCGGGGCTGGTCGATCTTCGATTCCATGATCTGCGGCATACCTGGGCCTCTTGGCATCGGCAGGCGGGAACCTCCTGCGACGAGCTGAAAGACTTGGGAGGATGGAAATCGCGGCAAATGGTTGATCGCTACGCCAAGTACTCTACGGAGCACCTGTCGGCAGCGGCTTCTCGGATCGAGAATGGCCGGGGTGGCAACGTGATAGAGATGTCACGTTTCTGTCACGGAAAGACCAGAGCCGCCTAGTGGCGGCTCGTAAGTCTTTGGTTTTATTGGTGGGCCCGCACGGACTTGAACCGTGGACCAAAGGATTATGAGTCCTCTGCTCTAACCAACTGAGCTACGGGCCCGAAAAAGCTTAGTTGCCGTTGCTGTCGATGAAGCTGCGCAGCTTGTCGGAACGGCTCGGGTGACGCAGCTTGCGCAGGGCCTTGGCTTCGATCTGGCGGATACGTTCGCGGGTAACGTCGAATTGCTTGCCGACTTCTTCCAGCGTGTGGTCGGTATTCATTTCGATACCGAAACGCATGCGCAGGACCTTGGCTTCCCTCGTGGTCAGCGTGTCCAGGATTTCCTTGGTTACGCCGCGCAGGCTGGAGTACATCGCTGCGTCAGCCGGGGCCAGGGTGGTCTGGTCTTCGATGAAATCACCGAGGTGGGAGTCGTCGTCGTCGCCGATCGGGGTTTCCATGGAGATGGGCTCCTTGGAAATCTTCATGATCTTGCGGATCTTGTCTTCCGGCATGTCCATCTTCTTGGCCAGCGTTGCCGGGTCAGGTTCGGCACCCGTTTCCTGCAGAATCTGGCGGCTGATCCGGTTCATCTTGTTGATCGTTTCGATCATGTGAACCGGGATGCGGATGGTACGTGCCTGGTCGGCGATCGAGCGGGTGATGGCCTGACGAATCCACCACGTGGCGTAGGTCGAGAACTTGTAGCCGCGACGGTATTCGAACTTGTCTACCGCCTTCATCAGACCGATGTTGCCTTCCTGGATCAGGTCGAGGAACTGCAGGCCGCGGTTGGTGTACTTCTTGGCGATCGAGATGACCAGACGCAGGTTGGCCTCGGTCATTTCGCGCTTGGCGCGACGGGCCTTGGCTTCGCCGGTGGACATCTGCTTGTTGATGTCCTTCAGGTCCTTGAGCGGAATGCCGGTGCGGTCCTGGAGGGCGATCAGCTTCTTCTGTTCTTCCTTGATGGCCGGGCCGTTGCGGGTCAGGATGGCGACGTAGGTCTTGGGGGCGGCGGCGATTTCTGCGTCGGCCCATTCAAGATTGACTTCGTTGCCCGGGAAGGACTGGATGAAGTGCGGACGCGGCATCTTGACGCGGTCGACGCAGATTTGCTGGATTTTTCGCTCGGAGCTGCGGATCAGTTCAACCATGCCGCGTACGCTGTCACACAGGCGCTCGATGGTGCGCGAGGTGAAGCGGATGTTCATCAGCTCGTCGGAGATCTGCTGTTGCAGCTTGAGGTAGGCCTTGTCCTGCGAGCCTTTGCTCGACAGCGCCTTCTGCATCTTGACGTGAAGTGCGCGGATGGTCGCGAAGCGCTCCAGGGCGTCAACCTTCAGTTGCAGCAGCGAAGCGGAAACGGCTGCGCCGCCGGCGTCGCCGTCAGCGTCGTCGTCGGCATCCTCGTCTTCCTCTTCCTCTTCTTCGGGAAGATCGGCTTGCGGTGCGGCTTCGACAGCGTTCGGGTCGATCAGGCCATCGATCAGTTCGTCGATGCGCATTTCGTCGGCTTCGACCTTGGCAACCGTTTCGAGAATGTCGTCAATCGTGGTCGGGCAGGCGGAAATTGCCTGGACCATGTGCTTGAGGCCTTCTTCGATGCGCTTGGCGATCTCGATTTCGCCTTCGCGGGTCAGCAGCTCGACCGTGCCCATTTCACGCATGTACATGCGGACCGGGTCGGTGGTGCGGCCGAATTCGGAATCGACGGTGGACAGCGCCTGTTCGGCCTGGGCTTCGACTTCTTCGTCATCCGTCGCGGCGGCGGCGGTGTCCGACATCAGCAGGTCTTCGGCAGCCGGGGCTTCGTCGAAAACCTGGATGCTCATTTCGCTGAAAGTCGAAATGATGGCTTCGATACTTTCGGCATCGACCACATCATCCGGCAGATGGTCGTTGATTTCGGCGTAGGTCAGGTAACCGCGCTCCTTGCCGAGCTTGATCAGGCTCTTGAGGCGCATCTTGCGCGCTTCGGCGTCGAGCGGTTCCGGAGTTTCTGCCATTGCGCCTTCGAGCAGCGCCTTTTCGGCGGCCTTCTCCTTGGCTTTGCTGGTGCGAGCCTTGGGGGCTTCCTTAGCAGTATCTTTTGCCTTGGCCATGAACACGATCCCTTGAATTGCGGAAAACCTCAAATTCTACCATAACTTAGCCACGATTTCCCCGTTTGGCGAGGAGCTGTATGTAGGCCAGCTTCTCTTCCGGGGTCAGGCCGGCGACGCCCAGTCTCTGGGCTTTTATTTGCAGTTCGTCAAAGACTTTTTTCTGCCCGCCGGCCTGAAGCTTTTCCAGCGTGTCGCGGAACTCTGCGGCGGACTCTGCTTCGTCCGATGGCAAGCCGAGAAGTTCCGCCGCGGCTGCTTCAATCAGGCTTTCTTCCGGCAGGCCGCGCAGGCGTTCGCGCAATGAGGCGTAAGTACTTGCTTCCGGATTGGTGCTGACCAGTTCGTGCAGCCGGACAAGAGCGGGGCGTTCAGGTGTGTCGGGCAGCAGGTCGATCGGCACTTGTGCGGCGAGCTTGGGTTTATGCAAGACAAGGCGCAGCAGGTTGCGGGTCAGCGAGGGGGCGGTGCGCTTGGCACGCGCCGGGGCAGCAGGCGTATAGGATTTCAGCTCGCACAGGCGTTCGACTTCGCTCTGGGCAAAACCGCTGGCTTCGGCCAGGCGCTTGACCAGTTGCAGGCGGAGCAACGGCGTCGGCAGCTTGAGCAGCAGGGGCTTGGCTTCGTAGATCAGTTGCGCCTTGCCTTCCGAACTGGTCAGGTCGCAGCGCTGGGCCAGTTCGCGCAGCAGGAAGTCGGAGAGTGGCATGGCCTGGACGACCAGCTTGTCGAACTCGGCTTTGCCGTGGGCGCGGATGTAGCTGTCCGGGTCGTCTTCCTGCGGCAGGAAAATGAAACCGAGGCGTTTGTTGTCGGCCAGTGCCTCAAGCGAATTTTCCAGCGCACGCCAGGCGGCCTTGCGGCCGGCATTGTCGCCGTCGAAGCAGAAAACGATGCGGTCGACCTGCTTGAGCAGTTTGCTGACGTGTGTCGCCGTGGTTGCCGTGCCGAGCGTGGCGACGGCGTTGCCGACACCATTCTGGGCCAGCGCGATGACGTCCATGTAGCCTTCGGTGACGATGGCCGTGTCTGTTTCACGCAGCGCTTGGCGAGCTTGCGGCAGGCCGAACAATTCGCGCCCTTTTTCGAACAGCGGCGTTTCCGGTGAGTTGAGGTATTTCGGTTCGCCCTGGTCGATGACGCGTCCGCCAAAGGCGATGATGTCGCCCTTTTGATTGATGATCGGGATCATCAATCGATCGCGGAAGCGGTCGTAACGACGGCCGGCTTCATTCTCGATCACCAGGCCGGCGACTTTCAGTTCGTCGGCGTTGTAGTCCGGGAAGATTTCCTGCAGATTTTGCCAGCCATCAGGGGCGTAGCCCATGCCGTAGCGGGCAGCCACTTCCCCGGTCAACCCGCGTTTTTTGCAATATTCGATGGCCTTGGGCGAGCGCTTGAGCTGGTCTTTGTAGTACTGGGCGGCGCGCGCCATGATTTCGATCAGCGTTCGCGTCTGCCCCGGCTTTTCGTCGCTGAAGCCGCGGTTGTCGCTTTCCGGCACCTGCATGCCGGCGCGGCTGGCCAACTCCTTGATCGCGTCGACGAAACCCATGCCCTGGTATTCCATGACAAAGCTGATCGCCGTGCCGTGGGCGCCGCAGCCGAAGCAGTGATAGAACTGCTTGGTCGGACTGACGGTGAACGAGGGGGACTTTTCGTTATGGAACGGACAGCAGGCAGCGTAATTGGCGCCCGCTTTTTTGAGCGGCACATAGCCATCGACCAGGTCGACAATGTCGACCCGGGCGAGTAAATCCTGAATGAATGAATCAGGGATCAAGGTGCTTTAGCCAGCCAGCGCAGCCTTGACCAGTTTCGACACTTCAGCCATGTCGGCCTTGCCGGCCAGCATCGGCTTGAGTACGGCCATCAGCTTGCCCATGTCGGCTGGGCCCTTGGCGCCGGTTTCGGCGACGGCGGCGGCAACGGCGGCAGCCATTTCATCGGCGCCCATTTTTTCCGGCAAATACACGGCCAGCACGCCGATTTCGAATTTCTCGGCATCGGCCAGTTCCTGGCGGCCGGCGGCTTCGTATTGAGTGACGCTGTCCTTGCGCTGCTTGGTCAGCTTGTCGATGACGGCGATGACGGCCGTGTCGTCCAGTTCGACGCGCTCGTCGACTTCTTTTTGCTTGATGGCAGCAAGCAGCAGGCGAATGGCCGAGAGCTTGGCTGCTTCCTTGGCCTTCATGGCCGCTTTCATGTCTTCCGAGATACGTGCTTTGAGGCTCATGGTGTTTTCATCAGGAGAAATGCTGTGGAAAAAAGACAAAGCCGCCAGCTTTTGAGGGCGGGCGGCTTTTATTCTGCGGCGAAATGTACTGGATTAGTACAGTTTCGGCGGCAGGGTCAGGCTACGGAGGCGCTTGTGCTGGCGTTTGACGGCAGCGGCAGCCTTGCGCTTGCGTTCGGTCGTGGGCTTTTCGTAAAACTCACGGGCACGCAGCTCGGTCAGGAGACCAGTCTTCTCAACCGTGCGCTTGAAGCGGCGGATAGCAACTTCGAACGGCTCATTTTCCTTGACACGAATGTTCGGCATATAAATCACCCCCTTCCGTAAGGCGCCTGCCAGGTCAAGTAAAAGGCAGTGCGCGCAAATTTTGTTTCCGCATGCTTGCGGGTAGCCGACCAGTATATTGCAAAAAACCTTTTAGTTCCAAGTGTTAAAATCGATGCCATGCTGATCCTTGGTATTGAATCCTCCTGCGACGAAACCGGCATTGCGCTCTACGACAGCGAAGCCGGCTTGTTGTCGCACGCTCTCCACTCGCAGGTCGCCATGCACGCCGAGTACGGCGGAGTTGTTCCCGAGCTGGCTTCACGTGACCACATTCGCCGCGTCGTTCCCTTGCTGCACGAAGCCCTGGCCCGTGCCGGACGCAGTCTCGACGCGGTCGATGCCGTGGCTTATACACGTGGTCCGGGGCTGTCCGGCGCACTGCTGGTCGGCTGTGCCTTTGCCGAAGCGCTGGCGCTGGCGATTGATAAACCGACCATTCCGGTGCATCACCTCGAAGGGCATTTGCTGTCACCGCTGCTGTCCAGCACCCCGCCGACCTTCCCGTTCGTCGCCTTGCTGGTTTCCGGCGGACACACACAGTTGATGAAGGTAACCGGTGTCGGTGAATACGAATTGCTTGGCGAAACGTTGGATGACGCCGCCGGCGAGGCTTTCGACAAAAGTGCCAAACTGCTCGGGTTGCCTTATCCTGGTGGTTCCTTGCTGTCGAAACTGGCTGAGCAGGGTGATCCGGAAAAGTACAAGCTACCTCGGCCGATGCTGCATTCCGGCGATCTCAGCTTCAGTTTTTCCGGCCTGAAAACAGCGGTCTTGACGCTGGTTCGTGAGCAGCCGCAGCCGCTCAGCGATGCGTTCAGGAAAGATGCTGCCCGGGCTTTTCAGAAGGCCATTGTTGAGGTGCTGGTCAAGAAGTCGCTCAAGGCGATGAAGCAGACCGGCCTCAAACAGTTGGTCGTGGCGGGGGGCGTGGGAGCCAACAAGCAATTGCGGTCGACCCTCGATGACGAGGCAAAACGAAAGCGTTTCCGTGTCTATTATCCGGAGCTGGAGTTTTGTACCGATAACGGCGCGATGATTGCCCTGGCGGGTTGTTTGCGTCTGCAGTCGGGAGCCTTGGCGAAACCGGCGGGTTCCTTTGCCGTTCAGCCGCGCTGGCCATTGATGGATATTTCGACTCAGGGCAACGGATAGTCGTTGATCGTTAAAGGGCTGTCACCAGGGAACCAGGAAGACGGCAGGCAGAATGCATCAGCCAGGGTTTAAATTTAACAGGCCGTAATCAATTCACTATGCTATGATTTGCAGCATTGGTTGCGAACGCACCAAACCGAACTCACCGAGGTGGGGGAGGAGACAACCCGAATAAAAAAACAAAGCCCGCTCAGACGGGCTTGTTTTTTGCCCGCAAAATCAGCGGCGCCAAGTCGGGGCAGCCTGTATTCAGTGCAAATTCAGGACAAAAAAAGCCCGCACAAGGCGGGCTTAAATCCATTTCTTGGAGGAGATGGAGGAGACAGATTCCATTCTGCCAAAAAACTTGCTGCATTGCAGCAATTTATTTGTATCGTTCTGTAACAAGCCTCGTTATTTTGCGTTGATGGATTTTGTTTGATTAATAATCAATGGCTTGTGTTTAGATCGCAATCCCCAGTGCTTTGGCGACACCGGCACCGTAAGCTGCATCGGCACGCGAGCAGTTGCAGATATGGCGGCGTTTGATTTCGTCCGGCGCATCGCCCATGGCACGAGCGGTGTTGTCGAACAGAATCTGCTGCTGGGCCGGCGTCATCAGACGGAAGAGGGCGCCGGGTTGTGAGTAGTAGTCGGTGTCTTCCCGATGATTCCAGTGATCGGCCATGCCTTCGATCGACAGCGGCGGTTCGCGGAAATCGGGTTGTTCCTGCCATTGACCCGCACTGTTCGGCTCATAACCGAGCGTGGCGCCGTGGTTGCCATCGATGCGCATGGCGCCGTCGCGGTGATAGCTGTGCACCGGGCAGCGCGGGGCATTGACCGGAATCTGGTGGTGATTGACGCCGAGCCGGTAGCGTTGTGCATCGCCGTAGGAGAACAGCCGTGCCTGCAGCATCTTGTCCGGCGAAAAGCTGATGCCGGGAACGACGGCTGCCGGGTTGAACGCTGATTGCTCGACTTCCGCGAAGAAGTTTTCCGGGTTGCGGTTCAACTCGAACTGGCCGACTTCGATCAAGGGGTAATCCTTGTGCGGCCAGATCTTGGTCAGGTCGAACGGGTTGTAGGGCACTTTCGATGCATCGGCTTCCGGCATGACCTGGATGAACATCGTCCATTTCGGGTGATCGCCCCGGTCGATGGCTTCAAGCAAGTCGCGCTGATGCGATTCGCGGTCCCGGCCAATGATGTCCGTTGCTTCGGCATCGCTCAGATTCTTGATGCCTTGCTGGCTGCGGAAATGGAATTTGACCCAAAAACGTTCGTTGACCGCGTTAATCAGGCTGAAAGTGTGTGAGCCGAAACCATGCATGTGGCGATAGCTGGCGGGGATGCCGCGGTCGGACATGACGATGGTGACCTGGTGCAGCGCTTCCGGCAGCGAAGTCCAGAAATCCCAGTTGTTCTTGGCCGAACGCATGTTGGTGCGCGGATCGCGTTTGACGGCGTGGTTGAGATCCGGGAATTTCAGCGGGTCGCGCAGGAAGAAGACCGGGGTGTTGTTGCCGACCATGTCCCAGTTGCCTTCCTCGGTATAGAACTTGAGCGCGAAGCCGCGGATGTCGCGCTCCGCATCCGCCGCGCCGCGTTCGCCGGCAACGGTGGTGAAGCGTGCAAACAGCGGTGTCTGCTTGCCGATCTGGCTGAACAGCTTGGCACGCGTGTATTGCGTGATGTCGTGGGTGACGGTGAAGGTGCCGTAGGCGCCCGATCCCTTGGCATGCATGCGACGCTCCGGGATGACCTCGCGGTCGAAGTGGGCAAGCTTTTCAAGCAGCCAGACATCCTGCAGTAAAACCGGGCCGCGTGGGCCGGCGGTCATCGTGTTCTGGTTGTCGACCACCGGGCAGCCGGCGGCAGTAGTCAGTTTTTTGCCGTTCATGGAGATAGCTCCTTCGTTAGTTTGCTAATGGACGATTCAAAAGTTGTCGGGCAGGTTGGCCAGAACGTCGATGCAGGAATCCCATGCGACCAGTTCATCAAACCAGCGATCAATGAAGCGGGAAATCATGCCTTGCCTCCTCTGTCTCAAAGCAGGTCGTGCTGACCTGATGAAGGCAGTGTAGGTAGCGCAGGTTGATTTATCCAATCAATTAAACAAATGTGACGAATGCTTTTTTGCTATCGCATAGGCGAAAAAAAACGCCGGCAAACCGGCGTCGTTCCGTGGGGGGCAAAAAGACGGGATCAGGTTTTCTTTTTGCTGCCGATTTTTGATTCCTGGCCGGCCATCAGGCGCTGAATGTTCTGCCAATGCTTGCCGACCAGGGCCATGGCAATCAGGCCGACAACCAGGGTCTGGCTGTTGCCGCCGGCCATCAGCACCTGGTAGACCGGGGCCAGTGCTGCCGCAATCACAGCGGCCAGCGAGGAGTAGCGCGAAACGTAGGCAACCAGCAACCAGGTGCCGAGTACGGCCAGGCCGAGCAGTGGGGAAAGTGCAATCAGCACGCCGGCGGCCGTGGCAACGCCTTTGCCGCCCTTGAATTTGAGGAAGACGGGGTAAAGATGGCCAAGAAAGACCGCCAGGGCAATCAGGCCGATCACCTTGTCGCCGAATCCGAGTTGCTGGGCGATGAAAACGGCCACCCAGCCTTTCAGCGCATCCCCCAGCAGCGTCAGCAAGGCTGCCTTTTTGTTGCCGCTGCGCAACACATTGGTGGCACCGGGATTGCCTGAGCCGAAAGTGCGCGGATCAGCCAGGCCGAAGGCTTTGGAGACAATCACGGCAAAGGGCAGCGAACCGAGCAGGTAGGCGGCAAGGATGGCGAGGAGAGTTTGCATGGGGCTTTATTCCGGCTGGAGTACAATCGCGGCGAATTTTACACCCCGGACTACGGTCGACCGCCTTATGGACATCATTTTCATCGAAGAACTGCGCGCAGAAACGTGGATTGGCATTTATCCGCGTGAGAAAGCCATGTCGCAGGTGGTCGAGATTTCCCTGCAAATCGGCGTGTCGACCGCATCGGCCGGCGCCAGCGACGATATTCGCGATACCGTGGATTACGCCGTCGTGGTCGAGCGCCTGCGCCGGGATCTGTCGGGCAGCCATTTCAATCTGCTTGAAAAGCTGGCTGAGCATGTCGCCACCTGGTTGCTTGAGAATTTTGCGGCGCAGTGGGTCCGCGTCTCAATCGCCAAGCTGGGGATGATGCCCGGTGTCAAGCGCGTTGGCGTGATCATCGAACGCTCCGTGTAAGTTCGCCCGGCGCTTGTTCGCCGGGCGCCCGGTCAGGCCAGTGCCGCGAGCAGCGTCATGATTGCGAAGCCGCTTGCCAGGCCCGCCGTGCCGGCAGCTTCCCGTCCGGCCTTGTGGGATGCCGGAATCAGCTCATGACTGACGACCCAGAGCATCGCCCCGGCCGCAGCCGCCAAGGCCAGCGGAAGTGCCGGACCGGCAAGGCTGCTGGCGATGACGCCGATAAAGCCGCCAACCGGCTCGACCAATCCGGTCCCCAGGGCGATCAATGCGGCACGCAACGGTGCGGCACCGAGTGCGACCATGGCGCTGGCCACGATCCAGCCTTCCGGGATGTTCTGCAAGGCGATGCCGAGCGTCATCCCATGATCGGCGCCCGATGCGGCGGCGACTCCCACAGCCAGACCTTCCGGCAGATTGTGCAAGGCAATGGCCGCTACCACGAGGCTGACTCTGGGCAACATCTGGTCGGTCTCGATACTTTCAACGTGGTGATGTGGCCATTGGCGATCCATCTGCTGCATGAACTGGCTGCCGGCAAGGAGCGCCGCAGCCGTCAGGATGCCGAGCGCCCACGGCGCAGGGCTAGCGGCAACATGCTGGAGCGCCGGGACGAGGAGTGAAAACAGGCTGGCTGCCAGCATCATGCCTCCAGCCAGACCGAGCATCGGGGCCATCAGGCGTTCCGCCGGTCGACGCATGAAAAGCACCGGAATTGCGCCGATGCCGGTTGCCAGTCCGGCCAGCAGGCTGGCCTGCAAACCTTGGGCGGCCATCGGGTTGGCTGCCAGCCATGCCGTGGCCAGATCGACCACGAAGGCTGCGGCGACGATACTCATGATCATGCCGGCCCAGAGGTGGCGGCGGGCTGTCGGTTTGGCGTAGTGGTGGATGACGAGTTGGGTCATGTGGGCTCTCCTTGTGTCTGGAGGCCACTTTACGGGGAGGCTTAAAATAGAACCAATTGATTGATCGGATCGTGCCGATTGCTTTGGTTAATCAGTCCTTGAGCGCGGCTTCGACGACCTTGGGGTGCAGGCTATGCACGATATCGTGCGGGTGCACGCCGACCAGATAGCCGCGCCTGCCGCCATTGATATAGATCAGCGGCAAATCGAGGATGCTTTTTTCGAGGTAGACCGGCATGGCTTTTTTGGTGCCGAACGGGCTGGTTCCGCCAACCAGAAAACCCGTGTGGCGGTTGGCGACTTCCGGTTTGCAGGGTTCGACTTTCTTGCAGCCGATCTGGCGGGCCAGTTCCTTGGTCGACACCTTGCGGTCGCCGTGCATCAGCACGATCAGTGGCTTGGCATTCTCGTCTTCGAAAATCAGCGTCTTGACCACGGCGTGTTCGTCGACGTTGAGTTCGCGGGCCGAGACCTTGGTTCCGCCATGTTCCTCATAGGCATAGAGGTGGCTGGAAAAGGCTATTTTCTGTGCCTTGAGGAATTTGGTGGCCTGGGTTTCGGGGGCGTGTTCGTTTTTGCTCATGGTCAATGCGCTGGGCGTTTCGGGTCAGAAGACGTACTGGATACCGGCGGCCAGGCCATTGGCCGTATCGCCGGGGTTGATTGTGTAATAGCCGCTGGCACTGGTGCCGGAGGGCGCCAGGGCCGAGGCCGGTTGATTCAGGTTGCGCGACCAGGCGAGGTAGGCCTTGAACTGGGCGTTGATCGTTTCCATCCACGCCGCCGAGAAAATCCGGCCGCGGTCGTTGCTGCTGGCCAGGCTGTGGCCTTCGCCGTAGTTGAGGCGGAGTTGGCCGCTGGGCGTCACGTCGATGCGTGAGCCGAGGAACCAGCTGCGCCACTCGACCAGCGGCCCGACATCCGGCTGCCGGTCGTAACCCGCCAGTCCGCCCATCAGTTTGACCGGGCCGAGTTGGTAGCTGGCCCCGGCGAACAGGTGGCGCGTGGTTTTGTCGAGCACGGCGTTGTGGTTGTCGTACTGATAAGCCAGGCCAAGGCCGAGCGGACCATTGCTGTAGTCGAGATTGAGCCCCAGCGTGTTCTGCTCGGCACCGCCGGTTCTCCCGCCAAGGGCCGCGAACAGTGTGCTGGTCAGTCCGTACAGGCGGGGCGTGGCATAGACCACGGCGTTGTCGTAGCGCACCGGGCCGGGTTCGACCGTGCCGTAATTGGTCGGCGAACCATAGCCGTTTTCAAAGGCATCGAACTGGATCATGCCCATGAAGAAGGGGGAATATTGCCGTCCAACGGTCAGTCGACCGTAGCGCCCTTCGACCCCGGCATAGAGCTGGCGACCGAAAAGACGGGTGTTATTGCTGTCGGACTGGCCGAGCTTGCCGTTGTTGGCGAAAAAGCCGGCTTCCATCTGGTAGATGAAATTGGTTTCTGGCGCGATCGCCTTGCCGCCCTTGAGGCCGAGCCGGCTGCCGTTCATGCCGCCCGATTCGATCGAGACGCGGGAGCCTTTCGAGCCGCCCCAGTTGGTTTCGGCAAACAGGTCGAAGCGGCCGTAAAGCGTGGCCAGCGGTGGTTCATTCTGAGTTGTACCGGATGGTGTCGCCGGCACAAGAACAATCGGCCCACCGGTCGATCCGCTATTTGTGCGGCTCGTTTCCGGCTTGGTGCTTGCCTGTTTTTCCAGTTGTTCGATGCGCGCCTGCTGTTGCTGGAGCAGTTTCTGCATCTCGCCGAGGGTGGCGCGCATCTCCTCCAGTTCGCCGGCCTGGCTTGGCGCGGTCAACGGCATCAACAGGGTAAAAATCAGCGAAGGGGCGAGGCGGGTCCTGAGCATGGCGATATCCCGTTGAAGGCCTGGGTGGATAAATGGGCGCGTCGAATCGCTATCTTAGCCGCGTGGATGGTGAATCGCATGCAGGGTTTTCAGCCGCTCGCGGGCGACGTGGGTGTAGATCTGCGTGGTCGAGATGTCTGAGTGGCCGAGCAACAGCTGAACAACACGCAAATCGGCGCCGTGGTTGAGCAGATGCGTCGCGAAGGCATGGCGCAACACG
The DNA here is from genome assembly GCF_016864195.1 of Dechloromonas sp. TW-R-39-2. Taxonomy (NCBI): domain Bacteria; kingdom Pseudomonadati; phylum Pseudomonadota; class Betaproteobacteria; order Rhodocyclales; family Azonexaceae; genus Dechloromonas; species Dechloromonas sp. TW-R-39-2. Next base: position 965,134 of record NZ_CP045202.1, read on the forward strand.
TGCGGTGAGAGCCGGGCCGGGTCGATTTCGGCAATCAGGGCATAACGCTTGATCAGTTGCCAGAACGCCTGACGGGTCATTGCGCCGCCCCGGGCGGTGACGAACATGGCATCGCTCAACTGGCCCTTGATGATTTCCGGCCGGGCGTTTTTCAGATATTCGCCCAGCCAGTCGAGCGCCACTTCGCCGAGCGGCACGAGGCGCTCCTTGCTGCCCTTGCCGATGACGCGCAGCACCCCTTCGTTGAAGCCGATTTCGTGCTGCTTGAGATTGACCAGCTCCGAGACGCGCAGGCCGGTGGCGTAAAGCGTTTCGAGCATGGCCCGGTCGCGCAGGCCGAGCGGGTGGTCGAGATTGGGCGCATTGAGCAGGGCCTCGACCTGTTTTTCGGACATCACCTTGGGCAGGCGCGAAGGCAGGCTGGGGCTGAGCAGTTTTTTGGTCGGATCGACGACCAGCCGGCCGCGTGTCACCTGCCAGCGGTAGAAGCGGCGCAGCGTCGACAAGTGTCGGGCTTGCGAACTGGCACGGATTTCGCGGGAAATCTTGGCGATAAACGCCGTTAGCGTTGTTTCGCGGACGTCGAGCAGCGGCTCGGCGTTCTGCTCGGCCAGCCATCGCGCAAAACGCCCGAGGTCGGAGCGGTAGCTGTCCAGCGTTGCCTTGGCAAGACCGTCCTCAAGCCACAGTGCGTCGCAGAAATTGTCGATTTCGCCGAGATCAGCCGGCCGGAGCAGCGGGGGCGCAGCCTTCATGGGTCAGTAGCCAGCGTTTGATATCGAGCAGGAAGCCGCCGCCCTGGCGGTTGAAGCCGCCAAGGCCGCCGCCGGTGGCGATCACCCGGTGGCAGGGAATGATCAGCGGAAAATGGTTGGCACCGCAGGCCTGGCCGACGGCACGTGGGGCATTTTTGATGTTTTTGGCCAGTTGACCGTAGGTTTCTGTCCGGCCGCGTGGAATGGCGGAAATCTGTTCCCAGACCCGGCGCTGGAAAAGCGTGCCGACCGGGCGCAGCGGCAGGCCGAACGTGAAATCGGGATCGTTCAGGTAAGCCCTGATCTGGCGGCAGGTTTCAGCCGCCAGGGGCAGTTCGGGGGCTTGCTCGGTCTGCGCTGGCAGGAACTCGACGGCAATCACGTCATCGGCCGAACAGCGCACGCCCAGCGCGAAACCGGGGGCGGCGACGATAGCCTGATAATCAGCGTTCGACATGGCAATTCCTCCTTGCTGCGGTCAACATGAAAAAACCCCGGAAATCGATCCGGGGCTGTTTGCGGTCAGGCGCGGACGTGGCCGTCGCCGAGCACGATCCATTTCTGGCTGGTCAGCCCGTCCAGACCAACCGGGCCACGAGCGTGGATCTTGTCGGTCGAGATGCCGATTTCAGCGCCGAGACCAAATTCGAAACCGTCGGCAAAACGGGTTGAGGCATTGATCATCACCGCAGCCGAGTCGACTTCGCGCAGGAAGCGCATGGCCTTCGGATGATTTTCCGTGACGATGGCTTCGGTGTGGTGCGACGAATAGTGGTTGATGTGGGCAATCGCTTCATCAATATCGGCGACCACCTTGACCGAGATGATCGGCGCGAGGAACTCGGTGAAATAGTCCTCCTCCGTGGCCGCAACGGCATTCGGCAGGATGGCCCGGGTTTCGGCGCAACCGCGGATTTCGACGCCCTTTTCGCTCAACATCGCCGCGATGGCCGGCAACTGCGCAGCCGCAACCGAGCGTGCGACGAGCAGCGATTCGGTGGTGTTGCAGGTGCCGTAGCGCTGAGTCTTGGCATTTTCGACAATCTTCAGGGCCTTGGCCGCATCGGCCTGGTCGTCGATGTAGACGTGGCAGTTGCCGTCGAGGTGCTGGATCATCGGCACACGGCATTCGGCCAGCAGGCGCGAAATCAGGCCCTTGCCGCCGCGCGGTACGATGACGTCGACAAATTCGCGCATGGTGATCAGTTCGCCAACCGCTGCGCGGTCGGTCGTCTCGATGACCTGGACACTCTCAGCCGGCAAACCGGCCGTTTGCAAACTTTCCTGGACCAGCGCCGCAATGGCGCGATTCGACCGGATGGCTTCCGAGCCGCCACGCAGGATGGCGGCGTTGCCGGATTTCAGGCACAGCGCTGCAGCATCGGCCGTAACGTTCGGGCGTGCTTCGTAAATGATGCCGATGACGCCGAGCGGAACACGCATCTTGCCGACCTGGATGCCGGACGGGCGGAACTTGAACTCGCCCATTTCTCCGATCGGGTCCGGCAGCTTGGCGACCTGTTCGACGCCTTCAGCCATGTTTTCAACGCCCTTGGCCGACAGCGTCAGGCGGTCGAGCATGGCCGGTTCGAGGCCGGCGGCACGGGCGGCAGCCAGGTCTTCCTGGTTGGCGGCGACCAGCGTGGCCGATTCGCGGCGGATGGCGGCGGCAATGGCCAGCAGGGCGGCATTCTTTTCAGCCGTGCTGGCGGTGGCCAGGCGGCGCGACGCGGCACGTGCCTGACGGCCGACGGTCTGCATGTAACTCTTGATATCCATGATCGGTGCGCTTCAACTTAAAGAAACATTATAGCCAGCAAATTTACAGGGAACTTCCGGAAGCGGGTAAACTCTGATCCACAACGAAAACAGGGTTTTCCATCGAGGACAAGATGGCAGAAAAATTGATATTGCCGACCGAGGTTAAGGTCTGCGCAACATGCAGCTATTGGGACGGCGAACGTCACGTGGATGCAGAGATGAAACTGGTAGTGGTTTCCGAAGAATGTCAGGGTGAATGCCTGGTTCAGGAAACGCCAAAACACTGCCTGCACGATATTCGCAACGAGTGCGTCTGCCTGTGGGAAGACCTCGAACCGGACGCGCCACCGGCCGACGAATCCGCTGGTGAATCTGCCGGCAGTTGATCAGCCGGCGGCGGTGAGGCGCAGGCCGAGCCGCAGGAATTCTTCCCAGATATTGCCCTGGCCGATGCCCTTGGCCAGTCGGTCGATTTTTCCGGCATGCTGCAGCGCCGCTTCGAGTTTCGCGGTCGACATCCGCTGCAGGGCTTTTTTCACCGGGTTCTGGCGTGGCCCCCAGACTTTGGCATCCTTGAGCAACTGATCCATCGGGCGGCCGGCATCCATGCCGGCGCGGATCAAGGTCAGCGTCCGGATTTCCTCGCTCATCGCCCAGAGTACCAGCGGCGGCGCTTCGCCTTCCTGCATCAGGCCATCCAATGTCCGCGTCAGCCGGGCGATATCGCCGGAGAGCAGGGCTTCGCGCAGACCATCGATGTCGTAGCGGGCGACATTGAGCACCGCATCGCGCACCTGGGCTTCGCTAAGCTGACCGGCCGGGTAAAGCAGGCCCAGTTTCTGGATTTCCTGATGTGCGGCGAGCAGGTTGCCTTCGACGCGCTCGGCGATGAATTTCAGGCTGTCGATGTCGGCACTTTGTTGCTGGCGACGCAGCCGGCCGGCGATCCAGCCTGGCAGTTCGGCCAGTGGCGGGGCCATCAGCTTGATCGCCACGCCGGCATTGACCAGCGCCGTGAACCAGGCGGCTTTTTCCTCGCGCCAGTCAAGCTCGGGCAGCGTGATCAGCAGCAGGTTGTCCATCGACAGGTTCTGGCACCACTGTTGCAGCGCGCTGCTGCCTTCCTTACCGGGTTTGCCGGTCGGAATGCGCAGGTCGATCAGTTTCTTGTCGCCGAACAGCGACATATTGCCGCCGGCGGCGAGCAGCGTGCCCCAGTCGAATTGCGGCAAAACCGTCAGTACTTCACGTTCGCTGTAGCCCTGTTTTCTGGCTTTGGCCCGAATGGCGTCGGCCGCCTCGATGACCAGCAAGGGTTCATCGCCGTAGAGCACATAAAGCGGGCGCAACTCGCGGTCGAGATGCGCTGCCAGCTGTTCGCCCTTGAGCAGCATTACTCGTCTTCTTCGGCGTCGGGGTTCTTCGGCTTGATAATGCTCAGCCGGCGCATGATCTGGTTCACCAGGTCATTGTTCATGTCGCGCCAGAGCAGGCCTTCTTCGAGATCCTTGGCGAGCACGTTCGAGTCATCGAAGGTGATGTCGCGGGTCAGGCTGATTTCATTCGGCGGAACCAGGACCTGGCCTTTCTTGTTGACCACGCGGAAGGTGTAGGTCAGTTGCAGGCGGTATTCGCGCACCCGGCCCTGGGCGTTGACGCTGAGAATGGTCTTCTGGCGACCATCGGTCAGTTGCTGGAAGGTGGCATCGGCCTGGCCGGCCTCCTCGATGATTTCGGTGCTGCCGGCCGCATTGATGTAACGCTCCAGCCAGATCCGGACTTCGGCCGTCTCGGGCAGGGCGATGTGCATCGTCTTGTACGGCAGGCTGCCGCTGAGCGTCCCGCGCAGATGGAAGCCGCAACCGCTCAGGACGGCGGCGAAGATCACTGCGAGCAATAGCTTGAACGGGACGCGCATGGCGGTTTTTCCTTAAACGACGATGTTGACCAGGCGGCCCGGCACGACGACAACCTTCTTGGCCGGCTTGCCTTCCATGAACTTGACGGCGCCTTCCGAGGCCAGCGCAGCAGCTTCGATGCTGGCCTTGTCGGCTTCGGCAGAGACACGAATGGAACCGCGCAGCTTGCCGTTGACCTGCACCATCAGCTCGATCTCGTCCTGTTTGAGGGCGGCCGGATCGGCTTTCGGGAAGGCCTGGTTGCCGGCATCAAGGCCCGGTTTCAGCTCGGCGTAAAGCGCCTGGCCGATGTGCGGCACGATCGGGAAGAGCAGCAGGGCGACGCTTTCCAGGGTTTCCTGGGCGAGCGCGCGGCCGGCGGCGTCGGAAAGATCGCACTTGTCGTAGGCGTTGAGCAGTTCCATGACTGCGGCGATCGCCGTGTTGAACTGCTTGCGGCGGCCGTAGTCGTCGGCGACCTTGCCCATGGTCTGGTGCAGTTTGCGGCGCAGGTCGGCTTGCGCGGTCGATAGTGTTTCCGAGCCCGAAAACGCCGGGACCAAACCGGCCTGGACGTGATCGTAAGTCGTCTTCCACAAACGGCGCAGGAAGCGGTAGGCGCCTTCGACACCGGCGTCCGACCATTCCAGCGACTGGTCGGGCGGCGAGGCGAACATGATGAACAGACGCGCCGTGTCGGCACCGTACTGGTCGATCAGGGCCTGCGGATCGACGCCGTTGTTCTTCGATTTCGACATCTTCTCGGTGCCGCCGATCACTACCGGCAGGCCATCGGCGCGCAGCGTGGCGCCGGTCGGGCGACCCTTGTCGTCGGTGACGACGTCAACGTCGGCCGGGTTGAGCCACTGCTTCTTGCCGCCGTCGAGTTCGCGGTAGAAGGTCGGGGCGACGACCATGCCCTGGGTCAGCAGGTTGGCGAAGGGCTCGCCCAAGTCGCCGATCAGGCCGACGTCGCGCATCAGCTTGGTGAAGAAGCGCGAGTACAGGAGGTGAAGGATGGCGTGCTCGATGCCGCCGATGTACTGGTCGATGCCGCCCTTGCACCAGTAGGCGACGCGTTCGTCGACCATGGCCGTGGTGTTGTCCGGGCAGGCGTAGCGCAGGAAGTACCAGGACGACTCGAAGAAGGTGTCCATGGTGTCGGTTTCGCGGCGGGCGTCGCCGCCACACTTCGGACACTTGCACTCGTAGAACTCGGACATCTTGGCCAGCGGCGAACCGGCGCCGGTGATCTCGACATTCTCCGGCAGGACGACGGGCAGTTGGTCATCGGGCACCGGTACGTCGCCGCAGGTCTTGCAGTGAATGATCGGGATCGGGCAACCCCAGTAGCGCTGGCGGGAAATGCCCCAGTCGCGCAGGCGGAACTGGATTTTCTTGTCGCCGAGGTCTTTGGCGGCGAGGTCGGCGGCGATGGCGTCGACGGCGGCTTCGTAACTGAGGCCGTCATACTTGCCGGAATTAATACACTTGCCTTCTTTGCTCGCGTACCAAGCTTGCCAGCGGTCAGTAGTAAATTCGGAAACAGCGTCGCCCCAACCTTCACCGAATTCCTTTTCATCAGCTGAACGCGCCCGGTTTGCGCGAGTATCGGCATGCGTGCGTTGATACTCGCTATCCACTTGATGAGCATCGACGACCTGCTTGATCGGCAAGTTGTACTTCAGCGCAAACGCGAAATCGCGTTCGTCGTGCGCCGGTACGGCCATCACGGCGCCGTCGCCATAGCTCATCAGCACGTAGTTGCCGACCCAGACTTCGATCTGTTCACCGGTCAGCGGATGCGTGACAAAAATTCCGGTCGGCAGGCCCTTCTTTTCCATCGTCGCAATGTCGGCTTCGGCAACGCCGCCCTTCTTGCATTCCTCGATGAAATTGGCCAGTTCCGGGTTGTTGACCGCGGCGCGCTGCGCCAGCGGATGCTCGGCGGCGACGGCAACAAAGGTGACGCCCATGATGGTGTCGGCGCGGGTGGTGAATACCCACAGCTTTTCGTTGGCATCGTCAGCGAGCGGGAAGGCGAAACGCACGCCGGTGCTCTTGCCGATCCAGTTCTTCTGCATCAGGCGGACCTGCTCCGGCCAGCCCGGCAGGTTGTCGAGTTCGGCGAGCAGTTCTTCGGCGTAGGCGGTGATCTTCATGTAGTACATGGGGATCTCTCGCTTCTCGATCAGCGCGCCGGAACGCCAGCCGCGACCGTCGATGACCTGCTCGTTGGCGAGCACGGTGTGATCGACCGGGTCCCAGTTCACGGTGCCGAGCTTCTTGTACACCAGGCCCTTTTCATAGAGGCGGGTGAACAGCCATTGTTCCCAGCGGTAGTACTCCGGCGTGCAGGTTGCGAATTCACGTTCCCAGTCGATGGCGAAACCCAGCGACTGCAGCTGTTTGCGCATGTAGTCGATGTTGGAATAGGTCCATCCGGCCGGCGGTACGTTGTTCTGTAGCGCGGCATTCTCGGCCGGCATGCCGAAGGCGTCCCAGCCCATCGGTTGCAGGACATTGAAGCCTTGCATCTTGTGGAAGCGGGAGAGGACGTCGCCGATGGTATAGTTTCTGACGTGCCCCATGTGCAGCTTGCCCGAGGGGTAAGGGAACATGGAAAGGCAGTAGTATTTCGGCTTGGTGGCGTCTTCCACGGCGCGCGCGGCACCGGTTTTGTCCCAGTGGCTCTGGGCTGCGCGTTCGATGTCGGCCGGGGTGTATTTGTCCTGCATGGGATTCCGCTGAAAAATCGTGAAATGAGCCCGGAATTATACCGGTTGAACCTGTCTGGAGAGGCGATGAGAACAAAGCTTGGTGTGGCGCTGGTGATTTTTGGCCTGTTTTCGACGTTGACCGCAGCTGCCGTGCCGAATGCCGTGGTTGATGTCGTTCAGGCGCCGGCCTGGGTTGAGCGCGACGGGCGCCGGCTGGCCATGGCACCGGGGATGGTGCTGGAAAACCGGGATCGCATCCTGACCGGCAAGCAGGCGCGCGCTATCGTTCAACTGGCCGATGGCAGTGCCATCAAATTGGGTGAGAACACGAATGTCGCGGTCAACGCCCTCAAGCAGCCTGAAAACGGCATTTTCACAGCGGCCCTCGATATCGCCAAAGGGGCTTTCCGGCTGACGACCGATATCTTTCGCAAGCACCAGACCAAGCGTGCGATCAATGTGCGCAGCGGAACGGTGACGATCGGTATTCGCGGCACCGACTTGTGGGGTCGGGCGAGCGATGAAAAGGATTTTGTCTGCTTGCTTGAAGGCCGTATTTCGGTCACTCATCCGCTGGGTGAGCCGGCGGAGTTGAGCGAGCCGCTGCAGTTTTATGGCGCGGAAAAGGGGATGGCCCCGGGCGCAGTGGCTTTTGCTGACAAGGCGCAGGTCGCTTTGTGGGCACTGGAAACCGAACTGGCTTACGGCATGCCCAGCCAGCGGCGGGATGGCCGCTGGGCTTTGTATTTCGGGCAGCATGGCAAGGATGATGCCTTGGCGCTCTACGACCAACTGGTTGCAGCCGGTTACGCGAGCCGGATTGTGCCTGTCCGTGTGTCAGGCGAGTATCGCTACGGATTGCGCCTGGGAGGTCTTGTGACTGAGCGCGAGGCGCTGGCGCTGGCCGACAGGTTGGCGCGGGATCTGCACTTGCCCGCACCGACCGTTCGTCGGCATTAACGTTGCCCGGTCACGCGGCTTTTTTTGCCGGATTCATGTTTTCCCAGGTTGTTTGCCAGTAGCGGTAAGCATTCTGGGCGGCCATCAGGGAAAGCAGCGACATCCGGGTCTGGTGATGCCACATCCAGGAAATGCGGGGGGCCGGGTCCAGGCGGTAAGCCGGGGTGCCACCCACTTCATCTTCCACGATGGCAAGAAAACGTTCGACGGCCAGGCCATAATATTCGGCACCGCTGTCGTGACCGGTCAGATGCTCGGCTTCCGATACGGCGCGGCGCCAGAGTTTAAGGGCCAGTTCGTCACTGATGCCTGCTTTCCGGGCAATCCAGGGCAGGATCTTTGGGGCTGACATATTGTTTTTCATGCTGTTTCTCCGTTTTGGTACTGGGTGGTGGTAACCACTCGAATGCTATGACTGCCTTGTGGGCAAAAAAGTTTTGTGCACTGCAATATATTTTTTGGGAAGTATACTGCTGAGCCATTTGTCTGCTTGTAAATAAATGTTCAAAACCAATTGCTGCGTTGCATCATTGCAACAGATTGGTCTGACCATTTTTCCTGTTTTGCCGGGGTCATATGACGCCCTGTTTTTTATCGTCGAGAGTCCATGTCTGATCTGCTTGCCAATCTGAATCCTCCGCAATTACAGGCGGTCACGTTGCCGCATGTGCATGCCCTGATCCTCGCCGGTGCCGGTAGCGGCAAGACACGCGTGCTGACGACGCGCATCGCATGGCTGATGTCGACCGGACAGGTCGGGCCGCACGGCATCTTGGCCGTCACCTTCACCAACAAGGCGGCCAAGGAAATGACGGCTCGCCTCTCGTCGCTGGTCCCGATCAACACGCGTGGCATGTGGATCGGCACCTTCCACGGCTTGTGCAACCGCATGCTCCGAGCGCATTACCGCGAAGCCGGGTTGCCGCAGACCTTCCAGATCCTCGATACAGCCGACCAGCTGGCGATGATCAAGCGTCTGTTGAAAAACCTGAACATCGACGACGAAAAATATCCGCCTCGCGAGCTTTGCCATTTCATCAACGCGCACAAGGAGCAGGGTGTCCGTGCGGCACAGGCCGAGGCTTACGACAACTACACGCAGAAACGTGTCGAGCTGTACGCCGAATACGAAAATCAGTGCAATCGCGAAGGCGTCGTCGATTTTGCCGAACTGCTGTTGCGTTGCTACGAGCTGCTGCAGCGCAACGAGCCGCTGCGCAAGCATTACCAGGAGCGCTTCCGTTACGTGCTGGTCGATGAGGTGCAGGACACCAACAAACTCCAGTATGCCTGGCTGCAGCTACTGGCCGGCGGCGGTGCCAAGGTCTTTGCCGTGGGCGATGACGACCAGAGCATTTACGCTTTTCGCGGTGCGGAAGTCGGCAACATGCGCGATTTCGAGCGCGACTACGCTGGCGACAACATCATCCGGCTGGAGCAGAACTATCGTTCGCACGGCAACATCCTGGCTGCCGCCAATGCGCTGATCAAGCACAACCGCGAACGTCTCGGCAAGAATTTGTGGACCGATGCCGGCGAAGGTCAGCCGATTCGCGTTTTCGAAGGCTATTCCGACCTCGACGAGGCGCGTTTTGTGGTCGATGAAATTCGCGATCTGGTGCGCGAAGGCACGGCGCCAACGCAGTGCGCCATCCTTTATCGCTCGAATGCCCAGTCCCGCGTGCTGGAGCACGAACTGTTCGCCAAGGGCGTACCGTACAAGGTTTATGGTGGCTTGCGCTTCTTCGAGCGGCAGGAAATCAAGCACGCGCTGGCCTATCTGCGCCTGCTCGGCAATCCGGATGACGACACGGCTTTCCTGCGCGTCGTCAACTTCCCAACGCGCGGCATCGGGGCGCGTTCACTGGAGAATCTCCAGGCGACGGCGCATCAATTCAATTCCAGCCTCTACAACGCGGCAGCTTCGCTGACCGGCAAGGCCGGGCAGACGGTCGGTGCATTTATCCGCCTGATCGAAACCCTGCGTCAGGAAACGGAAAATCTGCCGTTGCCGGAAATTGTCGAACATATCGTCGAAAAGTCAGGGCTGGCTCAGCATTACCGGACCGAGAAAGAGGGGCAGGAGCGGCTGGAAAATCTTGATGAATTGATCAATGCTGCAGCGACCTTCGTCGATGACGACGGTGTGGTGCTCGGCCATCAGGCCGAAGGTGGGGCGCTGGTTTCCTTCCTGACCCATGCCTCGCTCGAGGCTGGTGAGCATCAGGCTGGCGAAGGCCAGGAGGCGGTTCAGCTGATGTCGGTGCACGCCGCCAAGGGCCTGGAGTTCGATGTGGTTTTCATCAGTGGCCTGGAGCAGGGGCTGTTTCCGCACGAAAACTCAGTCAATCAGGGGCGCGAAGGGTTGGAGGAAGAACGCCGGCTAATGTACGTCGCGGTGACCCGGGCGCGTCAGCGACTCTATCTTTCATCGGCGCAGACCCGCATGTTGCATGGCCAGACCCGCTATTGCGTACCTTCCGGCTTCTTTGAGGAAATTCCGCCGGAGTTGCTGCTTCGGCTGAACAAGAAGGTGGCTGCGGCGCCTGCTGTTTCGTCCTTCGGGGGCGGCGGTTATGCCGCTGCGCCGGTGGCCGGGGGATTGCGCATTGGACAAAGTGTCGAGCATGCCAAGTTCGGTCTGGGCGTCATCGTGTCAACCGAGGGGCGCGGCGCCGATGCGCGCGTTCAGGTCAACTTTGGCGGTGCCGGGATGAAATGGCTGGCACTGGAATATGCCAAGTTGACGCCGGTCTAGCGACCGGGAGGCTTTGAGGTGGGCTGACGTGCGGAAGGCCCGCCGGGATCGCGCGTGACGGTGGATCGAAATGCCGGGCAGATGGTACGCTCAGGTTTTTACGACCACTGATCACGGCTGACAGGAGACTCTGATGGTTCACGCGATTCGTCTTAATAAAACCGGGGGGCCAGAGGTGCTTGCCTGGGAAACGGTCGATCTTCCCTCTCCTGCCGCCGGTGAGGCAACGGTTCGCCATCATGCGGTTGGCCTGAATTTTATCGATACCTACCACCGGACCGGCTTGTATCCGCTGGCCTTGCCCAGTGGTATCGGGTTGGAAGGCGCCGGTGTCGTCGAAGCGGTCGGGGCCGGCGTGACCGAAGTCAAGGTAGGCGACCGTGTTGCCTATGCTGGTGGCCCGGTCGGGGCATATGCTGAAGTTCGCAACATTCCGGCGCACCGTCTGCTGCAACTGCCGGCCAGTATTGCGTTCAATACGGCGGCTGCAATGATGCTCCAAGGGCTGACCACGGCATACCTGTTGCGGCGTACTTACCGTGTGCAGGCCGGCGATGCCGTGCTGATCCATGCCGCCGCCGGCGGTGTCGGCCTGATTGCCTGCCAGTGGGCCAAGGCGCTTGGTGCAACGGTGATCGGCACGGTCGGCTCGACGGCCAAGGCCGATATCGCCCGTGCGCATGGTTGTGATCACGTGATCAATTACAGCAGTGAAGACTTTGTGGCGCGTGTGCGCGAGATCACCGGGGGCGAGGGTGTGCCGGTGGTGTATGACGGCGTTGGCAAGGATACTTTCATGGGCTCGCTGGACAGCCTTCGGCCGATGGGCTTGCTGGTCAGCTACGGCAATGCGTCCGGTCCGGTCGATCCGCTCGACTTGCTGTTGCTGTCACAAAAAGGCTCGCTTTTCGTGACCCGGCCGACACTGATGAATTACACCGCGAAACGGGCCGATCTGGAGGCGCTCGGGGCGGAGTTGTTTGAGGTCGTGGCTTCCGGTAAGGTGCGCATCGAGGTGAATCAGAGTTATGCCCTGAAGGATGCCATCCAGGCACACCGCGATCTGGAAGCGCGTAAAACCACCGGTTCGACGATTCTGATTCCATGATGGCCAAGATCAAGGCAGGACTGCTCTCTCTACGCGATCTTTTTGCCACCGCCTGGTGGATATTCCTGATTGTCGGCATCGGTTTTGTCGTTGCCTACCAGTTTGTCGAACCGGCGCCGCCCAAAAAGATCGTCATCACAACCGGTAGCGAAAGCGGGGCTTACTACCAGTTTGCGCAACGCTACGCGACCATTCTGGCCAGGGATGGCGTGACACTTGAAGTCAGGGCTTCAGCCGGTTCGCTGGAGAATCTCGATCGCTTGAAAAAGGATGAGGCACAACTCGGGTTCGTGCAGGGCGGTGTGGTCGAGCCGAAGGATGACCCCGACGCCGAAGACGATTCCGGCCTGCTTTCGCTTGGCAGCATGTTTTACGAGCCGGTCTGGGTCTTTTATCGTGGCGAGAAGCACCTCGATCGCTTGACCGATCTGCGCGGCAAGCGCCTGGCCATTGGTCAGGAAGGGTCGGGCGTCCGTCAATTGGCGCAGCAATTGCTGAAAGCCAATGAAATTCCGGCTGGGGATCACCTGGTTCCGCTCTCCGGTCTGAAAGCGGCTGAGGAGTTGCAGCAGGGGCGGGTCGATGCTGTTTTTGTCATTGCTTCCGAGAAGGCACCTGTGGTCCAGTTGTTGCTCCGTTCGCCCGGCATCAAGGTGATGAGCTTTGCACAGGCTGATGCTTATCAGCGGCGCTTTGGTTTCCTGACCAAACTGACCATGCCGCATGGCGTGGCTGATCTGGTTCGTGATTTTCCGCCGGCCGACGTCACCTTGCTGGCACCGACTGCCAACCTGATTGTCCGCGACGACCTGCATCCGGCCTTGCAGACGCTGCTGCTCCAGGCGGCCAGCGAAGTGCATGGCAAATCGGGCTTTTTCCAGCGGGCAGGCGAATTTCCTGCCTACAAGGATCACATGCTGCCGGCCTCCTCCGAGGCAACCCGTTATTTCAAGTCTGGCTCGCCTTTCCTGCAGCGCTACCTGCCGTTCTGGCTGGCGGTCCTGATCGATCGTCTGATCGTTCTGCTTGTCCCGATTGTTGCCCTGCTTATTCCCTTGCTCAAAATTGCGCCGGCAATTTATACGTGGCGGGTGCGCTCCAAAATTTTCCGTTGTTACGGCGAGCTGAAGTTTCTTGAGGATGATCTCAAGAACCACTTCGACATGGCCTTGCTGGGAGAGTACCGCAGCCGTCTCGATGCCCTCGATGATGAAGCCAGCCAGTTGCATGTGCCGCTTGGTTTTACCGATCTGGTTTATACCTTGCGGGAACACGTCAATCTGGTGCGCCGGACCTTGAGTAAACTGGAACAATCCGCATGAAAGCCTTTCTCGTCGCCAATCCGAAGGGCGGCTCGGGGAAAAGTACGCTGGCCACCAATCTGGCCGGCTATTTCGCCTCGAAACGTCACGATGTGATGCTGGGGGATATCGATCGTCAGCAATCTTCACGCGAATGGTTGGCGATCCGGCCGTTTGAGTTGCCGAGTATCGATACCTGGGATATCGGCCATGACAATATCGCGCGTCCGCCCAAGGGGACGACGCATGTCGTCCTCGATACCCCGGCCGGCCTGCATGGCAAGATGCTTGAAAAAGTACTCAAGTTATCAACCCGCGTTATCGTTCCTGTCCAGCCGTCGATGTTCGATATGCTGGCGACGCGTCACTTCCTGACCGAGCTGCTTTCCGAAAAGGCGGTCCGCAAGGGCAAGGCCGACGTTGCCGTGATTGGCATGCGGGTTGATGCCAGGACACGGGCCGCCGGCGAACTGGAGAAGTTTTTTGCAACCTTCGATCTGCCGGTCCTGGCCTATTTGCGCGATACGCAAACCTATGTCCAGGCAACGGCGGCGGGGATGACGATTTTCGATTTGCCGCCCTCGCGCGCCGAGCGGGATCTTGAGCAGTGGCGGGCGATCATTGACTGGGCGGAAACCGAATAATCCCCGTTGGCGCGGTCGACCGCGACATTCGGGGCTTTTTGCTCAGGATGATGCCTGCAGCCATTGAAGCAAGGTGGCAAACAGCAGGTCGGGGTCCACCGGTTTACCGATGTGATCGTTCATGCCGGCCATCAGGCAGCGCTGGCGATCTTCGCCGAAAGCGTTGGCGGTCATCGCAATAATTGGCGTCTTGGCGTGGCCGGGTTGGCTGCGGATGGCCTTGGTGGCGTCGAGCCCGTTCAGTTCCGGCATTTGCATGTCCATCAGGATCAGGGCGTAAGGGGTTTGCTCGGCGAGGGCGACGGCGATGACCCCGTTTTCAGCCAGATCAACCTGCAAGCCGGCTTCTTCGAGCAGGCCGCGTGAGACTTCCTGGTTGATCGGTTCGTCCTCGGCGAGTAGCACGCGTCTACCGGCATAATGCGTGCGCAGCACCATTTCTGCCGGCATCGCGGGGTCCGCAGGCGTTTGCCCGGAAAGTCCGTCGACTTTGGCGAAGCGGGCCGAGAACCAGAACAGGCTGCCCGCGCCGGGTTTGCTTTCGACGCCGATCGTGCCGCCCATCATCTGGGCCAGGCGCTTGCTGATTGCCAGCCCCAGACCGGTGCCGCCGTAGTGGCGGGTGGTCGAGCTGTCGGCCTGTTCAAAAGCCATGAACAGGCGTCGTTGATCTTCCGCCGAAATGCCGATGCCCGTGTCCTTGACCGAGAAATGGATCAGGACTTCCTCATTGTCCGAATAGGCGACATGGGCCCGCACGACGATGCTGCCCTGGTCGGTGAACTTGATCGCATTGCTGCTCAGGTTGAGCAAGATCTGGCCCAGGCGCAAAGGGTCGCCCTTGAGCGGCAGATGGTTGAGCTCCTCGGGCAGGTCGATCAGGAATTCGAGTCCCTTGCGGCTGAACAGCGGGGCAACCAGCCCGTGCAGATTGCTCATCACGCTGTCGAGCGAAAAATCGACCTTGTCGAGGCTGAGCTGTTCGGCTTCGATTTTCGAAATGTCGAGAATGTCATTGATCACGGCCAGCAGGTGCTGCGATGCCTGGGCCACCTTGTTCAACTGGTCGCTTTGCTTGGCATCGCTGGCCCGGCGCAACGCCAGGTCAGTCATACCCATGATGGCGTTCATCGGGGTGCGAAGTTCGTGGCTCATGTTGGCCAGGAAGGTGCTCTTCGCCCGGCTGGCTGCTTCAGCGGCTTCCTTGGCAATCGACAGGGCAACGGTACGCTCCCTGACCATCGCTTCGAGGTGGTCTCGATGCCGAGCCAGTTCGGCTTCATTGCGCTTGCGTTCGGTAATGTCGCGGGTAATGCCGAGGATCTGGTGCGGTTGCCCGGCGGCGTCGAGCAGGATGCTGGTGACGACTTCGGTGCTGACGATCCGGCCATCCTTGCAGGGCTGGTCGACTTCGGTGGTGGCGAAACGGGCTTGCAGGTCACCTTCGGCGATGCGCTGCAGGCTGTGGTGCAGCGTGGCGTTGACCCGCTCGGCCGATTCGGGGGTCAGTGCCGCGGCGAGCGGTTGCGCCATCACTTCGGCGGCCGTCCAGCCGCGCAGGCGCTCAATCGAAGGGCTGATGTAGGTGAAGCGTAGATCGTCGAGATTCATCAGCCAAATGACATCGCTGCTGTTGTCGGCGATCAGCCGGTAGCTGGCCTGGGTTTGCGCCAGGGTCGTTTCGGTCTGTTTTCGTTCGACCGCGATTTTGGCCAGGCTGGCATAGTCCTGGATCAGCTGGATTTCTGTCTCTGAGGGTTTGCTCGGGTGGCGGTGGTAAATCGCAAAGGTGCCCAGTACCTTGGCGTTGCGGTCAAGGAAGGGTTGCGACCAGCAGGAGTGCAAGTCTGCCCGGCGCGTGATTTCACGGAAATTCTTCCAGTATGGGTGCTGTTGAAGATCCTCGGCAATTACCCGTTCGCCACGAAAAGCCGCGGTGCCGCATGAGCCGACACCGTCGCCGATGGCCAGGCCGTTGACTGCTTCGGTGTAGAAATCAGGCAGGCTGGGCGCCCCGCCGTGCTGCAGGTGCTTGCCACTTTCATCGAGCAGGAGAATGGAGCAGAGCGCACCGGGGTGCAGTAGTTCGACGCGCCGGGCCAGTTCGTCGAGCACCTTGGGCAAAGGGGTGCCCTGGCTGATCAGGTGTAGCACCTGGTTGTGCACCATCAGTTCGGATTTGCTGTGTTTCAGTTGCCGGTTGGTCCGGATGGTGTGCAGTGCCGCACCGGTAATCAGGGCGATGATGCCGAGCGCCAGTGCAAGGTAGGTGTACAGGCGTTCCAGGTCTATTTTCGGATTGGTTTCGTAGATGAAACCGTTGAGGCTGAAATCATTCGGCAGCATCTTGCTTTCAGCGTAAGTGTCGGCAATGTGTTGCCAGCGGCCGTTGTTCATGTAACCGATCGGCAACAGGTCGGCCCGGATCAACGGCTCCATCCGGGCGTGTTCGAAGCGCAGGAACTCTGCCATGGCCGGTGAACTGTATTGGCGGGTGATCAGGTCGATGATTTCCTGCGGGTGGGCCATGGCGTACTGCCAGCCACGCAGGCTGGCATCGCGGAAGGCACGGACGCGGGCCGGGTGTTGCTCGACCTCCTGACTGCGGGTGAACAGGTTGTCGCCGTAAAAATCGATACCTGCCGAGCGTGGCGTCAGGATTTGATAGTCGAAGCCTGCTTTGTCGAGAAAGTAAGGTTCGCTGGTGATGTAGGCCGAGATCGCGTCCACTTTTCCGGTCAACAGGTCACCGGGTGAAAAACTGTGTTCGAGCTGCTTGATGTTGTCGAGTGGAACGCCCTCGCGCTTGAGGTAGGTGAACAGCTCCTCGGCCAGTGGTTCGATCATCACGCGCTTGCCGCTGATGTCGTGCACGCTTTGTGTCCGGCTTTGCTGGGCGGCGACGATGATTTGCGGCGAGTGCTGGAAAATGACCGCCAAGGCGACGACCGGTTTGCCGGCTTTACGTTCGAGCAGCAGGCTGCTGGTGCCTACGCCGAATTCGGCCCGGCCGGAAACGACTTCATCGACCACGTCGAGCCCGGGCCGTGCCTCCTTGATCTCGACATTGAGCCCTGCCTCCTCGTAGTAGCCCCGTTCCTTGGCAGCGTAATAGCCGGCAAACTGGAAGGCGTGCGTCCATTTCAGTTGCAGGGTGACGTTTTCTGCTGCCTGAACCGGTGAAAGCGGGATCAGTGCAGCGAGAAAGGCAAAGACGCGGATGAGTTTGGCGGGCATGATTTGTCGGGCTACGAAAACAGCTTGGCTAGACAGGTAACGATAGTCTAGGGCGAAAAGTGCATCTTTGCCGGCTTTGTCGCCAGGGCTGATTTTTTTGCGTTTTACAATCCTGCGGTCAACGCCTCGATTTGTTCGTTTTTCTCCAGCTCACCGAGAAACCAGCCAAGGGCCTTGCCGATCTGGCGGGTTCGCCAGGCAATGTGGCAGGGCATCGGCGGTCGCGGATCGGCCAGTGCTTTTTCGACCAGCCGGCCGGCGGCGATTTCCGGTCCGGCCAGCCAGACCGGCAAATGCCCGACACCCAGGCCGGCAATTTGCGCCCCGGCCTTGGCTGCCATGTTCGGCACGCGCAGGATGTCCTGCCCTTCGAGCAGGCCAATGGTGCGTGCGGCCAGCTCGCGGGAGGTGTCGGCGATGACCACGGCCCGATGCCGGCGTAACTCGCTGCTTGGGATCGGCGTTGGATGACTGGCCAGCGGGTGGGTCGGCGCAACGACAAAAAGTTGCTGGGTGCGCATGCCGAGCAGGCGGCTGTTGATCCCGCTGCGTGCCGGCATGTCGCCCGGTGCGCCAATCACCAGATCGGCCCGGTCGGTGGCCAGCGCATCCCAGCTGCCGCCCAGCACTTCGGTGGACAGGCGAATTTGTGTCACCGGGCAGTCGGCGTAAAAACGTTCAAGCAACGGGAACAGGCGTTCGACCGGAATGATCATGTCGACCGCGATACGCAGTTCGGCCTCCCAGCCGGTGGCAATACGCTGGACGCGCCGCTCCAGTTCGGCGGCGGCGCGCAGCAGGTGGCGCCCTTCGTCAAGCAAGGTTCGTCCCGCCGGGGTCAGGCTGGCGCGTCGTCCTTCGCGGATGAACAGTGCAACATTCAGGTCGCTTTCCAGCTTGGCAACGGCGTGTGACAGCGCCGAGGGAACGCGGTGCAGTGCGCTGGCTGCGGCAGTGAAGCTGCCGTGGCAGTCGATGGCATCGAGAATGTGCAGTAATTCGAGCGATATTTTCATGTGAATTTTATTGAACGATAGTGCCGGAATAATTCGCTGGATATGCCTGAACTCTACGCCTAGTATGCTGACAAAGCCATACCGATTGTTCACAAGGAGTTGCCATGATTGTTCCAAGATTATCTGCCGAGCGGGGCCGGGCCGATCACGGCTGGCTAAAGGCATTGCACAGCTTTTCTTTTGGCGATTATTACGATCCGGCTGAAATGGGCTGGGGTGCGCTGCGTGTGATCAATGAAGACCGTGTGGCACCGGGCATGGGCTTTGGCATGCACGGCCATCGCGACATGGAAATCGTGACCTATATCCTGGCCGGTTCGCTCGAGCACAAGGACAGCCTCGGTAACGGCGGCGTCATCCGGCGTGGCGAGGTGCAGCGCATGAGTGCCGGCAAAGGCATCATGCATAGCGAGTTCAATCCTTCGCCCGACGTCGAGACTCATCTGCTGCAGATCTGGATCGAGCCGGCGGTGCGCGGTACGTCGGCCAGTTACGAGCAGCAGCCTTTGCCGGTCGATGAAATGCGGGGCCGCTGGCGCCTGGTTGCTTCGCCGGATGGGGCCGAGGGCAGCACGACGATCGGCCAGGATGCCCGCCTGTACGCCTCGGTGCTGGCAGCCGGAGAGTCGATCGACTATCGATTGGCGACCGGACGTGCAGCCTATGTGCACGTTGTTCGCGGTCAACTGACCCTGAATGACCAATTCCTGGCAGGCGGCGATGCCGCCAAGATTGCCGATGAAAGCCAGCTGCTTTTCCAGGCGGCGGCCGATACCGAGTTCCTGCTTTTCGATTTGCCTCCCTTCTAATTTTTACCCTCGATTTTTATTCAAGCCTTTGAAAGGAAAGACCATGAGCAAAGTTGTTGTTGTCTATCACTCCGGCTACGGCCATACCCAGCGCGTCGCCCAGCAAGTTGCCGAAGGCGCAGCCGCTCAGCTGATCGCCATTGATGCCGAAGGCAATATCGGCGAATCCGACTGGAACGCACTGGCAGCGGCCGATGCCATCATCTTTGGCACGCCGACCTATATGGGCGGAGCCAGCTGGCAGTTCAAGAAATTTGCCGATGCCTCGTCCAAGGCATGGTTTACGCGCGCCTGGCAGGACAAGGTGTTTGGCGGTTTCACCAACAGCGCCAGCCTGAACGGCGACAAGCAGGTCACGCTGATCGGCCTGCAGACCCTGGCTTCGCAACATGGCGGCATCTGGGTCAGCCTCGGCCTGTTGCCGAGCAACAGCAAGGCGGCCGCACGTACCGACATCAACAACCTGGGCGGCTCGGTCGGCCTGCTGGTTCAGTCGCCGTCCGACGCCAGTGTCGATGAAATTCCGCAAGGCGATCTGGATACCGCCAAGCGTTACGGTCAACGTGTTGCCGAGGTCGCTTCCCGCCTGCGCGGCTAAGTCCGAGATGGGCCGCCGGCCCATTCGCAGTGCATCGCCTTACGGAATCGCGGTGCACTGCTATAGTGCGGTTATTACTGCTCAATCCGGAGTGACCGCATGGCCCTGACTACCTCGCTGGCTGATCTTTCCGTCCTGCTCGTCGAGCCTTCGAGCATGCAGGCCAATCTGGTCGGACGCATGCTTCAGCATCAAGGCATCCAGTCGATCGAAACGGTCGATACCGGAAGTGCTGCGCTGCAGGCCCTGACTTGCAAACCGGCCGGTGGGCAGATCGTGATCAGCAGCCTTTACCTGCCGGACATGGCCGGGACCGAGCTGGTCGCTGCCATGCGCGACGATCCCGAACTGGAATCGATTCCCTTCATCCTGGTTTCCAGCGAGACGCGTCCCCAGGTGCTGGAGCCGGTTCGCCAGTCCGGCGCCTGCAGTATCGTGACCAAGCCGTTCAATGAACAGCAATTGTCCCGGGCGCTTTATGCCGCGGCGGATTACCTGAATCCACCGGACGACATGGACGTGTCCGAAATCGAAAACCTCCGGGTCCTGCTGGTCGATGACAGCTTCGCCTCGCGCCGCCATCTGCACCGCTTGTTGAGCGAGCTGGGCATCGAGCGGATTACCGAAGCGGCCGACGGCAAACAGGCCGTAGCCTTGCTGCAGGACACCATGGTCGACCTGGTGATTACCGATTACAACATGCCGGAAATGGATGGTCGTGAATTGACCGAATATATCCGCACGCAAAGCTGGCAGAACAATGTGCCGGTGCTGATGGTGACCAGCGAGCAAAACATGGGGCGTCTGGCGGCCGTCGAGCGGGCCGGAGTGTCGGCCATTTGCGACAAGCCTTTCGAGGCCGGCAGTATTCGCAAGCTGATCAGCGATTCCCTGGTCCGGTAAACCGTCGCCGGACATTCAGCAAGACGACGACCAGCGCACCCAGGACCAGCAGCGGGTCGAGCAACACATCCCAGAGGTTGGCGAAAATTCCGCTGGCGTAAGCAGCCAGGTCGACTGCCAGGATCAGCAGCCAGCGATCAAGTCGTCGCCAGCTCAACGCTGCTGCAACAGGGATGCAGGCAGCGAGCAGCATCCATGGCTGGTAACCGCTGGCGTACGGGTCGAATGGTCCCCAGCCGAGTGCGGCCGGATAGAAAAACAGGGCAAAAATCACCAGGCCCAGCGCCGGGCGGTCGCCGAGTGGCGATGGCGTTCTGCCTGCCAGCTGGAGGATGGCCAGTTGCAGCAGGGTGACCGAGGGCGTACCGAAAAAACCGTGCATGGCCGGCGCAATGCCGGTGAGCAAGGCCAGCGCCGTTGCGGCCAGCGCAGCACGGGCGCGCAGCGGGCCGAGCGGGAGCAGGGCAATCAGCGCACCGAAAATCAGGCTGTGGGCGAGTAGACCGTAGGAAGCCACCGGGTTCATGGTTTTTCCTCGTCCAGCCAGGCTTCGCTGAAGGCGGCATGCTTGATGCCCAGGCGGCGCCAGGTGTAGGCCAGGTGAATGCGTCCGTCGCGCCCGAGCAACAGGGCCGGGTAGGAAAACTCGGCGCCGGCATCCGGTGCGGTTTCTATCGTTCGGCTGGCCTGCCAGGTCTTGCCGTCATCGGCTGAAATCCAGAGCAACAGCGCTTCCCGCCCATTCGGCGGATTGCCGGCCAGCAACAGGCGACCGCTGCGCAGGCGCAGTGCGGCGACCGAGGCGTTCGGATTGGGCACGTTCAAAGCCTCGCCGGCTTGCCATGACTGGCCGCCATTGTCTGTTTGCGTGACCTGAACCTTGTTGCTGCCGGAGCCGGCGTCGCGCAAAAAAGCGATGGCTCGTTGTGCGTCGAACGCAACGATAGCTGGTTGCAAAGTACGGACATCGTGTGTCATGCGTACTTTGTCGATGATTTGTCCGGTGGCCGAAAGGCGCAGCCATTCGCCGTGTTTGGCAATGAATTCATGGTAGACCGGCAGACCCAGGCCGCCATCGGCCAGCGCCATCGGCGCTGTGCGGCCCAGCGTGCTGATGTTGGCGAATGGCGAAGTCTGCAGTTTTTCGGGCTTCGACCAGCTTTTGCCGTGATCGGTCGAAACGCTGTGATTGAGCGAGCTGCCAGCCCAGCCGCCAACGGCCACGCTGACATACCAAAGGTGCAGCCAGCCGCCTTCTGCGTAAAGTACCGGGTTGCCGACCTTGCGCACGTAAGCGAAAGTGCCGCCGGCGGTTGTTTCGCGGGTGGCAATGGCTTGCGGTCGGCTCCAGCCCTCTTTGCCTTGTGTGCTGAACCAGACGGCGACGTCGGCGGCGCCTTCGCGGCTACCGGCAAACCAGGCGGCAACCAGGCGGCCGTCGGGCAATTGGGCCAGCGCGGCGGCATGTGCCGATTCGCCGGCGCTCGGCAGCATCTCGGCCGCGAACATGGCCGGCAGCGTTGAAGCTGCCGCGGGCGGCGGCGGGACGAAGGCCGGCGCCTCGGGTTTGGGGATGCGCCAGAACGCGGCGCTCAGTGCGAGCGCAAAGAGTAGAACGGGAAGCCAGCGTGGCAAGGCGGGCGATTCCTTGCTCATGGCCGGCTGATCTCGAACCAGAAAACACGGGTGAGCAAGGGGGCGAGACTGCGGCTGGCGAATGCATTTTGCCAGTCGGCCCGGTTGCTGCCGACGCGGGCGAAGCGCAGGCCGGAGCCGTGCGAAGCCAGCGTCTCGTAGCGACCGAGTTCGTTTGCGCTGTAGCCTGCTGCGGTCAACGCTTGCTGGAAGCGCGAAATGTCTTTGTCTTCAACGAAAACCGGTGTTTTCAGGGCGCTGATTTCAGCCAGGTCGAAGGCATCCAGGCGGCCATAGTGACGATGCGCCTGGGCGCTGAGGATCGGCAGCATGGCCGGTTGCGGGCCGTCGAACATGGCGACCGGGCGGCCCTTGCCGAGGGCGACCACATCGCCCGGTACGGCGTTGACGCCGATCGCCGGGAAAACACCCCACAGCACGGCGATCCAGAAAATGGCGGGGGCCGCCAGCGTGTGGCCGCGACCACGTTCCTGCCACCAGGCCCAGGCGAGGTAGGCGGCTGGCAGCAGCAGCCAGTACCAGCCGCCCAGCTTGAACCAGAAGCAGAAGCCGGCGAGCAACGCGCCAAACAGGAGGGCGAGCAGGGCGCCGATCCGGAATGGCCAGCGCGCCTTGACCTGTGGCAGCGCCAGGGCGAGAAATATGGCCAGTGGCACAAGCGAGCCGATCAGGTAGCGATCGAAACTCTTGATCAGCAGAAACGGCAGGAAAGTGGCAGCGAACCAGAGCAGGGCAACACGCGGCGCGCCATTTTCGTGGCGCATTTTCCAGGCCGCGTAGATGAACACGATGACCCAGGGCAGCGCAATGTTGAGCAGGCCGAGGAAGATGCCGGGCGACAGGTTGAAAAACTGGCGCGACTCCAGTTCGTCTGCCAGTACCAGGTTGGCGGCTTCAGGATAAAGCGTCCGGACGATGAAAAACCAGGGGAGCGAGAGGGCCGCCCAGAGCACCGCGTGGCCGAACAGGGCCAGCCGGTGCCGGGACAATTCGGCGAGGCGCAGCCGCCCGTTGAGCCACAGCGCAAGTGTGCCGCCACCGCAGACCAGCGCGACGATCGGGCCTTTGGTCATGAAGCCGGCGGCGAGCAGCAGCGTTGTCGCGGTCAACCAGGCCAGACGACGGGAATCGAACCAGATCAGGAAAGTCCAGAAGGCGGCACTCGACAGTGCGGCGACCGGAACATCGAGCATGAAACGCCGGCCTTCTGTCGCCATGCCGAGGCAACCGAGCAGGATGCAGCCGGCCAGCCAGCCGCTTTCGTGGCGTCCGGAAAGACGTCGGGCAATCCCGGCGGCCGAGACCACCAGCAGGGTGGCAAAAAGAACGCCGACCAGACGTGTGCTGACGATCGAAATGCCGAACAGTTCATAGCTGGCCCGGCCCAGCCAGTAAAGCATCGGCGGTTTGCGGATGCGTGGCGCACCGTCAAGAAAGGGAACCAGCCAGTGATTGCCTTCGATCATTTCCATCGGCGTGCGCAGGCCGAGGAAAAACTCGTCCTTGCCGCTCAGGCCGGTCGCTTCCCAGATGCCGGGCAGCAGCACGGTAAGGGCGAGCAAGAAAAGCAGCAGGGTCTGGCGAGCAGGTGAGTGGGCGTGCATGGGGCGGGATTTTAACCCGCTTCAGGTCGGCTGGCCGGAGTTTGGTCCGGCCTTTCGCCGAGCTTGGCCGTGCTGCGGTCAACAGCCTTTGTAAGCCGGTTTCCGTTTTTGCATGAAGGCATCGATTCCTTCGCCGGCATCTTCGCTCATCATGTTGCAGGCCATGACTTCACCGGCGTAGTCATACGCCTCGCTCAGCCCCATCTCCAGTTGCCGGTAGAACATGCCTTTGCCCATGCGGATGGCGACCGCGCTCTTGGCGAGGATGGATTGGGCGAGACGTTCCACTTCGGCATCCAGGGCATCGGCCGGGACCACGCGGTTGACCAGGCCCTTGACCTTGGCTTCAAGTGCGTCGATGAAGTCGCCGGTGAGCAGCATTTCGAGCGCCGCCTTGCGGCCAAGATTGCGCGCCAGCCCGACGGCCGGGGTTGAGCAGAATAATCCGACGTTGATTCCCGAGACGGCAAACTTGGCGACATCGGCGGCGACCGCCAGGTCGCACATCGAGACCAGCTGGCAACCGGCCGCGGTGGCGATGCCGTGCACGCGGGCGATGACCGGTTGCGGCATCTGCGTGATGGCGAGCATCAGTTCGCCGCATTGCCTGAACAGTGCCTGCATGAATTCCTTGCTGTGATTGCCGCGCATTTCCTTGAGGTCATGCCCGGCGCAGAAAGCCTTGCCGGCCCCGGCAATGACGACGACACGAATCGCTTCGCAGGCAGCAATCGCATCGAGTTCGGCTTTCAGCGCGGTCAACATGTCCCTGGACAGGGAATTGAACTGGCCGGGCCGGTTCAGGGTCAGCGTGGTCAGGCCATCGGCCCGGTCATCGCGCAGGACCAGCGGGGCAAAATCGGTAGCGGCGGGTTGTGTCATCGGCAGTCTCCTCAGTGGTTTTATTAGGGGATGTTAATGTACCGCGTTCACTGCCTGTCGGTGCTGTCGGAGTCGGGTTCGCTGAGCGCGAACGGGGCAATCAGCGGCAGGCGCAGCGTGAAATGGGTGCCGCTGCCGCGCGCTGTTTCCAGTTCGATGCTGCCGCCCAGTACGTCGCTGGCCAGATTGCGTGTGATGTACAGACCGAGCCCACTACCGCCGGTACCCAGGCGAGTGGTGAAAAACGGGTCGAAGGCACGCGAGGCTTCCGTCTCGTCCATGCCGCGTCCGTTGTCGCGATATTCGATGATCACTTGCTCGCCGGCGCAGTGGGCGGCGAGGTGGATTTTGCCGTTTGGTTGGTCGCCGAATGCATGGGTCAGCGAGTTGAGCACCAGGTTCGAGACAATCTGTTCGAGTGGCCCCGGGTAGCTGTCGAGCATGATGCCGGCCGGAATGTCGACCTGTACCCGATGCGCAGTGCGTTTGATGCGTGGGCGCAGTGTCGACAGCATTTCCTCCATGGCCTGGGCCAGATCGAATCGCCGGCGGCGGATGCTGGTCTGGTCTACAGCCACCTGCTTGAAACTGTTGATCAATTCAGCGGCTCGCTCGATGTTGCGTTCGATCAGGGCGGCGGCGTCGCTGCTGTCGGTCATGAAGCGCTGCAGTCCATTCTTGGTCAGCTTGGCGCTGTCGATGCTTGCGCCCAATTCCTTGATCCGGTCGCGCAAGGTGCTGGCGACCGTATTGGCATTGCCCAGGGGCGTGTTCAATTCATGGGCGACACCGGCAACCAGATTACCAAGGGCGGCAAGCCGTTCCGACTGGGCCAGCTGTTTCATCGCCGCCTGGATGTCGGCATTGGCCTTGAGCAAGGCGTTGGTCCGCTCCTCGACACGTTGTTCGAGGTCTTCGTTCAGGCGCAGCACCGCTTTTTCGGCGGCAATCCGGGCGGAAATATCCTCGACAATCCCGATGCCGCCGATGACGGCGCCGCGCGAGTTGATGGCCGGTGCGGTGCGGAAGGAAACCCAGGTGGTGTGGCCGGACAAGGTGCTTTGGTATTCGCCCTCGTAGTAACCGGGCATGCCGGTCGTCGCTTTCCGGCAGGCGGGGATAGGCGACTGGTCGCGTACCAGATTGAGATTCAGCCCGATCATCCGGTCGCGCTGGGCATGCAGGATGTCGGAAAAACGGTCGTTGGCGTAGGTGATCTTGAGATCGAGGTCGAAGTGCACAATGCCGACCGGCGAGTGGCGGAGCAAGAGTCGGTAGCGTTCTTCGCTGGCACGCAGGGCGGATTCGGCCTGTTTGCGCTCTTCAATATCGCGCACCGCAGCGACGAGGCGGAATTCGCCACCGATTTCCGCGGTGCGCAAGGCAACTTCAACCCAGAACAAATGGCCGTTCTTGTGCCGGGCGTGCCATTCGAAAATATGTACACCGCGTTCCAGCGCCTGTTCCAAGCAGCGGGCGGCATCTGCCTGGGTGTAGGGCGGTGTGTTGCTGCTGAGGTCGCCGATGCTGAGTTGATGCGCCTCATCGGTCGAGTAACCGTAAAGCCGGCAAAAGCTTTCGTTGGCTTCAATCAGGCTGCCATCGGCGGCCTGGATGATGATGGCTTCGTTGGTCGCCGCCAGGATTTCCCGGTAATTCCGTTCGCTGCGGGCCAAGGCGAGTTGGGCACGATGCGAGCGGCGGGTCAGGCTGATCAGTAAAATGACGATCAGCCCCAGGCTGCCGATCAGGGCGGTGCTCAGCCAGAATTCGCGCGGGTGCGTTTGACGCAGCGATTGCGGCTTATTTCTGATCTCGGCACCGGATGGCAGGTTTTGTTCGTCAATGCCGAAACGGACAAGTGTCGGATATTCAAAAATGGCTTCCGTCTGGCCTCCGGCGGGCGGAATGGTCGCCGGATTTTCTCCGGCCAGGATACGCTGTGCCAAGGTGGCCGCCTGGAACCCCTGGCGATGACTGCTGACTACCTGCCCACCCAGGATGCCGGGTACGACCATGCCATCCTCCTTGGCCAGCACCGGTGCAGCCGAGGCTGCCGCCCATAACTGCGAGGCTTCGGCATGCGTCAGGGTGCGATTTTCACTGTCGCGGTTGAACGTGAGCAAAATAACGCCGCTTTTTGTATCGAGCTGCGTCAGGCGATGCTGGATTGACGGTGCCGGTCGATCGCTCAGAAACTCGAAGGCAAGATCGCTGTTTTCCCGTGCCAGCATGGCTGCGCCACGCGCTTGCGCCAGGCCGGTGCGACTCTGGTCGTGGATGAAAACAACTCGTTCCAATCCGGGAATCAGTCGGCGCAGCAGTGCAATGTTGCTGCTGATGTCGGCATCGTCGAATACGCCGGTGATGTCGCTTTCTGTTTTCAGCGATGCCGCCCTCTCGCCGGCAACACCACTGAACACTAGTGGAATGCCGTGGAACAGCTGACCGGGCTTGCGCAACAGAAGGGCAAAGTCGAGCGCGTCATCATCCTGGGCAACGATCAGTGCCGGTTTGTTCTGGCGGTATTTTCCGTCGAACAGACGCGCCGCCTGGGCGAGATAGGCCGGACTCGGGGGCGTCCGCTTGGTGTCGAGGAATTCGATATGCAGTTCAACCGGCGGCGAGGCATTGGCAAAGCCATCGCGCAAGCCGGCCACTTGACCATCCGTCCATGGCAGGCCGGTGTGGTAGGACGAGATGACCAGAATATCCTGCCGTGTTTCGGCGGCCGCAAATGCGGTTTGCCATACTCCGGCCAGGAACAGGCAGGCGACTGCAAGCTGTGCCCAGGTCGCGATGGGAAGCGCGAAGCGCGCAACGCTCATTCCCCGTCGCTTTGCCGGTAGGCTCATTGTCTCGTTCCATTCTGGTTTTTTGGCTAGATTAACGCGCCCGACATACTTTGTCTAAATTCACACGGCTTTGTTGGCCGCTGTTTTCCTGATCGAAGTAACGTGGGCCGAGCGGGCGCTCGCGGCAAAAGGTAAAATTGCACCCATGAATCCCCCGCGCTACGTTCCTCTTCGCCTCCATTCCGAATATTCAGTGACCGACGGCATCGTCCGGATCGGTGATGCCGTCAAACGTGCAGCCAGCGATGGCATGCCGGCGATGGCCGTGACCGACCTCGGCAATCTCTTCGGTCTGGTCAAGTTTTATTCCGGCGCGCGGGGCAAGGGCGTCAAGCCGATTGCCGGTGCCGATGTCTGGATTGCCAATCCGGAAGCGCCGGATGATGCTTCGCGCTTGCTGCTGTTGGTCAGAAACCGCACCGGTTATCAGCAGCTATGCGAGTTGCTGACGCGGGCTTATTTGGTCGAAGGCCGGCGCGATCGTGCCGAGATCCGGCGCGAGTGGTTTGCCGAACTAGGGAGCGATGGCTTGATTGCTTTGTCCGGCGCGCATCTCGGCGATGTCGGGGAAGCACTGGTTAACGGCAATTTTGAACTGGCGGGTGAGCGGGCCAGAGCCTGGGAGGCCATTTTCCCCGGGGCTTTCTACCTTGAAGTGCAGCGCTACGGTCAACCGCAGCAGGAGGCCGTTGTTCAGGCAACGGCCGATCTGGCTGGCGAGTTGGGGCTGCCGCTGGTGGCAACGCATCCCATCCAGTTTCTCGATCAGGACGACTTCCAGGCGCATGAAGCGCGGGTTTGCATTGCCGAGGGTTATGTACTCGGCGATCATCGCCGGCCGAAAATCTATACCGACCAGCAATATTTCAAGAACCAGGCCGAAATGGTCGAGCTGTTTGCCGACCTGCCGGAGGCGTTGGAAAACACGCTGGAAATCGCCCGGCGCTGCAATATCGAGATGACGCTGGGCAAGAATTTTCTGCCTGACTTCCCGATTCCGCCGGGCATGACCGACGGTGAATATTTGGTTGAAGAAGCAAAGAAGGGGCTGGAAATCCGTCTTGCCGAGCTGTATCCGGACCCGGAGGTGCGCCAGCAGCGCAGGCCGGAATACGATGAGCGTCTGGTTTTTGAGTGTAAAACCATTCTCCAGATGGGCTTCCCCGGTTACTTCCTGATCGTGGCGGACTTCATCAACTGGGGCAAGCAAAACGGTGTGCCGGTTGGCCCGGGGCGGGGTTCAGGTGCCGGTTCGCTGGTCGCCTACTCGCTGCGCATTACCGACATCGATCCGCTGGAATACGCGCTGCTGTTCGAACGCTTCCTGAATCCGGAACGGGTTTCCATGCCCGACTTCGATATCGACTTCTGTCAGGACAACCGCTGGCGCGTCATCGAATACGTGCGCGAGCACTACGGCCCGCAGGCGGTTTCGCAGATTGCCACCTTCGGTACGATGTCCTCCAAGGCGGTGATCCGCGACGTCGGCCGCGTGTTCGGCCTGCCGTACTCGATGTGCGACCGCATTTCCAAACTGATCCCGATTGTCCAGAACAAGCCGGTGTCGCTGGCCGAGGCGCTGGAGCAGGAGCCGCAGCTCAAGGAAATGATGGAGGGCGACGGCGACGGTGAAACCGTGCGCGAGCTGTTCGATCTGGCCGGTCGACTGGAGGATTTGACCAGAAACGTCGGCATGCACGCCGGGGGCGTGCTGATCGCGCCGGGCAAGATCACCGATTTCTGTCCGATTTATCAGGCCACCGGCGCCGATGCTTCGCCGGTGTCGCAGTTCGACAAGGACGACGTTGAAAAAGCCGGGCTGGTGAAGTTCGACTTTTTGGGTCTGCGAAATCTGACCATTATCGAGCTGGCTGTTGAGTACATCCGCCGGATGACCGGCGAGAAGCTCGATTTGATGTCGCTCGGCTTCAAGGACCCGGCCGCCTACCAGATTCTGAAAGATGCCAATACAACAGCGATCTTCCAGGTTGAATCGGAGGGCATGAAGAAGCTGCTCAAGAAGCTGGCGCCCGACCGTTTTGAAGACATCATCGCTGTGCTGGCGCTCTATCGTCCCGGTCCGTTGGGCTCTGGGATGGTGGATGACTTCATTCTGCGTAAAAAAGGTCAGCAGAAGATCGACTATTTCCACCCCGACCTGACCGCCTGTCTGTCGCCGACCTACGGCGTTATCGTGTATCAGGAACAGGTGATGCAGATTTCGCAGATCATCGGCGGCTACACGCTCGGTGGCGCCGACATGCTGCGTCGGGCGATGGGCAAGAAGAAAGCCGAGGAAATGGCCGCCCACCGGGCGACGATTGCCGAAGGGGCGAAGAAAAAAGGTTACGACCCGGCGCTGGCCGAGCAACTGTTCGACCTGATGACCAAGTTCGCGGAATACGGCTTCAACAAGTCGCACACCGCCGCCTACGCCGTCGTCACCTATCACACCGCCTGGCTCAAGGCGCACCATTGCGCGGCCTTCATGGCGGCGACCATGTCGTCCGACATGGACAACACCGACTCGGTCAAGATCTTCTACGAAGATGCCGTCGGGCCGGCCAACAAGCTCAAGATGCTCGGGCCGGATGTCAATGCCTCGAATTACCGTTTCGAGCCGGTCGACCGCAGCACGATCCGCTATGGCCTCGGTGCGGTGAAAGGCACTGGCGAGCAGGCCGTGAACGTCATTTTGAAGGCACGCGAAGAAGGCGGGCCGTTCAAGGATTTGTTCGATTTTTGCAAGCGTTGCGACAAGCGCATGGTCAATCGCCGGACAACCGAGGCGCTGATCAAGGCTGGGGCATTCGATGGCATCGCCCCGAAGGTTGCCGGCAGCGAAGTGCCGGATCGCTATCGCTTGCTGGCATCCGTCGGCGTGGCGATGGAGTTCGCTGATCAGGCCGAACGCAATGCAATGCAGACGAGTTTGTTTGATATCGGGAATGTGGCCGAGGAGCACGCGCCGCAATATCTCACTGTCAAGCCGTGGGATGAAAAGGAAAAGCTGATGCAGGAGAAGACGGCGCTCGGCTTCTTCTTCTCCGGCCATCCCTACAACACCTGCAAGAAAGAGTTGTCGCGCTTCATCCGCCGGCCGCTGAACCGTCTGGAACCGGCCAAGGAAACGACGGCGCTGGCCGGTGTGGTCGTTGGCGTGCGGACCCAGATGACCCGGCGCGGCAAGATGCTGTTCGTTCAGCTGGATGATGGTACCGGGATGATCGAAGTCACCGTCTTCAACGAATTGTTCGAGGCTGAACGAGCCAAGATCGTTACCGATGAGGTGCTGATCATTGAGGGGCGCGTTCGCTACGACGAGTTTTCAGGCAGCAACAGCGTGACGGCCGACAAGCTGATGACTTTGGGCGAGGCGCGGGCGCGTTTCGCCAAACACCTGCAGTTGCGGATGGGCGCGGCGGCAGATGCCCGCAAGTTGAAGTCGCTACTGCAGCCGTTTGTGCCGGGAACGGCCCAGGTTCGTATTCGCTATCGCAACAAGGATGCTGAATGCGAACTGGTGCTGGGCGAGAAGTTCCGCGTCAGGCTCGATGATCTGCTGCTGGAGGCGCTGACCGGCTGGTTGCAGCCGGAGAACGTCGAAATCATCTATTAGGCAGGGGCTGAGGCTAGGCGGATAGCGCCATGCGGCGCTATCCCGGCCGTCTTCAGACCACCATGTCGGTCTTGAAACCAATCCGCACGGCACCCCAGTGACGGCCATTGATGATGATCGGCATCGACAGGTCGTTGAGGATTTCACCGGTATCCCGGACGTAGGTCTGGAAGAGCGAAGATTTCTGGTTCTTGGCCAGCTTGAGGCCGACCGGATCGTTGAAGATCCGCTTATGGCGGCATTTGAGCAGGTCGACCGCAGGATCGCCGCTTGGGGCATTCGAGAACACGCCATTGTGGGCCGGCGCATAACCATTGGTATCGACTGACAGCGAGTAGGTCAGCCCGGGGACGTCGCGCAACAGATCGTCGTAGATGCGCGTCAGTTCGGCGTCGCACTGGCCGTCATAGGCCGTCGTGAAGCGCTTCGGGTTCGAACCGGGGATGTCCTTGTAGGCTTGATCGAAAACGTTAACCCCGCGGTCGGCCATTTTCTGGAATACCGCTGCGACGCTGTTGCGGAAGCCGATGCATTTGTCGTGCAGGTTGTCGAATGCACTGTTGCCGGTCCGGAAATCAGCCAGCGTGCATTGCAAGTCTTCGGTTGATTCGCGCAGCGTCTTGGCTGAGTCCAGGCACTGTTTCATGCGTCCGGAAATGTCGACCGAGTGATTGCGGATTTCTTCAACTTCGCGGTGAATCGACTGATTGCTCTCGCGCAGGTTGTAGATGGCTCCGGAAATGGTGCTCAATTGCTCGGTTGTGCGCTTGAAATCGCCCACCATGGTGCTCAGGTCGCTGGCCGAGGTTTCGATGTATTCGTTGGCCTTGGTGACTTCGCCGACAATGGTCTGCGTCTTGGCCGAGGTATCTGAAACCAGATTGATCATCGACTGGGTGTTCTGCCCGATGACCTGAGTGGCCGTCTTCACCTTTTCTGCCAGCTTGCGGACTTCGTCGGCAACGACGGCAAAACCGCGTCCGGCTTCGCCGGCACGGGCAGCTTCGATGGCTGCGTTGAGGGCCAGCAGATTGGTCTGGTCGGAAATATCGTTGATCAGCGAAACGATCTCGTTGATCTTCATCGAACTGGTATGCAACTCGCTGACCGTCGAGGAGAAATGCTCGATGTGCTGGTTGGTCGAGCGCATGGTCGAGGCAACGGTTTCCATTTGCTCCAGCGAGCGCTGGGCCAGATCGAGATTGTTCCGGGTGGATGCCTGGATGGCGTCGGAGTTCATCGCCACTTCGCCGACCGCCTGGTTGACCCGGTTGCTCGACTCGAATACGTCGCTGGCCAGCGATTCCTGCCGGCGCACGGCGTCGCCGGTGAGCTGGACCAGGTGGTTCATCTTTGCCGCATCGGCTGCAATGCTGACGCTGCGTTCCCGTGCGTGCGAGATCAGGCCGCGAACCCGGCTGAAGAAGCGGTTGATGTTCGACGAAATCCGGCCAGCCGCATCACCGCCGGATGTGCCGACCGAGTGCGACAGATCGGCATTGCCATCGGCAATGGCGGCAATGTCACGGTCGATTTTGTCGAGAGCGTTGTTATTTCCGAAAAATCCCATCAGATGTCTCCTGCATCTAGTTCTTATGACTTACCGGGATAGGGCAAGGGGTGGGGCAGATAGTACGCCGTGAAATTAACTATGGCACCCCTTACGCCTTGCTTACGAAAACTCAGGTCGTGCGCTGGCGGGCCGCAAGTCGGCCCAGAAGAAAGCCCTTGATCTCGTGGAACGGAATGGGTTTGCCGAATACGGTGACATCGGGCGGCAGGCCGCGCTGGGCAATTTCGTCGTCCTCGATGGCGCTGACCACGATAATGTCCATGCGGGCCAGTTCCGGGTTGGCGCGCAGGCGCCGGATCATCTCGAAGCCGTCCATGCCGGGCATCATCAGATCGGCAATCAGGATGTCGGGCGTTGATTGTCCGACTTGCAGCAGGCCGTCAAAGCCATTGGCAACCATGCGAACCTTGATCGGCAGATTCCAGCTTTCGATGGTCAGTTCGTAGAGCTTCTGCAGTGTCGGGTCGTCTTCGGCGATCAGCAGGTTGATCTGGCCGCCTGCTTCGCTGGCGCTGGGGATCAGATTCTTCCGTCGGTTGAGCAGGGCTTCGACCGAAGCAAGCGGAATGCGACGATGACCGCCGGTTGTCTTCCAGGCTTCAAGCGCACCGCTTTCGACCATGTTCTGGACCGTGCCGAGCGATACACCCAATTTGACGGCGGCTTGACGGGTACTGAGAAATTCTGAGTCTGCCATGGTTGTTTCTGAGAAATAACAAATTCGTTAAATTTTAGCAGGGTAATCAGCGGGATTTGTAAAATAAAAAATCCCGGCCATCCGCAAGGGGCCGGGATTTCTTGGGGTTTGCCTGCACAAGGCAGGCAGTGAGCCAGATTACAGCTTTTTGGCGTTTTTCGAGAGATAGGCGGCAACACCTTCCGTCGAGGCAACCATCCCCGGTTTACCCTTGTTCCAGCCTGCCGGGCAGACTTCGCCGTGTTCTTCGAAGAACTGGAGAGCGTCGACCATGCGCAGCATTTCGTCGATGTTGCGACCGAGCGGCAGCATGTTGACGACTTGGTGCATGACCACGCCGTTCTTGTCGATCAGGAAGGAACCTCGCAGGGCCACGCCGGCACCTTCGAGTTCAACGTCGTAAGCGCGGCAGATGTCGTGCTTGATGTCGGCGACCAGTGGGTAGCCGACCTGGCCGATACCACCGTCCTTGATGGCGGTGTTCTTCCAGGCCAGGTGGGTGAACTGGGAGTCGATCGAAACACCGATGACTTCGACGCCGCGTTCCTTGAATTCAGCCAGGCGATGATCGAAGGCGATCAGTTCGGACGGGCAGACAAAGGTGAAATCGAGCGGGTAGAAGAACAGGACAACCGGCTTGCCCTTGAAATCGGACAGCTTCAGGTCCTTGATTTCATTGTTGCCATAGACAGCGGTGGCGGTGAAGTCGGGGGCTTGTTTACCAACGAGAACGGCCATGGTGTGCTCCTTTTAATGTTTATCTGAAGGTTGGGGTAAAGGCGGAATTTAACCAAGCATGCAGGGACTGTCAAACAGGGGGCCATGCTTTGTGAATTGGGCAGGTTTGCCATGAATCTCATTCTGGCTGGCATAATCACAGTATGAAAATAACAATGATTTGGCTAGCCGACGGAGGGGTCGGGACATGCTGAAAGTACTGGTTTTCATGCCTGTCGTGGGGGCTGCCGTGTTGGCAGTGTGGCCTGCCCGCCGTCCTGTACACCTTTGGCAGGTGGCGATGCTTTTCTCGGTCGCCGCCCTGGGCTATGCACTGTGGCTGGCGGGTCAGTTCGATCCGGCTGGCGCGGCGGTCCAGATGGCCGAAAGCCGGGCCTGGAACGTTCGGCTGGGCTCTTATTTTTCCCTCGGGATGGATGGCATTTCGCTGGCCATGGTGCTGTTGACCGCGCTGCTCAGCCTGATTGCGGTGCTGGTGTCGCGCCGGATGGAAAGCGGTGCCCGGCTGTACTTCCCATTGGTGCTGCTTCTCGAATCGGCCATGTTCGGCGTGTTCACCGCACGGGACTGGTCGTTGTTCTATGTTTTCTGGGAAGCCACGCTGCTCCCCCTGTTCTTTCTGATCGAGCGCCTGGGGGGCGCCAATCGGCAGAAAGCGGCGCTCAATTTCTTCCTGTATACGCTGGGCGGCTCAGTATTCATGCTGGTGTCGCTGCTGTTTTTGTACGATGCGGCGCCAGGCCACAGCTTTGCGATGGCTGATATGGCCGAAGGCGGGCGTGGCTTGCCGCTGCATACCCAGTTGTTGATTTTTGCCGGTTTTTTCATTGGCTTTGGCGTCAAGATGCCCGTTTTCCCCCTGCATGGCTGGCTGCCGCTGGCTCATGTCGAAGCGCCGAGCCCGGTATCCATCCTGCTCTCCGGGGTGTTGCTGAAAATGGGGGCCTACGGCCTGATCCGGGCGGCCGAAACCTTGCCGGCGGCCTTGCTGGCCACGCAGGACTGGCTGGCCTTGCTGGCCTTCATCAGCTTGCTTTACGGTGGCATTCTGGCCTGGCGTCAGCAGGACCTGAAAGCCATGGTCGCCTACTCGTCGATTTCACACATGGGCGTTGTCCTGCTCGGCATTGCTACGTTGAATGTCACCGGACTGACCGGCGCCGTGATGCAGATGGTGGCGCATGGCCTGACGGCTGGTTTACTTTTCCTGGTGGTTGGATTGCTCTACCAGCGGACGCACCAGCGCGACCTGGCGGATTATGGCTCCTTGCTCGGCAAGGCGCCGCGCTTTGCCTTTTTCTGTGCTTTCGGCTTGCTGGCGGCGATCGGTCTGCCGGGCAGCGCCGGCTTTGTGGCTGAATTGCACGCTATCGTGGGCAGCTTCGGGCGCTGGGGGGGCTGGGTTGCCCTGGTCTGTCTCGGCATGTTGATCGGTGCCGCATACAGTTTTCGGGTGATTGGCCGGTTGTGCCTGCCCGGTCGGCCGATGGAACTGGCTGACATGACGCGTACCGAAACGGTTGCCGCTGCCATTCTGGCGCTGGTCATCGTGGTGCTGGGTATCTGGCCGGCACCTTTGCTCGGCCTGATTGCTGGCAGTGTCGCGCAGGTCAGTCAGTGGTTTTGGGCGTGAGATGATTGCCGAGCGCGATATTTCTCCCCGCCAGCGCCTGATCGATCTGCTTGCCCATTTGCGGCATGTCTTGCCAGCCCAGGCGCCGATTCGCGATTTTGTTCATCACAATACCCTGCATGGCTTCCAGCATCTCCCTTTCGCCGATGCGCTGGCTGCGGCAACGCAACTGACCGGTGCGTCGACCTACTGGCCGGAGGCGCGTTTTCGGGCGGCGTTTGAACAGGGCCGGATCAACTGCGACGATCTCGACGTGGCGTTCGATGCTGCGGGGCTGGATCAGCTCGATCAGCCTCTGGTGGCCCAACGCAGTCGTCGCGATATTCTGCGGGCCAGCCTGCTTGTCCCGCCCGAAGGTCTTTCCGCCGAACGCCGGGCCTGGTTGAGTCGGGAAACGCAGCCTCCCGAAGCGGCGATTCTGGCCTTGTGCCGGACGTTGACCGCAGCACCGTCGACGGCTGACGTGGCGTGGCAGAACGTTGCCAGCCAGCGCTGGGCGACGCTTTGTCAGCGGGTTGGCGGTGACTGGACCTTGCGTCACCTGCTTGAACATCTGAGCGGTGAAAATATTCTGGAACGCGTGCGCTCGATGCTGCAGCGCCATGTCGCGGCACATCTCGATCTCGGTATCGCCGCCTGGCGCAACCCGGCACGGGCCGATGGCTTTTATGCGGCCTGGCGAGCCAGTGCCGGCCTGGATGTCGGCTGGGAACTCGACGACTTGCCGGCCGTGCACGAAGAGATCGCGCATCTGCCAGCCGATCCGCTCGACACCCTGCTCGACGAACTGCCGCGCTTGCTGCCGGATGAAGCGCGATGGCCGGCCTATCTTGAAAGACTGGCGCTCGACATGCCTGGCTGGTCCGGCATGTTCCTGTGGCGCGACGATCACCCGGCCACCGGCGATGGAACGCCGGTGGCCATGCTGGATTACCTTGCCGTCCGCGTTGTACTTGAGCGTCTGTTGGCTGACGACCTGATTCGTCGTTTGACCGGCTCGCCGCTCAATTTCGATGAACTGGCCGGTTATTTTGCCGCTTGTCCGGCCGAGTTTTTCGTGCGCGATGCCTTGCGGTGCGGGAATCTACCCGAGGATTTGCAAAATCGTGCGGCCTATTTGACCGCGCCGGCCGAGAGCGTTCGACTGGATGAAAGCGAATGGATTGCGCTGGCCGAAGCGATTGCCGATTCAGCACAGCCAGATGACTCGATGGCCTGGTATCTGGCCGGTTTGCTGCTTGAACTGGACTTGGGCGGCGCCGACCAGGCAGCGCCCGGTGCGGCAGAGGCTGCGCAGTTGCTTGACTGTGCAGGCAGCTTGAGTCCCCTGCAGCGCGGTCAAATCTGGCTGGAGGCTTACGAGCGGCATTATCGGGAACAACTGCTGACGGCGCTGGCGGCCAACCATTCACGCCAGCAAACAGTCACCCGGCCATCGGCCCAGGTCATCATGTGCATGGATGACCGCGAGGAGGGCACACGTCGTCACCTGGAGGAAATTGCCCCGGATGTCGTGACCTATGGCGCGGCCGGATTCTTTGGTGTGGCAATGTACTGGCAGGGCCTGAATGATGCGGCTCCGACGGCGCTGTGCCCGGTTGTCGTGACACCGGAACATCTGGTTTGCGAGCAGCCGGCGCTTGGCCGCGAGGCTGCCTTGGCCGCCCATGCGGCTCGGCAGGGAAAGCGTCTCGGCTGGCGCGAAAGCCTGTTCCAGAAAACCGGAGGCAGCGTGCTGGTCGGGCCGTTGCTGACCGCGCTGGCCGGATTGCCGGCCCTGCTTGCCCTGTGCGCAGCCAGCCTGTCGCCCAATTGGTTCGGTCGGACGTTGCAGCGCTGGCGCGAATGGTTCGACGGCGCTTTGCCCAGCCGCCTTGCGCTGACGGCGGAAACGCCAGCGTCGGCGACCGGGCAAAAACCGCAGCATGGATTTACCGATGAGGAGCAGGTCGACCGCGTCGCTGCGTTCCTGCGCATGATCGGCCTGACGCAGGACTTTGCGCCGCTGGTCCTGATGTTCGGCCATGGTTCGGGCAGTCTGAACAATCCGCATTTGTCGGCCTACGATTGTGGCGCCTGCTCCGGTCGGCACGGCGGCCCCAATGCGCGGGTTTTTGCTGCCATGGCCAATCGTCGTGAGGTCCGTGCCGGTTTGGCCGAGCGCGGATTGACGATTCCCGATTCCGTCTGGTTTGTCGCCGCCGAGCACAATACCTGCGATGACAGCATCGTCTGGTATGACCTTGAGGCAGTACCGGCCAACTGGCAACCGGCACTTGATCGTTTGGTCGGCCAGTTGAACGAGGCCTGTCGGGCGCATGCGGCCGAACGTTGCCGCCGCCTGGCTTCGGCCCCGCGCAACCCGACGCCATGGCAGGGGCGGCAGCATGTCGGCGGGCGAGCCCAGGATATTTCGCAGGTGCGTCCCGAGCTTGGGCACGCGACCAATGCGGCCGCTTTCATCGGCCGGCGTGCCATGAGTCGTGGCTTGTTTCTCGACCGACGCGTCTTCCTCATCTCCTACGATCCGCTGAACGATCCGGCCGGCAGCATTGCCGAGGGCATCCTGCTTGCCGCCGGACCGGTGGGCGCCGGCATTGCGCTTGAGTACTATTTTTCGACGGTGAATAACGAATATTTCGGCTGCGGGTCAAAAGTGACGCACAACATCACCGGCCAGTTCGGGG
The DNA here is from genome assembly GCF_016864195.1 of Dechloromonas sp. TW-R-39-2. Classification (NCBI taxonomy): domain Bacteria; kingdom Pseudomonadati; phylum Pseudomonadota; class Betaproteobacteria; order Rhodocyclales; family Azonexaceae; genus Dechloromonas; species Dechloromonas sp. TW-R-39-2. Next base: position 1,003,546 of record NZ_CP045202.1, read on the forward strand.
TGATGGAGGGAGCCGATTCCGATCTGCGTACCGGCTTGCCCTGGCAGATGGTCGAGATTCACGAGCCGATGCGTTTGCTGGTCGTCGTCGAGCAACGTACGGACGTTCTAGCCGAGATTCTGCAGCGCCAGCCGCCGTTGCAGGAGTTGATCAACAATGCCTGGATCGTTTTGGTGGCCAAGGAGCCGTCGACCGGGGCAATGGCTCAATATTGCCCGCGCCGTGGCTGGTTGCCGTGGTCAGGCAACCGCGTCCTGCCCCAGGTGGCACGTTCTGCCGACTGGTTTGCCGGGCAGAGCGAGGCTCTGGCACCCGCCCAATTGCTTGGAGCAATGAAATGACGCCATTTCCGTTCTCATTCCTTAGCCAATTGGCTGACTGGGTCTGGCTGGTTCCGGCGTTGTCATTGCTGGCGGTCGTGATCAATGCGGCGCGCGTTTTGCTGGGCCGCGCCCAAGGCGATGCCAGCGAACCGCTGACCGCCGGCTTGTCGTCGCTGGCCGCGTTGGGCAGCCTGCTGCTGCTGATCGGGATCGATGCCGCCGCGCTGATCGATGCCGTGCCGGGACATCGGGTGCTGGGCGTCTGGTTTGGCAGCGGCAACTGGCAGGTCAACGTTTCCTTCCTGCTCGACGGGATTTCCCTGCCGCTGGCGACGTTGACCGCGCTGATCGGCTGGCTGGCGATGCGTTTCTCGGCCAATTACCTGCACCGGGAGGCCGGTTTCCACCGTTTTTTCATCATCCTCGGCTTCTTTCTGGCCGGCATGCAACTCGTCCTGCTGGCCGGCAACGGGCTGCTGGCCTTTGTCGGCTGGGAAATGTGCGGGGTTGCGTCCTTCCTGCTGATCGGTTACGCCTGGCATCGCCCGGTGGCCACCGGCAATGCGCTGTTCGCCTTTGTCACCAACCGCGGCGGCGATGCCGGATTCCTGCTCGGACTCGGCTTTGCACTGGCCTGGCTAGGCAGCTTTGAATGGTCGGCGATGACTGCGCCGGGGGCTTTGGCGCAGGTCCATGCGCGCCTGTTGCTGCTCGGTTTCGTGCTGGCTGCGCTGGCCAAGTCGGCCCAGTTGCCTTTCAGCCCGTGGATACTGCGCGCCCTTGAAGGGCCGACGCCTTCGTCAGCCGTTTTTTATGGGGCGATCATGGTTCACGCCGGGGTGTACCTGATGTTGCGCCTCGCGCCGTTGCTCAGCCAGGTGCCCGATCTGATGCTGGCGCTGGTTGTGATCGGTCTTTTGACGGCCGCTTATGCCTGGTTATGCGGGCTGGTTCAGACCGATGTGAAATCGGCGCTGATCTTTGCCACGCTGTTTCAGGTGGCCTTGATGTTCGTTGCCATCGGCCTGGGCTGGACAACGCTGGCCTTGATCCATCTTTGCCTGCATGCCGGCTGGCGTGCCTGGCAGTTTTTGCTGGCCCCTTCCTGGCTGGCGCTGGTCCGCCATGCGCCGGCGCCTCCACCGGCCTGGCTGCGCGACCGGCAATTGCTATATACCGCCGCTGTGCAGCGTTTCTGGCTCGACAAGCTGGCGCATGCCTTGTTTGTCCATCCGACCGAATCGTTTGCCCGCGATGTTCGCGCTCTGGAAGAACATTTCATCGATCGGGCGTTGGGCGAGCCGGGGCGGGGCGTGTCGCTGGCCGAGGGGCGGCCGCTGATCGTCGGCGATGGTCTGCCGGGGCGAGCCCTGGCCGGGATGGCAGAGCTCCTGCAACAGGTTGAAAACCGTTTGTTGCTGCGCGGTCGCGGCGGCATGGCCGAGCAACTGCTGCATCGCGTCAGCGCGTATTTGCGGACGTTGGAAAATCTGCTGGAGCAGCCGCGTTATTTGATGATGGCGGTGATGGCAACTTTCGTGGTGATTCTCTGATGAGCGGGCTGAGCGAGATTTTCTGGAACGAGCAGGCCGCCGCGCCGCTCCTGCTGCTCCTGCAGTTGTTGCCGCTGCTCGGGGCGGCGGTCGTTTTTGCCCTGCGCGAGCGGTCGACCGCAGTTTGGGCCGGAAAGATTTTTGCGCTGCTTGAGTTGCTGCTGGCCGGGCTGGCTACCAGCCAGATCGATCCACTTTCCCCGGCTTTGCAGCTGGCCGAGCGATTTGCCCCGTTGGCTTATCACGTCGCCGTCGATGGCCTGAGTCTGGTTTTCCTGCTGCTCGCCGCCTTGCTGACCCTGCTGATGACCTTGTACGGCATGAGCCGGGGGATGATCTCGCCAGGCCGCCTGTTTGCCGTGCTATTGCTGGCCGAGGCCGGCTTGGTCGGGATGCTGGTGACGGTGAACATTGCCTGGTTTGCTGCGTTTTCGGCGCTGGAATTATGGTCCGTTGTCTTTCTCTTGCGGCGCTGGGCCTCGTCGCGCGCCGAAATTCAGGCGCTGGCCCGCTTTGTTCAATACCAGGCTTTTGGCTGGCTGCTCTTTGCCGCCGGTTGCGTCGTTCTCGGCTGGGGGCATGCCGACGTGAACAACGGGCGCTGGAGTTTCGACCTGTTCGATCTGCTGGGCGCGATCCCGGTCGGCAAATTCCAGACGGCAGCTTTCTATCTTCTGTTCTATGGACTGGCGGTCCGCACGCCGCTTTTTCCCCTGCATGGCTGGCTGCCGAACATGGCCCAGCATGGCCTGATCGCCGTTGCTCCGGCCCTGATGGTCGGGGTCAAGGTCGGCATCTACGGCATGTTGCGTTTCGTCCTGCCCCTGACGCCGGGGGCGGTGCACTATTGGCAACCCTATGTCGTCGGTTTTGCCATGGCCGGCATCTTCTTCACTGCGGCACTGGCCTTCCAGCAAACCAATCTGCGCCGCTTGCTGGCCTTTGCCGTGGTCAGCCACACCAGCCTGTTGGTCATCGGCGTGTTCAGCCTGCATCAGGCCGGCATCCAGGGCGCCGTATTGCTCGCCGCCAACTTCGGGCTGGCCGTGACCGGCATGTGGTTCATCGTCGGTTTTGTTTTTCGGCGGACAGGAACGACCGAACTGCACGAGCTTTCCGGTTTGTTCGAGCGGATTCCTTTTCTGGCGATCGCTTTCCTCAGTTTTGGCCTGGCCATCGTCGGCATGCCCGGCACCCCCGGATTCGATGCCGCGCACCTGATTCTCGAAGCATCGATCGACAGTTTCGGCGCCTTGTCGACCGTCGCCGCCGCGCTTGGCAACGTTGCTGCCGCCGGCTTCCTGCTCTGGGCTTTTCAGCGCGCCTTCCTGTCGCAGCAAAAACAGGGCGGGCATGAAGTCGACCGCACCCTGCCGATGGAATACCTGGTCTGCGGCATTGCGCTGGCGGCCATGCTGGCCATCGGCTTTTTCACCGAACCCTGGCTCTATTTGACCGAAATGGCGAGCCAAAGCATGGCCGAGAGGCTGGTCCGATGAATCTTCCGCTGCTTTCCCTGTTGATTTTCCTGCCCTTGCTGGCGGCCGGCTTGTTGTGGCTCCTGCCGTTGCAACGCGTGCGTTTTGCCGTAGCCGGCAGCATGGTGGTGACGCTGACCCTGGCGACGACGGTCCTGTTGCTTTATCTGCCGGCCGGCGAGCGTTTCCAGATGATCGAACGTTGGTCCTGGATCGCCGGATTGAAAATTCAGTACCTCGTCGCGGTCGACGGGCTATCCGTACTCTTTTTGCCGGCGACGGCCTTGCTGTTTCTCGGTTCGCTGGTGGCCGGCTGGAATGCCGTGCGGGAGGCCGCACGTCTGCATTACAGCTTGCTGTTGCTGCTGCAGAGCGCAACGCTGGGTATTTTCTGCGCGCTGGACACGATTCTTTTCTTCGTTTTTTGGGAACTGACACTCATCCCGCTTTATTTCCTGCTCGCACGCTGGGGCGCGCATGCCGGCAGTCCGCAAGTGGCCGCGCGCTACTGCCTGATCATGCTGGCCGGCGGCGTGCCTTTACTGCTCGCCTTCATCCTGCTGGCGAGTGGCCTGCCGGCTGCCGGGTTTGACCTGATCGCCTTGCTGGCGACCCCTTTGCCGCGCGCCTCGCAAACGACGGTTTTCCTGCTGCTGCTGGTCGGCTTCGGGTTGAAGGTGCCGCTGGTTCCCCTGCACACCTGGCTGGTCCAGTTTTCACTGGCAGCCCCCGGTTCGCTGACGGCCCTGCTGGTTGGTTTGAAGATCGGGGCTTTCGGCCTGATCCGTTTTGCCGTGCCGCTGGCCCCGCAGGCCGCACAGGACCTGCACTGGCTGCTGGCCGGTCTGGGGACGCTGGCAATCCTCTATGGTGCGGTCGGCATGCTGGCGCAAAGCAATTTGCGCGTCGCCCTGGCCTTGGCCAGTATTTGCCATGTTGGACTCGCCGTGCTCGGGTTGGCATCGTTCACCGCACAGGGGGCGCAAGGTGCGGTGTCCCTGCTGCTCAGCTTCTCCGTGGCGACCGGCGGCGCTTTCCTGTTGCTCGAATTTCTTCGCCAGCGCACCGGTTCGACCGATATTCACGCGCTGGGTGGTGCTGCGAAAACCATGCCACTGCTGGCGACCGGTTTTCTGATCTGCGGCCTGGCCGGTGTCGGTATGCCGGGAACGAGCAGCTTTCCGGGCGAGTTCATGCTGATCATTGCGGCCTTGCAGGTACATACCGGTGCCGGGATGGCCGCGCTGTTCGGTCTGTCGATTGCCGCGGCTGGTTTTCTGGCCTTGTATCGCCGGGCCTTCTTCGGCCCGGCCCGCTGGCCGGCCGTGACCCAGGCGGATGATCTCAGGCCGCGCGAATGGCTGGTGCTGGTCGCCTTGATTGCCATGGTCGTTCTTATCGGGATTTTTCCCGGTCCCTGGATCGAGATCGTTCGTCCTTCCGCCGAAGCCTGGGCTGCCGGGTTGGGGCGTTGAGCCGGCCCGGGCTGTTCGGGGCATGCTAAAGTAAGTGCCACCATGAATCATCCTTGTCTTGCCCGATGATTGTCTGTCAAAAATGGGTGTCTCTGACACCTGAAGCAATTTCTCAACAGCTTGATGCGTGGCGCGAGCAATGGCCGGCGCTTGGCGTGCTGGCCTTGCTGCCCGAGGCGGAGAAAGCCGCCTTGCCGGTCCTGCAATCCGCTTGCCGGGAACGCTCCGTGACCTTGGCCGGGGCTGTTTTCCCCGCCCTGATCGTCGATGACCGTTTTGTTTCGACGGGCGTCTGGTTGATCGGCTTCGAGCGCATGCCGAATCATTTCCTGATTCCCGATCTGGGGACTGCTGCGGTCGACAAGCTGGCGCAGGCCATCAAGGCCGGCCGGCCGGAGGGGCAGCCGACGCTGTTCCTCGTTTTCGACAGCATGCAGCCGAATGTCGCCAGCATCCTGCATCGCCTGCACCAGGCGATTGGCAATTGCGTCGGCTATGCCGGTGTGAATGCCGGTAGCGAAACCTTCCAGCCGATGCCCTGCCTGTTCGACGCCACGCAGTTGGTTGGCCAGGGGGCGCTCGGCTTGTTTCTGCCCGAAGTGAGCCGGGTGGCCGTCAAGCATGCCTATCCCGTGTCAAAAACCTTGATGCGTTCGACGTCTGCCCAGGGCAATCGGATCGACCGGATTGATAATCGCCCGGCTTTCGAGGTTTACCGCGACGTGATCGCCGCCGAGTACGGCATTGCCCTGACGCATGAAAATTTCTACGACTATGCCGTGCATTTCCCCTTCGGGCTGGTGACGGCCGTGGACGTGCTGGTGCGGATTCCGGTGGCCTTCAATGCGGATGGCTCCTTGTTTTGCGTCGGGGAAGTGCCGCCCAATTCGATGTTGCGCCTGCTGAAAGCGGCGGAAGCCGGCGATGAGGCTTGTGTCACCGGACTGGCCCAGTCACTCGGCCTGCCCCAGGCGGGCGGCGAGCCGATGCCCCTGCTGACTTTCTACTGTGCGGGGCGTCGCATGCATCTGGGGGAAGCCGCCGAGCGTGAAATCGCCCATTTGAAGGCGTTGACCGCAGCACCGCTTGTTTATGGCGCTTTGTCGCTGGGCGAAATCGATCAGCTGGAAGATCTCAGCATTCCGCGCTTTCACAACGCGGCGCTGGTCTGTCTGTCGCAGGCGTAAGCATAGGCTCACGCCTGTATGGAGATGGGCGGAGTCTTGCCCGCTTATACCTTTTTGACGAACTCGGTTTTCAGCTGCATCGCACCGATGCCGTCGATCTTGCAGTCGATGTCGTGATCGCCGTCGATCAGGCGGATGTTCTTGACCTTGGTGCCGACTTTGACGACTGATGACGAGCCCTTGATTTTCAGGTCCTTGATCACGGTGACGGTATCGCCATCCTGCAGGATGTTGCCGTTGGCGTCCTTCCAGACCTTGGTTTCTTCAGCCGTTTCCGCGGCACCGTCCTGGCTCCATTCGTGGGCGCATTCTGGGCAAACATACATGTTTCCCTGTTCGTAGGTGTATTCGGACGTGCATTGGGGGCATTTGGGCAAGCTGCTCATGGTGTTTCCTTGTTAGTAATCTTCGTCAAAACTACCCATCAGATTGGGCAGCAGAATGTAGGCACGCTGGAAGGCTTCGTCCATATCGGCGCAGACGTTGTCGTCGCCCAGATGATCGATGAAGCCGGAACGGAACAGCAGCGAGCCGGGTTGTGAGTTGAGGCCGCAGAGCAGCAGTTTGCAACCGCGTTTGTCGAGCTTGTCGCGCAGGCTTTCCAGTCCTTCCAGTCCGGTGGTGTCGAGCTGGATCAGGCGGGTCATGTCGAGGATGACGACTTCCGGATGCCCGGCGGCCGGATCGAGCAGCTCTTCCAGCTTGTTCACCGCGCCAAAGAACAGTGAACCGAAAAGCTGCCAGGCGGCGACGCGCATTGTGCCATCCGGGTAGAGATAGTGGGCTTCTTCGGCCAGTTCGCCGAGCGGCAGGCGCTCGATCCGGGTCAGTTCGGACATGCGGTAAATGAAGAACAGGCTGGCCAGCACCATGCCGAGTTCGACGGCGATGGTCAGGTCGAAAACGACGGTGACGAAAAAAGTGGCTAGCAGGATCACCCGGTAGTTGTAGGTGTAGCGCCGCAACTCCCTGAAATGATGCCATTCGCCCATGTTGACCGCGACCACCATGACGATCGCCGAGAGTGTGGCGAGCGGTACGTAGGAGGCCAGCGGGGCGGCGACGAGGACGATGCTGAGCAGGACCAGCGCATGGATGATGCCGGCGATCGGCGTGCGTCCGCCGGTCTTGACGTTGGTCGTCGTCCGGGCAATGGCACCCGTCGCGGCGAAACCACCAAACATCGGTGCCGCAATATTGGCCAGTCCCTGGGCGATCAACTCCTGGTTCGGATCGTGGCGGTCGTCGATCTGGCTGTCGGCAACCCGGGCCGAGAGCAGCGATTCAATGGCGCCGAGCAGGGCGATGGTGATCGCCGGGGAAATCAGTTTGCCGAAATCGTGGATCGACAGGTTGGGCAGGCCGATATTCGGCAGTTCCTGGGGGATGCCGTTGAAGCGGCTGCCGATGGTTTCGACCGGCAGACTGAAAATGAAAGAAATCAGCGTGCCGAGCAGCAGCACGACGAGCGGCCCGGGGGCGCGGCGCAACACGCTGATGTGCTGGGCCAGGCGGTTGTAGGACAGCAGAAAGACGAAGCAGGCGGTCGCCAGTGCGAGCGTCGGCAGGTCGACCGTATGGGCGTAGGCGGCCAGGGTCTTGATCCGGCCGAAAAACTCGGCGGGCAGGTTATCGATCTTGAGGCCGAAGAAATCCTTGATCTGGGCGAGGAAGATGACGACGGCAATGCCGTTGGTAAAGCCGATGACGACAGTGACCGGAATGAAGCGGATTAGTTGCCCCATGCGGGCCAGCCCCATGGCGAGCAGAAAAATACCGGCCAGAATGGTGGCGCCCATCAGATTGGCGAAGCCATGCATCGCGACGATGCCGTAGACGATGGGGATGAAAGCGCCGGTCGGCCCGCCGATCTGAACGCGGGAGCCGCCCAGGGCGGAGGTGATCAAGCCGGCGATGATGGCCGTCCAGATGCCGGCTGCCGGCGAGCAGCCTGAGGCAATGGCAAAGGCCATGGCGAGCGGCAGGGCAAGGACGCCAACGGTGATGCCCGAGGCGAGATCCTTACCGAATTGCGTGCGGTTGTAAGTCGGCAGGCAATCCAGCAGCTTGGGGCGGAAGGCGATCTTCATGGCGCTCGCTCGGGAGGGAAGCCCTTGATTATATGAACATGCGCTTATTCGTCAATGTTAATCACATGTTAATATGATGCGATCTGAGTACCAGGAGGCCGCATGGAAAAGCGAACCGCACGTCTGACCCTGTTGATTGACCCGCAGAAAAAACAGATTTTCGAGGAGATCTGTGCGGCCAATGACCTGACCCCATCGCAGGTCGTGCGCAGAATGATCCGTCAGTACATCATCGAGAATGCCGGCAATCGGGAGTTGCCTGAATGGCTCAAGCCGGGTGGACGGTCCGGCGATTAACCGCGGCTTTCGTCGTCGCTGGTCCGGGGAATGGCCTTGTCCGGGTGGTGTGCCGCGATATAGGCATCGTATTTGGCTTGCATCTGCGGTGCCTGTTTGGCGATTTCACGCAGGATGCGACCGACGGCCCAGACCATGACTACGGCTCCACCAGCGGTGCAGGCGACGGCTTCCGCGGTCGACGTCGGGAAATTGGCCAAAATGGCCCCCTTGCCGGCAGCGAACCAGCTGGCGCCGATGCCGACGCAGGACAGGCCAAAGACATCGACCATGGCGAAAAGAAAAATCGGGCCTGTCAGGCTGGGGCGTGGTGGGCGAATCGGTGAGAGCATGGGAGGCCGCTATAATCCGGAAAGTTTGCATTTTGCCTGAAGGGGTTTGTCCATGCCGCGTTTTTCAAAGTATTCCCTGCTTGCTGTCTTGCTGCTCTCGGCCGGCCTGGTCCGCGCAGATATCAAAATTGGCGTAATTGCCTCGTCGACCGGGCCAACGGCTGCGGTCGGGATTCCCCAGAAAAATACGGTGGCGCTGTTGCCGAGCGAAATCGGCGGCCAGAAAATCGAGTACATCGTGCTCGATGATGCTTCGGATCCGACCAATGCCGTGACGGGCGTCAAGAAGCTGCTCGGCGAACACCGGATCGATGCCCTGATCGGGCCGACCACGACGCCGGCGGCGCTGGCGATTCTTGATTTTGTCGCTGAGTCGAAAACGCCGTTGCTGACGACCGTGGGTTCGTCCGCCGTGGTCTTGCCGATGGATGACAAGAAGAAATGGGTTTTCAAGACCACCCAGAACGATGATCTGATTGCCGAGGCCGTGCTCGCCAATATGGCAACGGCTGGCATCAAGACGCTGGGCTTCATTGGTTTCAACGATCCTTACGGCGAAAACTGGTTCAAGGTATTCAGTGCCATGGCCGAAAAGGCCGGTATCAAGCTGGTGGCCAATGAGCGCTTCAATCGTACCGATCAGTCGGTTACCGGCCAGGTACTCAAGGTCATCGCGGCGCGTCCGGATGCCGTATTCATTGCTGCAACCGGCGGTCCCGCCGTCTTGCCGCAGGCCGGCCTGCAGGAAAAGGGCTACAAGGGCCGTATCTACCAGACGCATGGCGTGGCGACCAACGATTTCATCCGCCTCGGTGGAAAAACGGTGGAAGGTACCCTGATGGCCGGTGGGCCGATGCTGGTGGCTGACGATCTGGCAGCCGGCAATCCGATCAAACCCATGGCGCAGGGCTATATTAAAAATTACGAAGCCAAGTATGGCGCCGGCACGATGTCGACCTTCGGCGCCAATACTTATGATGCAGGCTTGTTGTTGCAGAAGGCGATTCCGGATGCGCTGAAAAAAGCCAAGCCCGGTTCCAGCGAGTTCCGTATTGCCTTGCGTGATGCCCTGGAGGCTTCGAAAGAGGTCGTAGGCGCGCAAGGTGTCTTCAACATGTCGGCGCAAAATCATAACGGCATGGATCAGCGGGCGCGTGTGATGATGACTGTCAGAGGTGGAAAATGGGTTTTGCTCAAGGAATGATGCGGCTGGGACGCTGGCTGGTGCTTGGCTGCTGCGGGTTGGTCGGTTCGCTCGCGGCGGCGGAGCCGGGGCTGGCCCCGCTGGTCGAGATCCACATGCCGTCGCCGTGCCTGGCCTGTCTCGACTGGGGCTCCTATCTGGCTGACAACGGCTTTCGTGTGAGCTACAAGGAAACCGCCGACATGGCCGGATTCAAACGGCGGATGAAGGTGCCGAAGGATGTCGAATCGATTCACACCGCGGTGGTCGGCGGCTATTTCGTCGAGGGGCATGTCCACGCCGAGGATATTCACGAGTTGTTGCGTGACAAACCCAAGGCGCGTGGCATTGCGGTACCTGGTTTGCCGCGGGGCGCGCCGGGACGGGAATTGTCCAATCCGACCTGTGAAACGGCATGCACAATGCTCGATACGGCGAACGGCGAGCGCGACGTTCGCCGCGATTTGTACAACACCATGCTGGTCAAGCCGGATGGTTCGACCAGCATCTGGGCTCGTCACTAAAGGCTGGGTGACAAGCCTAGTTCGGCGAACATGGCATTGGCCCAGCGAACGTCGTTGTTGTCGGGCTGCGGGTCATAGCCTTGCTTGACGGTTTGCTGGATCAGTCCGTCGCCGCGCAGGCGGAAGCTGGCGTCGAGGCGGGCAATTTCCATCGGCTCGACCCGGTTCAGTACGTGGCAGGTGCTGTCGGGTAGCATCTGGGCCGGCATTGAGCCGCTGGCCCGGGCGGCAATCTGGGCTGCTGCAATTTGTCCCAGGCGCGCCGCCAGCTGACCGGTTTTCGGGTAATAGCCGAAGAGTGGCGAGCTTTTGTCGAGCAAGTCGCCGACCAGGAAAACCCGCTCATCGCCCGGCGCGTGTAGGTTGACCGGGTCGTGCGCCGCCCAGCCCGTGGGTGTCCCATCCTTGTTCCGGGCGATCAGCCCGGCCTGCCAGATCAGGCCTGATGCCTGTTGCGGCGGCATCAGGATGGCATCCGTGAAGTCGATGGTGTCGAAATCGGTAATGATCTGTTTTTTGTAGGGATCGACCTGTTTGACCTGGGCTTGCGGCACATACGTTACCTGGTCGCGGTAGCTGTCCCGAAATACGCGGTCAAAACCCAGCGCCGGCAAGTTGGGGTCGAGGATGGTCAGGCGTCCCTTGATGCCGCGGGTCTTCATCCACCAGGCGATCATCCCGGCCCGTTCGTAGGGCGCGGGTGGGCATCGGTAGGGCGCGGCCGGTACGCTCATCACCAGATTGCCGCCCGTGAAGGCAGCCAGTTTGGCTTTCAGGCGCAGGTGTCCATCGCTGTCGCAGAAGGCGCTGGGGAAGTGCTGGCGCGTGAAATTGGCGGCGTCGCGGTCAACCCCGTACCAGGCCGAGAAATCCTCACGGATGCCGGTGGCCAGAATCAGCCAGTCGTAGGTCAGCGTTCCGGCCTGAGTGGTCAGCGTGCGCCGTTCGCGGTTGATCTCGTGAACTTCGCTGTGCAGAAACTGATAACCATGCCTTTGCGCTGCCGCCCGGTAATCATGGGTCAGCATCTTGTCGTCGGCCAGGCCGACCAACCAGCGATTTGACAGCGGGCGCGACCAGAAGGCCGCATTGCGTTCGATCAGGATGGTTTCGATATCCGGCGCCAGTTGTCTGAGCCGGAAAGCGGCCGCCAGGCCGCCCCAGCCGCCGCCGACAATGATTGCGCGTCCCCGCGCGGCGTGTGCTTGAGGAATAAGGCTTGTCGCGCCCAGCGCGAGGGCGGCTTTGAATAATGTGCGCCGTTTCATTGGCTGACCTTGTCGGTTTTAAAATGCAAAAAAGAGCCTGTCAAGACTTGACTTATGCACAGTAAGCATTTTATTTCGTGTTTCTTCGGGATGTCGCTTGTTGGATTTGACAAATTCGACGAATTGAATTTATCACTAGTTAAATCAATGACTTATGATTTAGCTCAAAGTTCTGGCAGGGTAAGAAAAAGCCTTGTGGAACGGCTACTTAGCCACTTAACCCCGGTTTCATTCACAGACTTATCCACAGATTTTGTGGATAGTTCAAAAAGCCTGAAACGGGGAGGTGTATTGGCTGTGTAACTTAATGTAATACATGAGGTTCGCTGCCTTTTTGTTGCGGCGCAATAAAAAACGGCCTGCAGTGCAGGCCGTTGCGGTTGGCATGGAATTATTTGACTCGCATGCCGGGCTGGGCGCCGCTGTCGGGGGACAGCAGGAAGATTCCGGGGGTTTCTCCGGCCGGGTCCGAGGCGGCCATGACCATGCCTTCCGACAGGCCGAATTTCATCTTCCGCGGGGCGAGATTGGCGACCATTACCGTCAGCCGACCGATCAGCGTGGCCGGATCGTAGGCCGACTTGATGCCAGCAAATACCTGGCGCGGTTTCTCTTCGCCGATGTCGAGCGTCAGTCGGATCAGCTTGTCAGCGCCGTCGACATGTTCGGCATTGGCGATCAGGGCGATGCGCAAGTCGATTTTCATGAAGTCGTCAATGTTGCACAAGCCGCTTTCGGGCACTTCGGCAACCTTGGCGGCCGGTTTTTCGGCAACCTTGGCGGCCGGTTTTTCGGCAGGCTTGGCAACTGCCTTGGCCGGTGCAGCTTCGACGGCGGGGGCGAGAGATTCCTTGTTGGCGGCGATCAGTTTTTCGATCTGCTTCGGATCGACCCGGGTCATCAGGTGCTCATAGGCATTGATGCCGTGGCCGGCCGCCAGCAGGCTTCCGGTGTCGTTCCAGGTCAGCGGCGCAATGTTGAGGAAGGCTTCGACCTTGCCGGCGATGATCGGCAGGATGGGCTTGAGCAGCACGGTGAGCAGGCGGAACAGGTTGAGTGCATTGCTGCAGGCTGCGTGCAGTTCAACTTCCTTACCTTCCTGCTTGGCCAGTTCCCACGGCTTGACGCTATCGACGTACTGGTTGGCGCCATCGGTCAGCGCCATGATTTCACGCATGGCCTTGCCGAACTCACGGGCTTCGTACAGTTCGGCAATCCGGCTGGCTGCTTCCTGGATGGCCTTGATCGCCGGCAATGTTGCATCGGCCGGAGCGAGCTGGCCGTTGAAGCGCTTGGTAATGAAGCCGGCCGAGCGGCTGGCGATATTGACGAATTTGCCAACCAGGTCGGAATTGACGCGGGCGCAGAAGTCTTCGAGATTGAGGTCGATATCTTCCATGCTGGCCGACAGCTTGGCCGCGTAGTAGTAGCGCAGCCATTCCGGGTTGAGGCCGGTGTCGAGATAACTCTGGGCGGTGATGAAGGTGCCGCGCGATTTCGACATTTTTGCGCCGTCGACCGTGAGAAAGCCGTGCGCGAAGATTTTGGTCGGCGTGCGATAGCCGGCGTGGGCCAGTTCGGCCGGCCAGAACAGCGCGTGGAAGTAGAGAATGTCCTTGCCGATGAAGTGGTAGAGCTCGGTGGTCGAGTCCGGCTTGAAGTATTCGTTGAAATCCAGCCCGTTCTTGCCGCACAGATTCTTGAACGAACCCATGTAGCCGATCGGGGCGTCGAGCCAGACGTAGAAGTACTTGCCCGGCGCATCCGGGATTTCGAAACCGAAATAGGGCGCGTCACGCGAAATGTCCCAGTCGGTCAGCTTGTTTTCGCCCGGTGCGCCCAGCCATTCCTGCATCTTGTTGGCCGCTTCGCTTTGCAGCACGCCGTTGTCGCGGCTGGTGTACTGGCGCAGGAAGGCTTCGCAACGCGGGTCGGAGAGCTTGAAGAAGTAATGCTCCGAGGTGCGCAGTTCCGGCTTGGCGCCGGAAACGGCGGAGAACGGTTCGATCAGGTCGGTCGGTGCGTAAGCGGCGCCGCAGACTTCGCAGTTGTCGCCGTACTGGTCCTTGGCATGGCATTTCGGGCATTCGCCCTTGATGAAGCGGTCGGGCAGGAACATCGACTTGACCGGGTCGTAATACTGTTCGATGGTCCGCGTTTCGATCAGGCCGGCATCGCGCAGGCGACCGTAGATGGTGTTGGCGCACTCGCGGGTTTCATCGGAGTGGGTGCTGTAGTAATTGTCGAAACCGACATGGAAGCCGGTGAAGTCGCGGAAATGCTCGCCATGCACGCGGGCGATCAGTTGCTCCGGGGTGATGCCTTCCTTCTCGGCGCGCAGCATGATCGGCGTGCCGTGGGTGTCGTCGGCGCAGACATACCAGCATTCGTTGCCGCTCATTTTCTGGTAGCGCACCCAGATGTCGGTCTGAATGTATTCGACCAGGTGGCCGAGGTGGATGGCGCCGTTGGCGTAGGGCAGGGCAGAGGTAACGAGAATCTTGCGCGACATCGCAGTGGCCAAATTTGAAAATAAAACGCGATTTTACCGCGAGCGGAAGCGCTTCGTCGTTTGTGTGCACAAGTTGATGAGTGTGTGGGCTTTGTAAAATAGACAAAGGTTGTATTGCCGGATTGGGGCGAAGGCGCGAGAATCCGCCCCAATAAGGAGTCAATATGCTATTCGCAGTCGTAGAAGACAGTCGCAGCCAGTCTGAAGTTATCAAGGCCCTGCTCAAAAGCGAGGGATATCAGGTCGAAGTGTTTGCCGAAGGCCGCGCCTGTATCGAGGTGCTGAAAACCCGCACCTTCGACTTTTTCATCATTGACTGGACTCTGCCGGATATCGGTGGCGACGAGGTGCTCAAGCACGTTCGTGAGGTGTGCGGCTGGGATGTCCCGGTTCTCTTCTGTACGGCTCGCGCCGAGGAAGAAAATGCAGCGGATATTCTGCGTCTGGGGGCCGATGACTTCATTCCCAAACCGATTCGCTACATGGAGTTCATGGCGCGTATTGAAGTGCTGCTCCGGCGGCGTCAGCATGTTCGTCCGCGAGCAATGCGTTTCGGCAACATCGAGGTTGATCTCGATGGGCGGCGGATTCGTCTGGCTGGCCTCGATATCGATCTGACCCAGCGCGAGTTCGACCTCGCCGTGATCTTCCTGCGCAACGTTGGCCGGGTCTTGCCGCGCGAAGAGTTGCTGGCTAGCGTCTGGGTCAAGGAAACCGAAGTCGATACGCGAACGGTCGATACGCACGCCAGCCGCTTGCGCAAGAAGCTTGGGCTGGCGGGTGAAAGCGGCTTGATGCTGACCTCGGTGTACGGTCAGGGGTATCGTCTGGATACGGTTCAGCCGAACTGATTCCGCTTTTCCGGTTTGGGGTATACTGTACAAAATTGCTCAGGTATTCCTGCGCAGCCCAACCCCAACCGGAGTATCCATGAGTCTCTCAGAACAGCAGATCAAAACGGCCCTCACTGCTGCGGTCGACCCCAATACAGGCAAGGATTTCGTCGCCGGTAAGGCGGTGAAGAACATCAAGTTCGATGGTGACGATGTTGCCTTCGATATCGAGCTGGCTTATCCGGCAAAAACCCAGATCGATGCTATCCGCAAGCAGGTTATTGCTGCCGTGCGTGCGGTGCCCGGGGTGGGCAATGTATCGGCTAATGTTTATTCCAAGATTGTTGCCCATTCGGTGCAACTGGGCGTCAAGCTGCTGCCCGGCGTGAAGAACATCATCGCCGTGGCTTCGGGCAAGGGCGGCGTCGGCAAGAGTACGACGGCAGTTAACCTGGCACTGGCGCTGGCCCAGGAAGGCGCCTCAGTTGGCATTCTCGATGCCGATATCTATGGCCCGTCGCAGCCGCAAATGCTTGGCCTGGCCGGGCAGCAGCCCGAATCCAGGGATGGGCAAAGCATGGAGCCGCTTGAAGCTTATGGCGTACAGGCCATGTCTATCGGTTTCATGGTCGATGTCGAAACCCCGATGGTTTGGCGTGGTCCGATGGTCGCCCAGGCGCTCGACCAGTTGCTCGGCCAGACCAACTGGCGTGATGTCGATTATCTGATCGTCGATATGCCGCCGGGTACCGGCGATATCCAGTTGTCGCTGTCGCAAAAAGTCCCGCTGACCGGTGCAGTCGTGGTGACCACGCCGCAGGATATTGCCCTGATCGATGCTCGCAAGGGTCTGAAAATGTTCGAGAAGGTCAATGTGCCGATTCTCGGTATCGTTGAAAACATGAGCATTCACATTTGTTCGAACTGCGGTCACGAAGAGCATGTCTTCGGTACCGGCGGCGGCCAGAAGATGTGCCAGGATTACGACGTCGAGTTTCTCGGCAGCTTGCCGCTCGAACTGGCGATTCGCGAGATGGCCGATAGCGGCAAGCCGACCGTGGTCGGGGCGCCCGATTCCCGCGCTGCCGAGATTTATCGCGGCATTGCCCGTCGTGTCGCGGTCAAGGTGGGCGAGAAGGCAAAGGACATGACCTCCAAGTTCCCGAATATCGTCGTCCAGAACACCTAAGTTTTTTTTGCCTAATCCACACATAAAGGCGGGTAAAATCCCGCCTTTATTTTTGTCGACCGCAGCAGGGAAAAATGGCTATCAAATCAGACAAGTGGATTCGCCGTATGGCGGCAGAGCACGGCATGATCGAGCCGTTCGAACCAGAACTCGTACGCGAAGCCAATGGCGAGAAAATCGTCTCCTACGGGACTTCGAGCTACGGTTACGACATCCGCTGCGCGCGTGAATTCAAAGTGTTCACCAACATCAACTCGACGGTGGTGGATCCGAAAAATTTCGACCCGAAGTCCTTTGTCGAAATCGAGTCTGACGTCTGCATCATCCCGCCCAATTCCTTTGCGCTGGCTCGGACTGTCGAATATTTCCGCATTCCTCGCTCGGTACTGACGGTTTGCCTGGGTAAATCGACCTACGCCCGCTGCGGCATCATCGTCAATGTGACGCCGTTCGAGCCGGAATGGGAAGGTTACGTGACGCTGGAGTTTTCCAATACCACTCCGTTGCCGGCCAAGATCTACGCCGGCGAAGGTTGCGCCCAGGTCCTGTTCTTCGAGTCCGACGAAGTTTGTGAAACGTCGTACAAGGATCGCGGTGGCAAATACCAGGGGCAGGTCGGCGTGACGCTCCCCAAGATCTGACGCAAGACTGAAACAAAACTGTCTTATTCTGTGACCCGCTGCGGCGGGTCGCCGCTTTTCAAGGATTCAACATGCGCTTCCACTTTCCCGTCATCATCATCGACGAAGACTTCCGCTCGGAGAATACCTCCGGTCTTGGTATCCGGGCGCTTGCCGAAGCGATCGAGAAAGAGGGCCTGGAAGTGCTGGGTGTCACCAGCTACGGCGACCTGACCTCGTTCGCCCAGCAGCAATCGCGGGCCAGTGCCTTTGTTCTGTCGATTGACGATGAAGAGCTGGCATTGGAGCCGGAAGAAACGATGGCCGAACTACGCGCCTTTGTTTCAGAAATTCGCAACCGCAACGCCGAGATTCCCATCTTCCTGCATGGCGAGACGCGCACCTCGCGCCATATCCCGAACGATGTGTTGCGTGAACTGCATGGCTTCATCCATATGTTCGAGGACACGCCGGAGTTCATCGCCCGCAACATCAAGCGCGAAGCCAAGGCCTACCTCGACTCGCTGCCGCCGCCCTTCTTCCGCGCCCTGACGCACTACGCCGCCGACGGTTCGTATTCCTGGCACTGCCCCGGCCATTCGGGTGGCGTTGCCTTCCTGAAAAGCCCGGTCGGCCAGATGTTCCACCAGTTTTTCGGCGAGAACATGCTGCGCGCCGACGTTTGCAACGCCGTCGAGGAACTCGGCCAGCTGCTCGACCACACCGGTCCGGTTGCCGCTTCCGAGCGCAACGCGGCACGTATTTTCAATGCCGATCATCTGTATTTCGTGACCAACGGCACCTCGACGTCGAACAAGATCGTCTGGCACTCGACCGTTGCGCCGGGCGACATCGTGGTGGTCGACCGCAACTGTCACAAGTCCATCCTGCACGCCATCATGATGACCGGTGCGATTCCGGTCTTCCTGATGCCGACGCGCAACAACTTCGGCATCATCGGGCCGATCCCGAAGAGCGAGTTTGCCTGGGAAAGCATCCAGAAAAAGATTGCCGCCAACCCGTTCATCACCGATAAGAATGCCAAGCCGCGCGTGCTGACCATTACCCAGTCGACCTACGACGGCATTCTCTACAACGTCGAGGACATCAAGGAAGAGCTGGACGGCAAAATCGACACGCTGCACTTCGACGAAGCCTGGCTGCCGCACGCCGCCTTTCATGATTTCTACGGTGATTACCACGCCATCGGCGCCGACCGCCCGCGCTGCAAGGAGTCGATGGTCTTCTCGACGCAATCGACCCACAAGCTGTTGGCCGGTTTGTCGCAGGCCTCGCAAATCCTTGTGCAGGATTGTGAGAACCGCAAGCTCGACCGCGACCTGTTCAACGAGGCTTACTTGATGCACACCTCGACCTCGCCGCAGTACTCGATCATCGCGTCCTGCGATGTGGCCGCGGCGATGATGGAGGCTCCGGGCGGCACGGCATTGGTCGAGGAATCGATCACCGAGGCGCTCGATTTCCGCCGTGCAATGCGCAAGGTGGATGAGGAATGGGGCGCCGACTGGTGGTTCAAGGTCTGGGGGCCGGACGATCTGTCCGAAGAAGGCATCGAAGAGCGCGACGCCTGGATGCTCAAGCCGGGTGAGCGCTGGCACGGCTTCAACAACCTGGCCGACGGCTTCAACATGCTCGACCCGATCAAGGCGACGATCATCACCCCGGGCCTCGATGTCGATGGCGATTTCGCCGACGAATTCGGCATCCCGGCCGCTATCGTTACCAAGTACCTGGCCGAACATGGCGTGATTGTCGAGAAGTGTGGCCTGTACAGCTTCTTCATCATGTTCACCATCGGCATCACCAAGGGCCGCTGGAATTCGCTGGTCACCGCTCTGCAGCAGTTCAAGGACGATTACGACAAGAATCAGCCGCTGTGGCGCGCTCTGCCTGAGTTCGTGCAGAAAAATCCGCGTTATGAACGTGTCGGCCTGCGCGATTTGTGCACCCAGATTCACAGTGTCTACAAGCAAAACGACGTGGCCCGCCTGACGACCGAAATGTATCTTTCGGACATGGTGCCGGCGATGCGTCCGGCCGATGCCTTTGCCAAGATGGCACACCGGGAAATCGAGCGTGTCCCGGTCGACGAGCTTGAAGGCCGCGTAACGGCAGTCTTGCTGACGCCTTACCCGCCCGGTATTCCCTTGCTTATTCCGGGTGAACGGTTTAACAAGACAATCTGCAGCTATCTGAAGTTTGCCCGTGAATTCAATGCTGCCTTCCCCGGCTTCGAGACTGATGTCCATGGCTTGGTCAAGGGTAGCGATGGCCGTTACTACGTTGATTGCGTGAGGTAATAAACCATGCCGGATATGGCGAAACGCTGGAGCTGTCTATGGGCGCTGCTGCTTTTGCTATGGCCGGCATGGGCCTTGGCTGAAATTGCCGCCAAGGTGGTTTTTGCCACCGGTTCGCCGGTGGTCGTCGCAGCAAATGGTGTTTCTCGGCCATTGCAGCGTGGCGGCGACCTGTTTCCAGGCGACTCGATCAATACGGCAGATGGGCGGGTGCAACTGCGTTTTTCCGATGGAGCGAGTATGTCGCTGCAGCCCGGTACCCAATTCAGGATTGATGCATTTCACTTCGTTGACCGCGGCAACCGGGCCAGTCCCGGTGATGGCGTGGTGATGACCCTGATCAAAGGGGCATTGCGCACCGTAACCGGCTTGCTGGGTAAAGAGGATTACAACCAGTACAAGGTGGGTACGACGGTGGCGACCATCGGCGTGCGCGGGACCGAGTATGGGGCAACTTTTGACGGTACGGGGTTGTCGGTCACCACCTATGCCGGGCTGGTTGAAGTGTGCAGCGACATGGCCTGCCAGCAGATCGCTCCGGGCCAGACGGTCTGGGTTTACGATCGAGGCGAGCGTCCGCAGATGCAGCCGCGCTCGCTCGGTATCCAGGGGGGAGAGCTGCAGCCGGATTTGCCTCAGCCCCCCACAAATGTTGGCTTGCCCGTACAATCACCTGCAGCGTCAACGCCGGCGTCGAATTTGCCTGCGAACACAGCCAGTCCGATGTCGGTGAACCAGGGGCCCAGTACGAGTCCGAGTGGCAGGTAAAAATCAAGGCTTGAGAGGGAAGGCCGCCCATGCACTTCAAGAAAACCATCTGTCTTGCCAGTCTGCTGATGCTGGCGTTCCAGCCGGCCGCACACGCCGATACATTGACCGATCAGGCGAGAGAATTGCTTGAAAGCGGCAAATCGACGCAGGCGTTTGCCTTGCTGGATACGCAGGAAAGTACGCGGGCGGGGGAGCCGCTGTTTGACTTCCTGCTCGGCCTGGCTGCGCTTGATGTGGGCCAGAATACGCGAGCGGTATTTGCGCTGGAGCGTGTTTTGGCGATGGATCCGAATCACGTCAGGGCGCGCGCCGAGATTGCCCGTGCCTATCTGGCTTTGGGGGAGGCAGACACGGCTCGCAAGGAGTTTGAAACTGTCCAGAAGCAAGGCGTGCCGGCCGACGTTTCGCTAACGCTGGAGCGCTATATCGCGGCAGCCAGGAATGTTCAGGATCAGTCGAAGGTATCGGCAAATGGCTATCTGGAACTGACTCTGGGTTACGACACCAATCTCAACCTCGGGCCAAACAAGAGCACGGTGGTGATTCCTGGCATCAGTTCGGCTCCGGCAACCCTTTCCAAGGACAGCAAAGCCAACAAGGATAATTTTGGCCAGCTGGGCGCCGGGGCGAATGTACGTATTCCCGTTTCAAGACAAGTGGCTGTCCTTGCAGGGGTTTCAGGTACCGAGCGGTTCAATGGTCACACCGACCAGTTCGATCTCGGCAACGCCGATGCCAATCTCGGCGCAGTGCTGACCGACGGCAAGAGTGTCTATACGTTGATGGGGCAGTCCAGCCATCTTGTCGTCGACAAGGACCGCTATCGCATGGCGACCGGCCTGACCGGCCAGTGGCAGTACAACCATGATTCGCGCAATCAGTTCAGCCTGTACGCCCAGTACAGCGATTTGCATTATCTGACGCAGGATGTCCGGGATGCGGACCGCTGGGTCGGTGGCGCAGCCTATGCGCATCTCTGGCGCGACAATGCCGTCGGGTATGCCAGTATTTATCTTGTAAATGAAAAGCCACAGGCCGCACACGTCGAGTTTCTTGGGTTCGACGGCTTCGGTGCACGTTTCGGCGCGCGGGCGAATGTAACGCCCAAGACTATCGTTTTCGGAAACTTTTCCTTTGAGCAACGGCGCCATGTCGCGGTCGACCCCGCGTTCCTGACCAAAAGGCGCGATGAGCAATATGCCATGCTCGTTGGCGCCAGCTACGCCTTCGAAAAGGACTGGACGGTCACGCCTCAGCTTTCACTGGGTCGCAATGTGTCGAACACCGCCCTTAACGAATATCACCGCGAAATGGTCTCCGTGGCCATTCGTCGCGAATTCTGACCGCAGGAGACCGCGTGATGACCTTTCCTGGTTCTTTCAAGCATTCATCGAAAGTTTTCCTGTTGCTCGCACTGGGTTTTCCGCTCACCGTGCTTGCGGCTGCCAGCCTCGATTTTGCCGTCGGCGATGTCCAGGCGGTCAGTTCGGCGGGTGTTGCCCGCCCGCTGGCCAAGGGCGGTCGGATCGATGCGGGCGATACGGTGCGTGTCGGAGACGGTCGGGCGCAACTTCGCTTCGATGACGGTGCGCTTGTTTCGCTACAGCCCAACACGGATTTCCGGATTGACGAGTTTCAGTTCAGCGGTCAGCAGGATGGCAAGGAGCGCGGCTTCTTCAGCCTGCTCAAGGGAGGGCTGCGCACGCTGACCGGGCTGGTTGGCAAGGTGAACAAGGGGAATTACAAAGTCACCACTTCGGTTGCGACAATCGGGATTCGCGGCACGGAATACACCCTTTCCTATCTGGACTCTGAAAGTATTGCCATCGCCACCGCCGAAGGTGCCATCGAAGTCTGCAATGGCGGCGGTTGTGCCGTGCTGGTCAGTGGTGACTCAGCGGTGGTCGAAGGGTCTAAAACAGCACCGAAGCGGGTTGATTTCCGGCCGCAACTCAGGCCGGCTCAGCCGGGCGAGCAGTTACTGCCGCAGTTTTCGACGAGCGAGTTTCGTAACCAGGATGGCAATGTCTTGCTCAACGGCAATCAACTGACTTCCGGCCCCGGCTATTCTCTCGCCTGGGCTCGCGGCTCGAGTGGTGGGACAGCGACCAACGGTTCTGCCGTTTTCGGCAGTTCAAGCCAGTTGCTGTCGGCGACCAATCCGAGCGGCTCGTTTTATGGCCTGACCCTGGGGCAGTCTGATTCGGCAGATGGCGTGATTGGCTGGGGGCGCTGGGCCACGGCGACAGATCAGCTGAGCACCGCGATGACCAATTTCCATTACGTCATCGGGCGAGAAACTGCCGTTGGTCAGCTCGCCGCATTGAACGGAATTACTGCTACCTACCAGATGATCGGCTACACCACGCCGACTGGTGCGCTGGGTTATTCGACCGGAGCGCCAAGTGGC
Organism: Dechloromonas sp. TW-R-39-2; assembly: GCF_016864195.1. Lineage (NCBI taxonomy): Bacteria > Pseudomonadati > Pseudomonadota > Betaproteobacteria > Rhodocyclales > Azonexaceae > Dechloromonas > Dechloromonas sp. TW-R-39-2. Next base: position 1,025,912 of record NZ_CP045202.1, read on the forward strand.
ACGCTGACAGCCAGCTTCGGTGCGGCCACGATGAGTGTTTCGATGGCCTTGCAGGTGCCCTATTTCAACTCGATGACCAACACGACCTATGCCGTGAATGCCAGTACTGGCACTGTTCCTTTGTCATCGACGTTTACCTGGGCCAGCGGGGCAACCGGCGGGGGCTTGTTCGCGGGCACTGCGGCCTCGCATGCTGGAGCCTCGTACAACTTCAGTGCCGGTGGCTATACCAACGTTTCAGGCGCTGTGGCCTTCAAGCGCTGAGTTTGGTCAAATTGGCTGACTGATAAAAAAATCGCGTAGCGTAAGCGCCGCGGTTTTTTATCGTGCTTGTCGGCGATAGGTCACAAATCGTCCGGCTTCGTCCGCCAGGGGGCGTTGGGCCGATTCCTGCCAATCGTGCAGGGGAAATTCCGGAAACCACGCGTCGCCAGCCGGTGTTTGGTCGACTTCGGTCAGTTCGAGTCGGTCGGCAACGTGCATGGCCTGGCGGTAAATTTCTCCGCCGCCGATGATGAATGCGGTGTTGCCGGCCGCCAGGGCCAGGGCTGCCTCCAGCGACTCGGCCAGTTCTGCGCCGGTGGCCGGGTAATCAACCTGGCGGCTGATGACGATGTTGCGACGTCCGGGCAGGGGGCGAAAGCGAGGCGGCAGGGACTCCCAAGTCTTGCGTCCCATGATGACGGTGTGGCCTGCCGTCAGTGTCTTGAAATGGGCCATGTCTTCAGGAATGTGCCAGAGCAACTGGTTGTCACGGCCGATGACCCGGTTTTTTGCTACAGCAGCAATGATGACGATTTCTGGCATGGTGTTCACGCTTGGAAGTGGCGAAGATGTTGAATCAGGCCACGTGTTGAGCTATCGAGCGTTTCACTGCTGCTTTCGCCCTTGATGCACGGAGCAAGCCGGCCGGCCAGTTGTTTGCCGAGTTCGACGCCCCACTGGTCGAATGAATTCAGGTTCCAGAGTACCCCGAGACAGAAAACCTTGTGTTCATACAGAGCAATCAATTGGCCGAGGGTGAAGGGGGTCAATTCGGGCAGGATGATCGTCGTCGATGGTTGGTTGCCAGGGAAACTGCGATAAGGCAGCAGTGCTTCTGGAATGCCGGCGGCTCGCGCTTCGGCTTCAGTCTGGCCGAAAGCTAGTGCCGAGGATTGTGCCAGGCAATTGGCCAGCAGGCCGCTGTGGTGGCCGGGCAGGGGGAAGTCCGACTTGCCGAGAGCGATGAAATCGCTGGCAACCAGGGCGCCGCCTTGGTGCAGTAGCTGGAAGAACGAATGCTGGCCGTTGGTGCCTGCTGCACCCCACAAAATCGGGTTGGTAGCGATGTCGACCGTGCGACCCTGGCGGTCTGCTCGTTTCCCGTTGCTCTCCATTTCCAGTTGTTGCAAATGGGCCGGCAGCAGTGCGAGGGAGTGACTGTAGGGGAAAACGCCGTGGCTGTGCGCACTCAGGAAATTGGTGTTCCAGATGGCGAGCAGGGCGAGCGTCAGTGGCAGGTTGCTCTCGGCCGGAGCGGTAAAGAAATGCGTGTCGATGTCGTGGGCGCCAGCCAGCAGACGTTCGAAATTGCGATAACCGATCGCCAGTGCAATCGGGAGGCCGATTGCCGACCAGAGCGAGAACCGGCCGCCGACCCAGTCGCGAAATTCGAAGACATTGGCCGGTGCAATGCCGAATTCGCAGGTTGCGGTCAGGTTGCTCGATGCCGCTGCAAAATGCTGCGCAACGGCTCGTTCATCATTGGCGGCAGCCAATAGCCAGTGGCGGGCCGTGCGTGCGTTGGTGATGGTTTCCAGCGTGGTGAATGTCTTGCTGGCAACAATGAACAAGGTGCTGCGCGGGTTAAGACGTGAGAGTGTCGTGGCCAGGTCTGCGCCATCCAGATTGGAGACGAAGTGCACATCCAGGTCGGGATGCTGGCTGCCAGCCAGAGCCTGGACCGCCATGCGCGGCCCGAGGTCTGACCCGCCGATGCCGATGTTGACGATATCGGTGATCCGCTCGCCGGAGTAGCCACGCCATTGGCCGGTATGAATCTGTTCGCAGAATGCAGCCATGCGGGCGAGGACGTCTTTGACTTCGTCCGGCGCACCCTTGCCCGCACGCAAGGCGGTGTGCAGGACAGCCCGGTTTTCCGTATGGTTGATTGCTTCGCCGGCCTGCATTCGCTTCATCCAGCCTTCGATATCAGACTGCTCTGCCAGGTTGCGCAGCAACTGAAGGGTGGTGCCGGTGACGCGTTGCTTGGAAAAGTCGACCAGCAGCGAACCGTGGCTTAGCGACAGGTCGTCAAAACGTTGTGGGTTGGAGGCAAACAAATCCCGCAAGTGGCGATCCTTGATCGCCTCGGCATGGCGGGTCAGCGCTCGCCATGCGGTACTGTCGATCAGGCGCGTATTCATGTCAGACGGCAACCGGCGCTGGAATGTGCGGGTGCGGATCGTAGCCGTCGAGGCGGAAATCCTCGAAACGGAAGGCGAACAGATCCTTGATCTCCGGATTGATCCACAGTTTAGGCAAGGGGCGGAGAGGACGGGAAAGCTGCAGTTTGGCTTGCTCGAAGTGGTTCGAATAAATGTGGGCATCACCAAAGGTGTGAATGAACTCACCCGGTTGATAACCGCAAACCTGGGCCAGCATCACGGTCAACAGTGCGTAGGAGGCAATATTGAACGGGACGCCAAGGAAGATGTCGGCGCTGCGCTGATAAAGCTGGCACGACAATTTTCCATCAGCGACGTAAAACTGGAACAGGCAATGGCAAGGCGGTAGCGCCATGTTGTCGACGTCGCCCGGATTCCAGGCAGAAACGATGTGGCGGCGTGAGTCGGGATTGTTTTTCAAGCTGTCGACCAGTTGGCCGAGTTGGTCGATCAGCCGTCCGTCCGGACATTCCCAGCGGCGCCACTGTTTGCCGTATACCGGCCCCAGATCACCGTTTTCGTCGGCCCATTCGTCCCAGATGCGGACGCCATTTTCCTGCAGGTAGCGGATGTTGGTGTCGCCCTGAATGAACCACAGCAGCTCGTGGATGATCGATTTCAGGTGTAGTTTTTTGGTGGTCACCACCGGAAAACCATCGGCAAGGTTGAAGCGCATTTGCCAGCCAAAAACCGAGCGTGTGCCGGTGCCGGTCCGGTCGGATTTGTCATTGCCGTTTTCCAGCACGTGGCGCATCAGGTCAAGGTAAGGCTGCATGGTCTTTTGATCAGCTAAAAAATGAAATTGGTATTTTTTGATGTAGGATTTTACATCCCGCATCAATTATCGAACAGTTCGTTATTGCACTGTCGCTGCGATCGGCGGGTTATAGAGGAGAGGGGAATGCTGGAGAAACTAGGGGTGCTGCGCGGAGTTTTTTCACCGAAGGACATCCACCCCCTGCTTGATGCACGCGAGTTGCGCAAGACAATCAACGAGTTGCCAAAGGATAACGCGTTTCGTGCGCTTGACGAGATTGTCGGTTGGCTTGAATCCCTGCAGTCGGTGCATGAGTTTTCTGCCGAGCGTCTGTTCGAGGCTGCACGACAGCTTGATGAGGCGGCGCAACCCCATCTCAAACGACTGACCCGAGAGTATTTGCACAATATTCGCCTGGCGCGGGCGGACGAGCGTCGTCTTTGGTCGATCAATCGCGCTTTCTGGGCCTTGTTGGCCGAAGCTTATGAGCGCTGTCTGGCGACTGTGCAGGAAAAAGGGCGCGGTGCAGATGCACTGAAAGGCGAGCTTGCCGAACTGTGTGTTCGCAACATCGTTGCCTTGGGCGGCTTGTTGAAATGGGATGCCTTTCATTATGGGCCTCCATGCCCCGGACTCTGGCGACGCATCGGGCAGCCCTTGCTGCTCGCCGAGCAACAGGGCGTGGCTGATCAGGCTGTTTCCGGCTTGGGTACGTCGCGGGCGGAGTATCTCCGGGTCATGGTTTTTCAGATCGCTTCGATGGATAGCCTTTTGCCGCAGGAGATCGATCTGGCCGAGCATCTGATTGCCTATTTCCTCTCCGGCTTCAGTTTTGCCGCCGAGGTCATGGAAGACAGTGTCTATTGGGTTGACCTGGCTCTGGATCATGCGCCGCAGCGCCTGTTCTGGATGCCCGAGGTGGCTGTGCACTCCCAGCGTTTCTACAAGCCGGGAACAAGTCATGTGGCGCTTATCGATTTGCTGGAGGAACTGGAGCGCGGTGGGGATATTCCGGCGGCGCTCAATCTGGGCGGCCAGTACTACGCCCGTACCTTGCTCCCCGTCTTGCGTCACCTTTCCCTGCATCTGGCCCCTGTGCCGCCTCAGCGTCAACACGACCGGCATCAGGTCAAGCACCGGATGGCGGTATTGAACGGACTGGCGAATGCTTTTGTGGTTTTTCCCGGCGAATCTGCCGGGCGGACGACTGGGCTGCCGGTCGAAAGCTGGGTCGTCGAGAACGTGAGTCGGGGTGGCTTTGGTGCCGTGTTGAACAACATTCCCGGTGAATGGATCAAGGTCGGGGCGTTACTCGCCATGCAGCCGCAGGGGGGTGACAATTGGGTGCTGGGCGTGATTCGGCGTTACTTCCGGGAAACCGAGCACGAAGCGCGCATCGGCATTCAGGTCTTGGCGCATCAGGCCGCAGCTGTCGAACTGAAGCCGCGAATGGCGTCGAGTTACGCTGCACTGTCGGGCGAGCCCGGTTTGCTGATCGAGGGAGTCAACCTGGCGGGGGAGGTACGGCTGGTGCGTGCCCCGGCATCGTTCGACATGAATGAGTCTCTCGAATACAGCTGGGGTGGCAAACGTATCAGGTTGATGCCGATCGCCCTGATCGAGCAAACGGCAGACTATGAACTGGCCCGCTATCGCATCAGCGAGACCGGCTAAGCCTACCGTGTGCGTTAGCGGGGGCGGATGGCGGATTTGGGCCGAAAGGCCTTGATCACAGCTTCGTTGGTTTCGGCGTAGGGGCCGCCAATCAGGTCGATACAGTAGGGGACTGCCGCAAAAATGCCGACATGCGTGCATTCACCGGCACTATTGCGGACGCCTTCGAGCGTTTCCTTGATCGATTTCGGTTGGCCCGGCAAATTGATGATCAAGGCTTGCTTGCGAATGACGGCGACCTGCCGTGACAGAATGGCCGTCGGGACGAAATTCAGGCTGATCCGGCGCATTTCCTCGCCAAAGCCGGGCATTTCCTTGTCGGCGACGGCTAGGGTGGCTTCCGGGGTGACGTCGCGCAGAGCCGGGCCGGTCCCGCCGGTGGTCAGGATCAGGTGGCAATTGCTGCGGTCGACCAGCTCGATCAGGGTGTTTTCGATGCTTGGCTGATCGTCGGCAATCAGGCGGGTTTCCGCCCGCCATGAGGTCGTCAGGGCGCTGGTCAGCCACTCCTGCAAGGCCGGAATGCCCTTGTCTTCATAAACGCCGGTTGAGGCACGGTCGCTGATCGAAACCAGGCCGATGACGAGTTCCTCACTCTTCAATCTTCGGTGCTCCATTTTTGTCGAGATCCTGCAGGATCTGGAAAATAGCCCGGAAATTTTTCGGCGGCTTGTTTTGCTCCTGCTCCTTGAGCGCATTGCGACGCAGCTGGCGGAGTTGCTGAAGGTCGACGCCGGGCCAGGTTGTGGCGATCTCGTTAAGCACGGTTTCGTCTTCGAGCAGGCGGACACGCATGCGTTCGAGGCGGTGCAGGCGGGCATTTTCAGCCATCGATTCGCCACGCAGCAGAGCCAGTCCGGCACGAATGGGTTCTTCGTCGGCGTTGCGCATCAGCTTGCCGAGGTATTGCATTTGTCGGCGACGCGCGCCGTGGGCCGTGATTTTCTGGCATTCACGGACGGCATCGTAGATATTTTCTTCCAGCTTGATGCGCTTGAGCTGACCGACTGTCAGCTCGACCAATTCAGCGCCGAGGTCCTGCAGCGCGTGCATGGCCTCCTTCTGCTTGGTTTTGGAAGGGCGGCCGGTACTCTCTGTAAAATCTTCGTCGTGCATGTCAAAAGCCGTTTGCTTGGGGCTGCTATGATAGCGGCTTTCCTCCCCGGACGCCGTTTTCATGCCTGAAGTCGCACGCTTTTCTTATCCCTTTGCCACCTTGCAGCAACTGGCCGAGGATGTGCTCAAACATGCAGGTACAAAAGGGGCCACGGCCTGCGAGGTCGATGTTTCCGAGGGCTTCGGGCAGTCGGTCGGCGTGCGTTGCGACGAGGTTGAAACCATTGAGTTCAACCGCGATAAGGGCATCGGCATCACGGTTTATTCCGGCCAGCGCAAGGGATACGCGAGTACCTCGGATTTTTCGGCTCAGGCATTGCGCGAAACGGTCGAGGCGGCCTTGAATATCGCCCGCTTCACGGCCGAAGACGATTGCGCCGGTCTGGCGGATGTGGCCCTGATGGCCAAGGATTCGCCGGATCTGGATTTGTATCATCCCTGGGCGTTGACCGTGGAAAACGCCATCGAGATGGCCCGCCGTTGCGAACAGGCTGCCTTTGACAGCAGCCCGCTGGTCAGTAACTCCGAGGGTGCGTCGGTGTCTACGCAGCAAGCCCATTTTGTGTCCGCCAACAGCCTTGGCTTCATGGGCGGTTATCCCACCTCGCGGCACTATATTTCCTGCTCGGTGATCGCCGGAGAGCAGGATGCGATGCAGCGGGACGACTGGTATACCACTCGCCGCTGTGCCGATGAGCTGGAAGACCCCGCGCTGGTTGGTCGCATGGCTGCCGAGCGTGCAGTGGCCCGATTGGGTGGGCGCAAGGTTAAAACCGGTGAATTCCCCGTGCTGTTCGAGGCGCCTCTGGCGGCCGGCCTGCTGGGCAGCCTGGTGCATGCCGTGAGTGGCGGTGCCTTGTATCGCAAGGCTTCTTTCCTGCTGGATCATCTCGGCAAGCGTGTCATGCCGGAGTTTGTCCAGATCAGCGAACGTCCGCACATCAAGCGTGGCCTGGGTTCTTCGGCCTTCGACAGCGACGGCGTGGCAACGCGTGATCGAGAGGTGGTGACGGACGGTATTCTGCAGGCCTACTTCCTGAGTACCTACACGGCGCGCAAGCTGGGGATGCAGACGACCGCCAATGCCGGCGGCAGCCACAACCTGGTGATCAAGCCAGGCGATCTCGATTTTGCAGCCCTGCTGGCCAAAATGGATCGGGGCCTGCTGGTGACGGAGTTGCTCGGTCAGGGCGTGAACTATGTCACCGGGGATTATTCTCGCGGTGCGGCGGGCTATTGGGTGGAAAACGGAAAAATCGCCTACCCGGTCGAGGAGATCACGATTGCCGGGAATCTGAAGGCCATGCTGGCCGGTATCGTTGCGGTAGGGAACGATGTGCAGGTTCGTGGCTCAAAGCAGACGGGTTCGATTCTTCTGGACCGAATGATCGTGGCTGGCGAGTGATTTTCTAAGGGTTTTCCACCACTCGTCAAACCTATTCCTTTAGTTAGAATAAAGCTGTAACCCGCCTGACGTGCCCAACTACTTGGAGGAGACAATATGCAACGTCGTGATTTCCTGAAAAAAGCATCTATCGGTGCTGCTGCTGGTGCTGCCGCTACGGTTGCTGCCCCGGCGATCGCCCAATCCCTGCCGACCATCAAATGGCGTCTGACCTCCAGCTTCCCGAAGAGCCTGGATACCATTTTCGGTGGCGCTGAAGTGCTGGCCAATCGCCTGCGTGCGATGACCGGCGGCAAGTTCGATATTCGTGTTTTCCCCGGTGGTGAAATCGTTCCCGGCTTGCAGGCGCTGGATGCCGTGCAGCAGGGTACCGTCGAGTGCTGCCACACCTGTTCTTACTACTACGTCGGCAAGGACAAGACTTTCGGCTTCGGTACTTCGATTCCGTTCGGCATGAATGCACGCCAGATGAATGCCTGGCTCTACTACGGCGGTGGCGACAAGCTGTTGAATGATTTTTATGCCAATTACAACGTCGTTCATTTCCCGGGTGGCAATACGGGTACCCAGATGGGCGGCTGGTTCCGCAAGGAAGTGAAGAGTCTTGAAGACGTCAAGGGCCTGAAAATGCGTATCGCCGGTCTGGGCGGTAACGTTTTCGCTGCGCTCGGTGCCGTGCCGCAACAGATCGCCGGTGGCGACATCTATCCGGCACTGGAAAAGGGCACGATCGACGCAGCGGAGTGGGTTGGTCCGTACGACGATGAAAAGCTCGGCTTCTACAAGGTTGCCAAGCATTACTACTATCCGGGTTGGTGGGAACCGGGCCCGATGATCAATTTCTTCGTGAACAAGAAGGAATGGGACAAGCTGCCGAAGGAATACCAGGAAGCTTTCCAGGCTGCTGCCTATGAAGCCAACGTGACGATGATGGCCGAATACGACCACAAGAATCCGGCTGCGCTTTCCAAGCTGCTGCAAAACGGTGTCAAGCTCCAGGCTTATCCGAAGGACGTCATGGAGGCCGCCTACAAGGCTGCCCAGGAACTCTATGCCGATGAAGCCGGCAAAAATCCGGCGTTCAAGAAGATTTACACCGAGTACGACAAATATCGCAAAACGCAAAATGCCTGGTTCAGCGTTGCTGAAGCACGTATGGATTCGTTCCTGCAGTCGCACAAGTAAACCTGTACCGCGTACCCGGCAAATTGCCGGTGCTGCGGTCAACAGTAAAAAACCCGCGAATTTCGCGGGTTTTTTTATGGGCTGGATTCGTCCGGTTTAAACGTCAAGCATGCTGCGCAGCATCCATGCGTTTTTTTCATGGACTTGCATGCGCTGGGTCAGCAGGTCGGCCGTCGGCTCATCGCTGGCCTTGTCCACAATCGGCAGGATGCTGCGGGCTGTCTTGGTGACGGCCTCCTGGCCGGCCAGCAACTGCTTGAGCATTTCGGTTGCGTTTGGCACGCCTTCGCTTTCCTTGATCACCGTCAGTCTGGAAAACTCGCGATAGGTGCCGGGGGCAGGGAAACCGAGCGCACGAATACGTTCGGCGATCAGATCAAGGGCATTCCACAACTCGGTGTACTGGTCCATGAACATCACGTGCAAGGTGTTGAACATCGGGCCAGTCACATTCCAGTGGAAGTTATGTGTTTTGAGGTACAGCGTGTACGAGTCTGCAAGAAGGTGGGACAGCCCTTCAGCGATTTTTTCGCGATCCTTTTTGCTGATGCCGATATCCATGGTCATGATGCATGCTCCCTGTGATGTGGGTTTGAAAGACTCATCGTGGTTGATGAAGCAAACGCTACAAGGTTTTATTTTGCAGTGAATATCGGAGCAATGCCAATGCATTCTGTGCATCGCTTCGATTAATCTTTTTGCTGGTTTTTCTTGTTTCGACTGAATTCCGGGCAAGAAAAAAGGCGGGGTCGAAACCCCGCCTTGGCCTTGTCGAAGAGGCGTTCGGTTATTTGTCGCTCTGCAGGTTCTTGAGCAGATTGGCGGCGGTGTTGTCTTCGCGTTCCTTGTCTTCAGCGTCGCTGGTGGCTTCATCCTGCTTCATCAGGCTGTCCAGATCGACGGCTGGTGGTGCAGTGCCGTCACGTTCCATCTGGGCTTGTGCTTTCTGGGCTTCGTCGCCGTAGCTGACGATGTCCGGGAAGATGATGATGATTGCCACCATGATGATCTGGATACAGACGAAGGGAATGGCGCCCCAGTAGATGTCCGTCGTCTTGACCGAGGCCGGTGCGACCGAGCGCAGGTAGAACAGCGCGAAGCCGAACGGCGGGTGCATGAAGGATGTCTGCATGTTGACCGCGAGCAGAACGCCGAACCAGACCAGGTCGATGCCCAGCTTGTCAGCGACCGGAGCAAGCAGCGGTACGATGATGAAGGACAGTTCGAAGAAGTCGAGGAAGAAGGCGAGCACGAAGACCAGGATGTTGACCACGATCAGGAAGCCCAGCTGGCCGCCTGGTAGGCCGAGCAGCAGGTGTTCAACCCAGAGGTCGCCATTCACGGCGCGGAAGATCAGGCCGAATACCGTCGAGCCGACCAGAATGAAGACCACGAACGAGGACAGCTTGCCGGTGGTTTCCATCGCCTGCTTGAGCAGCTTGAAGGTGATCCGCTTGCGGCCAAGAGCCAGGATCAATGCACCGGCTGCGCCCATGGCGCCGCCTTCGGTCGGCGTTGCGATGCCGAGGAAGATCGTGCCGAGCACCAGGAAGATCAGGACCAGCGGCGGAACCAGGGTGGTCAGCACGCGCAGCATCAGCTTGCCGCCGCGCAGGGTACGGGCTTCCGGCGGCAGGGCCGGGCAGTGGCTGGGCTTGATGATGCTGAGCAGAACGACATAGCCGACGTAAAGGCTGGTCAGGACGAGACCGGGGACCATGGCGCCTTCGTACATGTCGCCGACCGATTTGCCGAGCTGGTCGGCCATGATGATCAGCACCAGCGATGGCGGGATGATCTGGGCCAGGGTGCCGGAGGCGGCAATGACGCCAGCCGCCAGCCGCTTGTCGTAGCCGTAGCGCAGCATGATGGGCAGCGAGATCAGGCCCATCGAGATGACCGATGCGGCAACCACGCCGGTCGTTGCGGCGAGCAGTGCGCCGACGAAGATGACCGCGTAGGCCAGGCCACCACGCATCGGGCCGAACAACTGGCCGATCGTGTCGAGCAGGTCTTCGGCCATGCCGGAACGTTCAAGAATCAGTCCCATGAAGGTGAAGAAGGGGATGGCGAGCAGCGTGTCGTTGGCCATGATGCCGAAGATGCGCTCGGGAAGTGCCTGGAAGATGGCCGGGGTAAGCAGGCCGACTTCCATGCCGATCAGGCCGAAGACGATGCCGTTGGCGGCCAGGGCAAATGCCACTGGGTAGCCGAAGAGCAGGAAAAGGACCAGGGAGCCGAACATCAACGGCGCCATGTTGGCGATAATAAATTCCATTATTTGGCCTCCTTGGCTTTGGTGGCGGCGATGGCGGCAGCCAGTTCTTCTTCTGGTGTCGGCCCTTTTTCCTTGTTGTTTGGATCTTCGATCAGGCCCGCCAGGAAGGCGATGCGCTTGATCAGTTCGGATACCCCTTGCAGGGCCAGCAGGGCAAAGCCGATCGGCAGAAGGATCTTGACCGGCCAGCGCAGCAGGCCGCCGGCATTGGCCGACATTTCATTGATTTTCATCGAGTCGGCAACCAGCGGGATCGACAGCCAGAGCACCAGAACAACCATGGGCAGCAGGAAGAAGAGGGTGCCGATGATGTCGATTACGGCCAGGCCGCGCGGGGAAAGCTTGCCCGAGAGTACGTCGATGCGAACGTGTTCGTTGCGTTGCAGGGTGTAGGGTGAGCAGAGCAGGAAGACCGCGGCAAACAGGTACCACTGGATTTCCAGCAAGCCATTCGAACTGTAGTTGAAAATGAAGCGTACAACCGCATTGCTGGAACTGACGACGGTCATCACCAGTACCAGCCAAAATGCGCCTTTGCCGACACGCTCAATGAGTCTGTCGATAAGCTGCGAGAGCTTGAGCAGAAGGGTCACGAAAAGTCCTCCTCGGGTTGATAAAATGCCGGCTTCTGAAATGTCCGGGGTCAATGGAAAATCCCACTGACTGAAATTTACAACGAAGGGAGTCGTTGATCCATGGTGGAAATCCCTACAAATCAGCCAACCCGGATTTGTCTTGTCCGGCACGGCGAAACCGAGTGGAATGCCGAGCGACGGATTCAAGGTCAAATCGATATCGGCCTGAATCAAACCGGCCTGCGCCAGGCGGAGGCCGCAGGGCGGTGGCTAAGCTCGGCTGGTATCACTGCACTTTATAGCAGCGACCTCAAGCGTGCGCGTACGACAGCGGAGGCGATTGGTGCGCATCTGGGGCTTGTCCCGGCGTTGTTGCCAGAAATGCGCGAGCGACGCTACGGTGTGTTCGAAGGGCTGACCTATGCCGAGGCGCAGGCACGATTTCCGGATGGCTATGCCGCGTTCGAAGGGCGTAACGCCGATTACAACTTCGAAAACGGCGAGAGTCTGCGCGAGATGTATGCCCGAGTCACCGGCAAGCTTGTCGAGGTGGCTGCCGCCCATGTCGGGCAGCGCGTTGTGATTGTCCTGCACGGTGGAGTACTCGATATCGTCAATCGTTTTGTCCGGGGGCGGGGGCTGGATGCGCAGCGTGATTTTTTGATTCCAAATGCCGGGTTGAACTGGATTGCCACGGTCGACGGGCGTTGGCATATCGAAACCTGGGGTGAAACCGGGCATCTTGAAGCCGGTGCCCTTGATGAACTCCCGTCGTGATAAAATTCCTGCCCTTTTCAATGGCTTGAGGCAATCCCCATGTTTTCCGCGAAAGATACCCTCGCAAAAGTTGATCCCGAACTCTGGCAGGCCGTCCAGGCAGAAGTCCAGCGCCAGGAAGACCACATCGAACTGATCGCGTCTGAAAACTACGTGAGCAAGGCAGTGATGGAAGCCCAAGGCTCCCAGCTGACCAACAAGTACGCCGAAGGCTATCCGGGCAAGCGCTACTACGGTGGCTGCGAACATGTTGACGTCGCCGAGCAGATCGCCATCGATCGTATCAAGGCCCTGTTCGGTGCCGATGCCGCCAACGTTCAGCCGAACTCCGGTTCGCAAGCCAACCAGGCTGTGCTGATGGCTTTCTGCAAGCCGGGCGACACGATCATGGGCATGAGCCTGGCCGAAGGCGGTCACCTGACCCACGGCATGCCGCTCAACATGTCCGGCAAGTGGTTCAACGTCGTCTCCTACGGCCTGAACGAAAAGGAAGAAATCGACTACGACAAGATGGAAGCGCTGGCCCGCGAGCACAAGCCGCGCCTGATCGTCGCTGGTGCCTCGGCCTACGCCCTGCGCATCGATTTTGAGCGTTTTGCCAAGATCGCCAAGGAAGTCGGCGCCATTTTCTGGGTGGACATGGCCCACTACGCAGGCTTGATCGCCGCCGGTTTCTACCCGAACCCGGTGCCTTTCGCCGACGTGGTCACCACCACCACCCACAAGACCCTGCGTGGTCCGCGCGGTGGCGTCGTGCTGATGAAGGCCGAGCACGAAAAGGCGATCAACTCCGCCATCTTCCCCGGCCTCCAGGGCGGCCCGCTGATGCACGTCATCGCCGCCAAGGCCGTGGCTTTCAAGGAAGCTGCCACGCCGGAATTCAAGGACTACCAGGAACAAGTCATCAACAACGCCCGCGTCATGGCGCGTGTGCTGGGTGAAGAGCGTGGTCTGCGCATTGTTTCCGGTCGTACCGAAAGCCACGTTTTCCTGGTCGACCTGCGTTCCAAGAACATCACCGGCAAGGAAGCCGAAGCGGCGCTGGGTCGTGCTCACATCACGGTGAACAAGAACGGTATCCCGAACGACCCGCAGAAGCCGTTCGTCACCTCCGGTATTCGTATCGGTTCGCCGGCCATGACAACGCGTGGTTTCACCGAGATCGAAGCCGAGCAGATCGCTCACCTGATCGCCGACGTGCTGGATGCACCGAACGATGAGGCGGTTGCCGCAACGGTTCGCGCCAAGGCGGCCGAGCTGTGCAAGCGCTTCCCGGTCTACGGAGCCTAAGCGACCGTGAAATGCCCTTTCTGCGGTGCTGACGAAACGGCGGTCGCCGATACCCGTCTCAATGACGAAGGCGATCTCGTTCGTCGCCGCAGGAAGTGCAATGTTTGCGACAAGCGTTTTACAACCTACGAGCGGGCGGAAATCCGCCTGCCGCAGGTGGTCAAGAAGAATGGTTCGCGTACGGAATTCAGTCGCGACAAGCTGCGCGCCAGCCTGGAGTTGGCCTTGCGCAAGCGTCCGGTGTCGACCGACTCGGTCGATGCGGCGATTGCCGAAATCGAAGAAAAACTGCTGACGGCCGGCGAGCGTGAAATCACCTCGCAACAGGTGGGTGAATTGGTCATGCGCGAGCTGAAGAAGCTCGACAAGGTGGCCTACATCCGTTTTGCCTCGGTCTATCGCAACTTCGAAGACGTGGATGCTTTTTCCCGGGCGATCCGCGAAGTTTCTCCCAACGAAAAGAAAAAATGAGTTTTTCTGCCGTCGACCACGGCAACATGGCCCGTGCGCTCCAATTGGCCGAGCAAGGCTTGTGGACGACTTCGCCCAATCCGCGGGTGGGTTGCGTGCTGGTCCGTGATGGCCAGATTGTTGGCGAAGGCTGGCACCAGAAAGCTGGCGAGCCGCATGCCGAAGTGCATGCCTTGCGCGCCGCCGGCGACAAGGCGCGTGGTGCGACGGCCTATGTCACGCTCGAACCGTGCAGTCATTTCGGGCGTACCCCGCCGTGCGCCGAGGCGCTGATTGCCGCGGGCGTGTCGCGGGTGGTCGCGGCGATGACCGATCCGAATCCGCTGGTTGCCGGCAAGGGCCTGACCATGTTGCAGGCAGCAGGCATCGAAACGGCGAGCGGCCTGCTGGAAAACGAGGCGTGCGAACTGAATATCGGTTTTGTCTCGCGCATGACGCGTGGCCGGCCGTGGTTGCGCCTCAAGGCGGCGGCCAGCCTGGATGGCAAGACAGCATTGAATAACGGTGTCAGCCAGTGGATTACCGGGCCGGAGGCACGGCGTGACGGACATCGCTGGCGAGCCAGGGCTTGCGCTATCCTGACCGGCATCGGTACGGTGCGCGATGATGATCCACAACTCAATGTACGAGACGTGGCAACGACGCGTCAGCCCTTGCGGGTGATTGTCGATAGCCGTCTGGAAATATCGCTTTCGGCGCGCATCCTGCAGGGAGGTGCGGTGCTTGTGGCTGGTGCGGTCGATGATCCGGAAAAAGCAGCTTTGCTGCGGTCGACCGGGGCAGAAGTCGTGATTTTGCCCAATTCGGCAGGCAAGGTTGAGTTGAGGGCCTTGCTTGAAGAGCTCGGACGACGCGGCATCAACGAGGTACATGCCGAGGCGGGCTTCAAGCTCAACGGTTCCCTGATGCGCGAAGGTCTGGTCGATGAGTTGCTGCTTTACCTGGCGCCCTGTCTGGTTGGCGATGCAGCCAGCGGCCTGTTCAACTTGCCGGAATTGACTAGCCTGAGCGGCAAACGCTTGCTGCAGGTGCGCGATCTGCGTCAGCTTGGCGAAGATATTCGCCTGATCGCACGTTTCCGCTAGGGCCGCAAACAGCGCAGGCTGCATCCTGCTTGAACTTGATGGTGCGCCATTCCATATCCAGTGCGTCAAGCAGCAGCAGGCGGCCACCGAGTGTCTGGCCGATGCCGGCAGCCAGTTTGAGCGCTTCGGCGGCCTGCATGGTGCCGATGATCCCGGTCAGCGGCGCAAAGACACCCATGATGGCACAACGGGTTTCGTCGACATCCTCCCCCTCTGGGAAGAGGCAGTGATAGCATGGCGCGTCGTCATTTCTCAGGTCGTAGACGCTGATTTGTCCGTCAAAGCGGATGGCGGCCCCTGAAACGAGTGGTTTCCTGTGGTGTACGCAGGCACGATTGATCGCGTGGCGCGTGGCGAAATTGTCGGTGCAGTCGAGCACGATGTTGGCATCGGCCACAAGGTTGTCCAGATCGCTGCCTGACAGGCGCTGCTTGAGGGGAACGATCTCGATCTCGGGATTGATCGCCGCCATCGCTACTTGTCCTGAATAGGCTTTGTCCATGCCGACACGGGCCTGGGTGTGCATGATCTGTCGCTGCAGGTTGGTGAAGTCGACGGTGTCGTCATCGACCAGGGTTATTTTTCCCAGTCCGGCAGAAGCAAGGTAAAGGGCTGCAGGGGAACCAAGGCCACCGGCCCCGATGATCAGGGCGTGGCTCGCCAGGATGCGGGCTTGCCCCTCGATACCGATGGCGTCGAGCAGGATGTGGCGGCTGTAGCGGAGAAGTTGGTCGTCGTTCATTCAGGCTTGTGCTGGGCAATCACGGAGGTGCGTCCAGCGCACGCCGAAAAATCAGTCGCTATTTGTATTCACGCCATTCCGGCGGAGTGTCGTCGTGGTCGCCATGCGGGTGGAGTTCCCAAGCCTTGACATAGGCTTCCTGCGAGGAGCGTTTGATGCGTCGCTCGGGGGCGCCTATGTTATGCAGTTGCGTATCTTCGACGTAGTGGATGAGTGCGCGTGTCAGCTTGCTCATCAATGTGTTGTCGAGGTGGAAACCCTTGTCTTCCAGGTGGCCTTCAAGCTCTTCCAGCGTATGCTGGGTCAGCTCGTAGCTGACGCCGACCACCCGTTTTTCATGTTTTGGCTCGACGGCAACTTCATCCAGTGTTTGCAGGTCGTCAGCCGCTTCCGGCACTTGGCCGGGGGGGAATTTAGCAAACAGGATTTCGCGCTTTTTCTTGAGATCCGCGTTAGTCATCATCCCTCCCGGTGGCTGAATTACTGAGCCTTATTCTGCATGATCTGAAGCCCCTTGAGAAGATTCAGGGCCTGCTGGAACTGGTAGTCGGTCTTCGAGGCATATTCCAGGCGGGGCAGCATGTCCTCGTCGCTCTCGTCCTTGCTGCTTTTGTCCTTGGTCGTCTTGGCCGGGGCTTTTTGCTGGAGCTTGGGTTCCGGCTTGGCCACTTCCTTGGGCGCCTCTTTTTCCTTGTCGTTGATCAGGTGGCGATCAAGGTCTGCTTCGCGGATGCGCATGCCGCCGCCACTGCCATTCGCTGTCTCTTCAACGAGAATGTCTGGAACAATGCCTTTTGCCTGGATCGAACGGCCATCCGGCGTGTAGTAACGCGCCGTGGTGAGCTTGATCGCCGTGTTGCCTGGCAGCGGCAGGACTGACTGGACCGAGCCCTTGCCGAAGGTCTGCGTGCCGAGGATGACCGCCCGTTTGTGGTCTTGCAGCGCGCCGGCAACAATTTCCGAGGCTGAAGCCGAGCCGCTGTTGACCAGAACGACCATGGCGACCTTCTTTGACTCGATTGGCATGCCCTTGAGCGGATCTTCCTTGCCGCCGCGCAGATAGTCTTGCGGACGCGCCCGGAATTCCTGTTTTGCATCCGGGGTGCGCCCATCGGTCGAAACAATTTTGACATCCGGTGGGAGGAAGGCGGCAGAAACGCCAATGGCGCTGTTCAGCAAGCCGCCCGGGTCATTGCGCAAATCGAGCACCAAGCCTTGCAGCTTGTTACCGTTTTCCTTGTACAGGCCGGCAACGTGACGGGCGATATCCGCCGTTGTGTTTTCCTGGAACTGGGTGATGCGTACCCAGCCATAACCCGGCTCAACTAGTTTCGATTTGACGCTCTGAACCTTGATGACTTCACGGATCAGCGTGACTTCGATCGGCTTGGTTTCGCCTTTGCGCAAAATCGAGATCTTGAGCGGTGTCTTTGGTTTGCCGCGCATTTTTTTGACGGCTTCAGCCAGGGTCAGGCCCTTGACTGGGGTGTCGTCGAGTTTGAAGATCAGGTCGCCTGCTTTCAGGCCAGCCCGGTAAGCTGGCGTGTCCTCGATGGGGGAAACTACCTTGACCAGGCCGTCTTCCATGCCGACTTCGATGCCCAGCCCCCCAAACTCGCCCTGGGTGCCGACCTGGAGATCCTTGAACGCATCGGCGTCAAGGTAGGTGGAGTGTGGGTCGAGGTTGGAAAGCATGCCGGAAATGGCATTGGTGATCATCTTTTTGTCTTCGACTGGCTCGACATAGCCTTGCTTGATTGCGCTGTATACCTCAGCGAAGGTGCGCAATTCGTCGATCGGCAAGCCTGCTTTGCTCTCCTTGTCGGCGAAGGCCGGGAGATTCAGGCTGATGAGTGCGCCGGCGACAAAGGCGCCCGCAACCAAACTGATTGTTTTCGTTTTGCTCATTTCAAACTGGCCCATTTCATCGGGTCGATCGGTTGCCCTTGGTGGCGGAGTTCAAAGTATAAACCGGATTCCGGGTTGCCTCCGCTGTTGCCTGCGGTGGCGATGGTTTCTCCGCCCTTGATGCTCTGGCCGACCTGTTTGAGCAAGGACTCGTTGTTGCCATAGATCGAGAGATAGGCATCGCCGTGGTCGACGATCAGGATATTGCCAAAACCGCGCATCCAGTCGGCAAAGACCACGCGGCCGCTGGCTACGGCCTTGACTTCGCTGCCGCCTGCGGCACGAATGAAGAGTCCGCGCCAGGTGCCACCGCCATCGCGCGGCGAGCCGAAGCGGCCGCTGACCGTGCCGCGCACCGGGAGGCGGAGGCTGCCTTTCTGGCGGGCGAAATTGCCGTTGCTGGCAACCGGTTCGTAGTTGTTTTCGGCTTCGGCAGGTTTCTGGCGTGGCGCTTCGGCGGTTTCTTCCCTGCGGGGCGGGGCTTTCGATTCCGGCTCGGTACGCGGTTTTGTTTTTTGTCGCGCGGCCTCGGCTATTTTTGCGGCCTCCGCCGCGCGAGCCGCTTCTGCTGCCTTGGCAGCCTGTGCCGCAAGTATTTTCGAGAGTCGGTCGATGAGGCTGGTCAGGCGTTTTTCATTTTGCTGGAGATTGCCGATCTCCTTGCGCTGGGCGGCGACCTTGTCCGATATCTGGGCGTGCAGGCGCTTGCGCTCTTCGCGCTGCTTGTTGAGTTCGGCGACGCGAACCTGTTGCTGTGCTTCAACCTCTTTCAGTTCTGCCGCTCGTTCCTTGGCATCTGCCGCCAGGGCGCGCTTCTTGTCGAGTGTGGCGTTGATTTCGCCCATCAACTCGGCCCGGGTCAGGGCAATGGCCGAAAAATAATGCAGATCGCGCGCGACCTGGTTGGGGTCATCGCCGTTGAGCAATAGCTGGAGGGAGTCCGGGGTGCCGCGCAGGTATTGCTTGTAGAGCAGCTTTTCGAGCTGGCTTTGTTGCTGGTTGAGTGTGACGGCCAGGTCCTTTGATTGCTGCTCAAGATTTTCGAGTCTTTTTTGCAGTCGACCGCGCTGGTCGGTCAGTTCGTGAAGTTCGCGTTGCAACCGGGATATCTGGCGTTCGGATTCGCGTAGGCGATCAGCAGCATCTGCCTTGTTTTCTTCGCTGGTGTTGAGATCCTTGCGTAGTCCTTCGATCCTGCCGCGCAGTTCGCCAAGGTCGGCCTGGCGCTCGGCAATTTCGGGGGCGGCGGGTGACGATGGTGCGGTTTTCTTGGCGGCATGGGCTGGCGTCAGGGTCAGTGCCGACCAGGCCAGAAGGCATGTCGCTGCAGCACGTAGTGCCGGGGCGCAAATGGAGATTTTTTTCGGCAAATATTTCAACGGCCTTGGGTGGGTGTCTGGGGCGGGCGAAGTGAACGAATTTGCACGCACGGATTTCCCTGATTGATGTTGATTAAGGTCGGCGAAACCGAAACCATTATTTTATAATGATCCATTCACCGATAACGAGGTTTTATCTTGGAAGCCCCTTCCGTCAATTTAATCGACAAGCAGGAACACATCGAAATGGCTGCGCGCGCGCTCAAAGCCATCGCGCATCCGCTGCGTCTGAAAATTCTATGTGTCCTGGGAGATCAGGAAGCCTGTGTGCAGGAGATCGTCGAAGCGGTCGGAACCTCGCAAAGCAACATTTCCCAGCATTTGGCGATTTTGCGTGAGAAGGGTGTGCTGTTGACGCGCAAGGATGCGAATCGTGTTTTTTACCGGGTAGGCGATCAGCGTACCCTGCAGCTGGTCGGTATGATGCGCGAAGTATTTTGTGGTGTAGAGGAATAGTTGAATGCCGATGGAATTTATCAATCAGAACATCCTGCTCATTTCGCTGGTGGCCATGAGCGCCTTTGGTTTGCTCATGCCCTTGCTCAAGGGGCGTCGTGCCAACGAGTTGAGTCCCGCCGAGGCGACCCAGCTGATCAATCGGGAAGATGCGCATATCGTCGATGTGCGCGAGGCTGATGAATTTGCCGCCGGCCACTTGCCGGAAGCCAGGCACATTCCGCTAGCCAAGCTGGCTGAACGAGCCGGTGAACTCGAAAAATTCAAGGACAAGCCGCTGATCATCTGTTGTGCCGCCGGCATGCGTTCGGCCAAAGGATGTGGCGAGCTGGGCAAACTTGGTTTTGCCAAGGTGTACAGCCTGGCAGGCGGGGTTGATGCCTGGGTGGGCGCCGGTTACCCGGTCAAGAAGGGTAACCGCAACAAATGAGCGCGCATGTCCTGATGTATACGACCGCTGTTTGTCCTTACTGCGTGCGAGCCAAGCAATTGCTGGCGGCACGGGGTGTGACGGGCATCGAAGAGGTTCGGGTTGATCTCGATCCGGCGCGTCGCGAGGAAATGATGCAGCGCACGCAGCGG
Organism: Dechloromonas sp. TW-R-39-2; assembly: GCF_016864195.1. NCBI lineage: Bacteria > Pseudomonadati > Pseudomonadota > Betaproteobacteria > Rhodocyclales > Azonexaceae > Dechloromonas > Dechloromonas sp. TW-R-39-2. Next base: position 1,046,021 of record NZ_CP045202.1, read on the forward strand.
CGTACCGTGCCGCAAATTTATATTGGCGAGACGCATGTCGGTGGTTGCGACGACCTGATTGCGCTCGATGCGGCAGGCAAGCTCAAACCCTTGCTTGACGCCTGAACCCGATAACCATTAATTCACTGAAAGAAAATCATGGAACAAAACGAACAGCCCGTCTTCGGTATTGAAAAGCTCTACGTCAAGGATCTCTCCATCGAAGTGCCGAATGCGCCGGAAATCTTCCTGGAGAGCGAAGCTCCGCAGGTTGAAATCAGCCTGAACACCGGTGGCCGTGGCGTTGGTGAAGGTGTTTTCGAAGTGGTGCTGACGGTGACGGTGACTGCCAAACTGGGCGAAAAGACGGTTTTCCTGGTTGAAGTCGGTCAGGCCGGTGTTTTCCGCATCATGAATGTGCCGGATGAGCAAATCGAGCCGCTGATTGCCGTTGCTTGCCCGAACCTGCTGTTCCCGTATGCCCGTGAAGCCATTTCGACGGCGGTAACCCGTGCCGGTTTCTCGCCGATCGTGCTCCAGCCGGTTAATTTCGAATCGATGTACATGCAGCGTCTGCAAGAGCAGGCTGCTGCAGAGCAACCAGAAGCAACGCTGCAATAAGCCATGACCATCTGGCGCCGGGCACTGCCCTTCATTGCATTGCTCGGTGCTGCAGGTGCAGCACCGGCTGTCGATTATCGTTCGGTCGATGTGCCGGCAGCCGTGCTTTATGATTCACCTTCGCAGAAGGGCAAGAAGCTCTATCTGATCAAGGCGCAGACACCGGTCGAGGTGATTGTTCGTCTTGAGGGGTGGTTCAAGATTCGCGATGCCGAAGGCTCGCTGGCCTGGGTTGAGTCGCGCTATCTCGGCGATCGCCGGACGCTCGTTGTGACAGCGCTGAAGGCTGAAATCCGTCAATCGGACAAGGCTGACTCTCCTGTTGTGCTCGAACTCGACAAGTGGGTGGCGGTTGAACTGGTCGAGCCGGCTTCGCCGGGATGGGCCAAGGTGCGCCATCGTGATGGTGTGACCGGCTATATTCGTTCGACGCAGGTCTGGGGCCTATGAAAATTACGTTGCTCGGCGCAGGCGCCTGGGGCACGGCGTTGGCGATTGCCTTTGCCGGCAAGCATGATGTCACGCTGTGGTCGCGCGAAGAGGATGTCGCAGTCGACTTGCTGAATACCCGCGAAAACAAACGCTTCTTTCCGGGCTATCGCTTGCCTGAGTCGGTTGCTGTGTCGACCGATTTTTCTGCGGCAGTAGCTTCGGCCGAGTTGTTGGTCATCTCGACGCCGATTGCCGGTTTGCGTCCGACGGCTGAGCGCCTCAAAACCCTGAATTGCACGCTGCCATTGCTTTGGGTGTGCAAGGGCTTTGAGGCAGGGACGGGCCTGTTGCCGCACCAGGTTGTCATTGATGTGCTGGGCCTGGGTGTCGTTTGTGGCGCGTTGTCCGGCCCCAGCTTTGCCGAAGAAGTGGCGGCCGGTCAGCCGACCGCCGTGGCGCTGGCGACCAATCACCCCGAGTTTGCCCGCGAAGCGGCCCGTCAGTTGCACACCAGTCGTTTGCGCATTTATGCCAATGATGATCTGGTTGGCGTCGAAGTGGGCGGGGCGGTCAAGAATGTCATGGCGATTGCGACAGGGACATGCGATGGTTTGGGTCTTGGTCTGAACACCCGCGCTGCGCTGATGACGCGAGGCCTGGCTGAAATTGCCCGTCTCGGGTTGGCGCTGGGCGCCAGGCGCGAGACTTTCATGGGCTTGGCCGGCATGGGCGACCTGATCCTGACGTGCACCGGCGACCTGTCGCGCAATCGCCGTGTCGGGCTGGCCTTGGCGGAGGGCAAGTCCCTGCCGCAAATTCTTGAAGAGCTCGGGCATGTGGCCGAGGGGGTCTATACGGCACGCGAAGTCGATCGTCTGGCTCGCCAGTATTCGGTCGATATGCCGATCAGTGCCGCTGTGGCTGCCGTGCTTGATGGCCGTCTGAATGCAGCGCAGGCGGTCGAGCAGTTGATGGCGCGCGACCCGAAGGAAGAGCTGGCTTAAGCCGCGCCCTTGAAGCCGCTTTGACGCCAGGCTTCAAACACGGTCACGGCAGTGGCATTCGATAAATTCAGACTGCGCTGATCTGCCTGCATGGGCAGGCGGAGTCTGTTTTCCGGCAAGAATTCAGCCAGTATCTCGGGCGGCAGGCCGCTGGTTTCCCGTCCAAAAACAAACACATCATTGTCGTTCAGTGTGGTCGAGAACGGGTTGGCATGGCCCTTGGTGGTCATTGCAAACATCCGGCGATGCCCCAGGGCCTGACGACAGGCTGCCCAGTCGGAGTGGCGAACGACGCGGGCGTATTCGTGATAGTCCAGTCCGGCCCGGCGCAAGCCCTTGTCGTCGATATTGAAACCCAGCGGTTCAACAAGATGCAGTTCGGTGCCGGTATTGGCGCACAAACGAATGATGTTGCCGGTATTGGGCGGAATTTCGGGCTGGTAGAGAACGACGGCGACCACGATGTAATTGGCTGGGTTCGGAGGGGGCGGATTAAAGCACGAATTGATCGTGATTAGTGTTTCAGGGTCCGTGCGGCAACGACAACGCTGACTGTTCCCGCGCCATGTATTTTCAGAATACGAGCGGATTCATTCAGGGTTGCGCCGGTTGTCATCACGTCATCAACCAGCAAAATGCGCTGCCCAGTGTAGTCTTTGCTGCATTCGAATGCACCGGCCACGTTTTTATGGCGCTCCTTGTGCGGCAAATCGGCTTGTGGCCGGGTGGCTCGCGTTCGTTGCAGGTGGTGATAGTCGACCGGTCGGTCTAGGACCTTGCCCAGTGCGCGCGCTATTTCCATGGATTGGTTGAAGCCGCGTTCGAGCAAACGGGCCGGATGCAATGGCAGTGGAATGATCAAGTCGTGGTCGCTTGCTGTCAGTTGCGTGGACAGCCGCTCTCCGAACCATTCCGCGACAGATAACTGGTGACCGTATTTCAGGCTGTGAATGATGCGGTCGACCGGGAAATCGTAGCGAAATCCGGCGATCACCTTGTCGAAGTGCGGTGCTTTGTGGAGGCAGGCGCCGCAACGTTCGCCGTAGCTGGTCTGCTCGGCGCAGGATGGGCAGCATTGGGGCGGCATGCCGGGTAGTTCGGCAAGGCAGTCGGCGCAGATCACGCGGCTGGCGCTATTTTCTCCGCAGAGTAGGCAACTGCCGGGAAGCGCATTCGAAAGTCCCTGCGCAACATGCTTTAACGCTTGCCGCAGGGGCTGGGGTAAAATTGACATGATTCAGAGCGTCCTCGATAATCCATAATTACCGTTGTTTTCGTATCTGATTTTTATCGTTTATTTTCGCAAGGCCACTCATGCAAGCAAGCACTCTCGCCGCTGTTTCTTCCACTCCGCAGTCTGCTCCTGCCCGTCGCTGGACGGCCGAGGAGGTGCTCGCCCTGTACGAGCTGCCGCTCATGGATCTGATCTGGCGCGCCCAGGGCGTGCATCGCGAAAATTTCGATCCGAACGCCATTCAACGCTCGACGCTGCTTTCGGTCAAGACCGGTGGCTGTTCCGAGGACTGTAGCTATTGCTCACAGTCGGCGCGCTATGAAACCGATACCCAGCGCGAACGCCTGATGCCACTCGACGAGGTCGTTGCTGCTGCCAAGGCTGCCAAGGACAAGGGGGCTTCCCGTTTCTGCATGGGCGCTGCCTGGAAGGGGCCGAAAGACAACGATCTTGACCGCGTGCTCGACATGGTCCGTGAGGTCAAGGCCCTCGGCATGCAGACGTGTGTCACGCTCGGTATGCTCAAGGACGGTCAGGCTGAAAAGCTGAAAGAAGCCGGCCTGGATTACTACAACCACAATCTCGATACGGACAAGGAGTTCTACGGTCAGGTGATCAAGAGCCATACGCACGATGATCGTCTCGATACGCTCGAGCAGGTGCGTGATGCCGGGATCAATGTTTGTTCCGGCGGGATTATCGGCATGGGCGAATCGCGCAAGAATCGCGCCGCACTGATCGTCCAGTTGGCCAATCTGCCGAAGCCGCCTGAATCCGTGCCAATCAACAACCTGGTGCCGATTCCGGGGACGCCGCTGGCCGCTAACGAGCGTCTTGATCCATTCGAGTTCGTCCGGACCATCGCCGCCGCCCGCATCGCCATGCCTTCCTCCTGGGTGCGCCTCTCGGCCGGTCGTCAGGAAATGACCGACGAACTCCAGACGCTGTGCTTCCTGGCTGGCGCTAATTCGATGTTCTACGGTGACCGTCTGTTGACCACCAATAATCCGGAAGCCGATCGCGACGACGCATTGTTTGCCCGCTTGGGCGTCAAGGCGGTTTGAACACCACTTTCGTCGACCGGCAGCAAGTCGGTCGACGGTTTTCCCGCGTTGCGGCGAATTACGATCAGGCCGATTTTTTCGTCCGCGAGATCGATCGTCGGATGCAGGACCGGCTTGACTACGTCAAGCTTGCCCCCCGGCAAATCCTTGATCTCGGCTGCGCTCGCGGCGGCAGCTTTGCGGCCCTGTCGACGCGTTATCCGGAAGCGCATTTGCTCGGGCTGGATCTTTCGCCGGCCATGCTGCAAGCTGCCCAACCGCGCCGCGCGGGCTGGCAGCGCTGGTTGGGGATGGGCGCCTCGAATCAGCCAGCCCTTCTGGCGGCCGACGCAGCCCATTTGCCCATCAAATCGCGGTCGACCGCGCTGATCTGGTCAAATCTGCTGCTCCACTGGCTGGATGATCCTTTGCCGGCACTGGCTGAAGCGCATCGCGTGCTTGAAGTGGGCGGTTTGCTGATGTTCTCGACGCTGGGGCCTGATTCGCTCAAGGAGTTGCGTACGGCATTCGGTGATGGTTACGCACACACCCAGCGTTTCATCGACATGCATGATCTGGGTGACATGCTGGTCGGCTGCGGTTTCAGCGATCCGGTGATGGACATGGAAGTGATCACGCTGACTTATGATGATCTCGATGCCATGTTTGCCGAGTTAAGGGCTGCCGGCTCCAGTTGTGCGATGAAAGCCCGACGGCATGGCCTGACTGGCCGGCAAGTGTTAAGTGACGCACGTCAGGCGTACGAAGCAATGCGCCGGGATGGCAAGTTGCCGGCGACCTTCGAGGTGGTTTATGGCCACGCCTGGAAGCCGGAGCCAAAGCAGGCGCCGGACGGGCGTGCGATCGTTCGCTTCGACCTGCCGCGCGCTAAATGACTACTTGGGCCGCTGCCTGAAAAAATGTAGCGGCTTGGTGGTGGTCGGTGCAGTAGCGGGTATGGCCTTGCGCTGCCGTTCCCTGATTCTCCAGCCAAGCAATGCGACGAGTGCGGCACTGCCGGCGATTGGCCAGATCAGGGCATCTGCCTTGCTTTGCCACAGGTAGTGGATGGCTGCCAAAATGCCGATCAGATAGATGTTGCGGTGCAATTCCTGCCAGCGGCGACCGCCCAGTTGCCGTATGGTCACCTGGTTTGAGGTGGCAGCCAGGGGAGTCAGCAACACGAAGGCAGCGAAGCCAATTGCGATGAATGGCCGCTTCAAAATATCCCTGGCGATCTCGTCGACCGCGAAAGCGTGCTGAAACCCGACGAATGAAAGAGCGTGCAGTGCCGCATAGAAAAAGGCGAACAAGCCCAGCATGCGGCGCAAGCGAAGCAGCCAGTGCCATTGTGTCAGGCTGCGTAGCGGCGAGATGCTTAGCGTCAGCAGCAAGAAACTGAACGTCCAGAAACCGGTACGCCGTTGGATAAATTCGGCAGGCTGTGTGCCAAGGTCGCCAGCCCATGCCGCCTGGACCAAGCATCCAAAAGGGATCAGGGCGAGGGAAAAAAGCAGGGCCTTGAGCCAGCTGAGCTCTTTGCTATCGGGGTGCCAGGCAATTGCCCGGTGTTCTCTTGCGGTCATCCGGTTCAGGCTGCGAGAGCCTGTTTTAGTTCCTTGATGTCTTCTTCTGCATCTTCGATCAAATCGGCAAAGCGTTCTTGGTCAATTTTGCGGAGCGCCGACTCCTCCGGGGGCAGGCCGGCTTCGAGCCAGTCGTGGTCGCAACCGGCAAGCAGGTTGGCAAAATACAAGACATCGCTAACGGAGCAGGGGGTTTCGACGTTCTGCAACCGGTCGTGCTCACGGACTGCGGTGGTGATGTTTTCTGGCAGACCGAGAACGTGCAACAGGCTTTCGCCAATGCTGCCATGCCAGCCGATCAGCAATTCAAGCATGTGGCTTCTGTCGTTGCTGTATTCAGGAAATTCCGCTGCGCAGTACAGGAGATAAAAAATCCCGATATCGTGCACCAGCCCGGCCAGCATCGCCTGATCCGGATTGATGCGACCAAGGCGGCGAGCCAGTACGCGGGCGATGGCGGCAACCTGCAGGGAGTGTTCCCAGGCGTTTCGGGCAATGTCGGTAAAGCTGGCCAGGTTTCTCGAGCGCAACATCTGGTCCAGCGCCACAGCCAGCGAGGTTGTGCGCACAACCTCAAAGCCCAGGCGGCTGATGGCGCTGGCCAGGTCGCTGATTTGCCGGCCGCTGGTGTTGTAGCTTGCCGAATTTGCCAGGCGCAGAAGTTTGCTCGAAATCAGGGGCTCGACACTGACGACCTGAGCGACCCGTTCCGTGGTGGCATTCGGGTCGTTCAGTACATTGCGGACGAGTACCGCAGCGTCAAGGCAGGTCGGGAAATTGAGGTGCCCACAAAGGTTGCGGGCGATTTCGTCCAGGATCGAGAAATGCTTGCTGCGGTCGACGTCCATTTCAGCCTGAAATATAGCGTTCCAGTTCGGCAATCAGAAATTGCTGGGAACTGATGGTTTCCTTGACCAGGTCGCCAATCGAAATCATGCCGGCGACACTGCTATCGTCATTCAGCACGGGCAGATGCCGGAAATGTTTCTCGGTCATCAGGGCCATGCATTCATCCAGGCTTGCCGCTGGTGTCACGTAAGCCACCTTGTCGCTCATGATTTCGCGTACTTGGGTGTCTTTCGATGTCTTGCCGTGAAGGATGATTTTTCGAGCGTAGTCGCGTTCCGAGAAGATGCCGACCAGTTGTTCGCCATCCAGAACCAGTAGGGCGCCAACATCGTGCTTGGCCATCACGCTGAGCGCGTGAAAAACGGTGTCGCTTGGTGCTACGACTGCCAGAGGGCGGTCTTTGCTGGCAAGCATTTGCTTAAGTGTTTTCACGGGATGTCTCCTCTGTCGGGTGAGCGTGTTCTTGCTTCTGCAGTCTATCCCGCTGTGTTCTACCTGCCAAGGTCAAAAAAGAAAAGGCAGCCGAAGCTGCCTTTGCATTGGGTTTTCTGCCTTGGCTTAACGCAGGCCGGCGGCGTATTCCGATACGGCCTTGATTTCAACGTCCGAAAGCTTGGCGGCGATCGTGCGCATCATTTTTTCCGGGTCGTTGGCGCGTTCGTCGGCGCGGAATGCTTTCAGTTGGGCTTCGGTGTATTCCGGGAACTGGCCAGCCAGCTTCGGATACTGTGCCGGCAGACCTGCGCCAGCCGGGCCGTGACAGCCTGCACAGGCAGGAACGCCCTTCTTGTAGTCGCCTTGGCGCCACAGTTTCTGGCCCAGAGCAATCTTGGTTTCATCCTTGGCAGATGCCGGCTTGGCTTTCTGGCTGGCAAACCAGGCGGCGACATTTTTCATGTCGTCGTCAGAAAGCGGTGCGGCCATGCCACCCATGATCGGGTTGTTGCGGGCAGCCGGCTTGCCATCGGCAGCCTTGAAATTCTTCAGTTGCTTGTAGATGTACTCTTCAACCTGGCCAGCCAGATGCGGATTGGCTGAAGCGGCGCTGTTGCCGTCGGCGCCGTGACAGGCGACACAAACGGTCTCGGCAATAACCTTGCCCTTGGCAGGGTCGGCTTTGGTTTTGGCTTCTTCGGAAGCGTTGGCGATGAAACTGGTGGCGAGAAGGACTGCCATTGCCGCTGTACGGATCATTTTCGAACTCCTTGTGCGCATCTCGAGGCGCTTTTGACCGGGACTGAAGTTACAAACCTGCTATTCTATAGCAGTTCTCCGCCGCGTTGGCGGGTCTTCCGAGTTTTTTATGCCTCTGTTCCAAAAGGCGGTTTTCTTAACCACCGTTGCCAATCTCCGTGATTTACCCGCCGACTCTGTTCGGGAAGTAGCCTTCGCAGGCCGCTCCAATGCCGGTAAATCTTCTGCCATCAACACCCTGGCCGGTCGCGTGCGTCTGGCTTTCGTCAGCAAGACGCCGGGGCGAACCCAGCACCTGAATTATTTTACCTTGGCCGAGGGCAAGTACTTTGTCGACTTGCCTGGTTATGGCTACGCCAAGGCGCCCGAAGCGATTCGTTCGCAGTGGGAAGGGCTGATTGGGCCATATCTCAGCGAACGCGACCAACTGGCCGGTTTGGTGGTCATCATGGATATCCGTCGTCCGATGACGGATCTTGATCTGAAGTTGATCGACTGGTTCCGGCCGACCGGTCGCCCGATTCATATTCTGCTTTCCAAGGCAGACAAGCTCAGTCGACAGCAGCAAACCAAGGTGCTGCGTTCGGTGAAGGCCGAAGTGGCGACCTGGGGCGATGCGGCCCTGTACTCTGTGCAACTCTTTTCCAGTCTGAAGAAGATGGGGGTTGAGGATGCCGAGGAGGTGCTGGCTGGCTGGCTGGATATGGAATACAAGCGCCCGGCTGTTGTTGCGCCGAAGCCAAAAAACAAAGTGCCCCCGGCTAAGGGGGGGCCGGGGGCAAAAATGCCCTGACGTGGTCAGAGCGCCCGCTCAGGGAGGTGAAGCGGGAGACAGCGCGAGCCATCTGCAGACTCTGACGTGTGTCAATGCCAAAAGTTCCGCGCTGCTGGAAAATATTCGCTGATTTTTTCGAGGTTGAAACATGAGTGCTACCGGACAATTCCCCGCTACTCGTATGCGCCGGATGCGGCGTGACGATTTTTCCCGTCGCCTGATGCGGGAGTCGGTTCTTACGGTCGACGACTTTATTTACCCTGTTTTCGTGTTGGAGGGTGAAGGGCGGGTCGAGAAGGTTGGTTCGATGCCCGGTGTCGAGCGTCAATCGCTGGATATCCTGCTGAAAACGGCTGAGCGTGCAGTCAAACTGGGAATTCCCGCCCTGGCCCTATTTCCGGTGATCGATGCACCCTTGAAATCGCTTGGCGCCGAAGAGGCTTATAACGATAGCGGCCTGGTGCCGCGCGTCGTCCAGGCGCTCAAGCGTGAATTCCCCGAGCTGGGCGTTATTACCGACGTGGCACTCGATCCCTACACGAGTCACGGTCAGGATGGCCTGATCGATGCAAGTGGCTATGTGCTGAATGATGAAACCCTGGAGGTGCTGGCTCGCCAGGCACTTTGTCATGCCCAGGCCGGGGCTGATGTGGTTGCACCTTCCGACATGATGGATGGGCGTATCGGCCGTATTCGTGCCGAGCTGAATCAGGCCGGACAAATCTATACGCGCATCCTGGCTTATTCCGCCAAATATGCCTCGGCCTTCTACGGCCCCTTCCGCGATGCCGTCGGTTCGGCGGGCAATCTGGGCAAGGGCAACAAGTACACTTACCAGATGGATCCGGCTAATACCGACGAGGCGCTCAAGGAAGTGGCGCTGGATCTGGAGGAGGGTGCCGATATGGTCATGGTCAAGCCTGGCATGCCGTATCTCGACATCGTTCGTCGGGTCAAAGAGGAATTCAAGGTGCCGACCTATGCCTATCAGGTCAGCGGTGAGTATGCGATGCTCAAGGCGGCTGCCCAGAATGGCTGGCTGGACGAGAAGGCTTGCGTACTGGAAAGCTTGCTGGCTTTCAAGCGAGCCGGTGCCGATGGCATCCTGACCTACTTTGCACTGGATGCGGCTGAATACCTGCAGCGCTGAGCGGTTGGCAGCCTTTAAAAAGGGCGGCCCAGGCCGCCCTTTTTGCGTTTACCCGCCCGGTGCACCTGACTGCGACAGGCAGGCGAAATAAAGCATTGGCCACTGCTGTTGCCACTGGGCCAGCGGTTCGCGGGTGAACCCGCTGCGCGCGTATTGTTCCCAGCGGCCAACGGCATAGCAGCGCAGCAGGTTGGCCAGTGAGGCGAAATCGGCATCGGCTTTCAGGTTGTCCTGGGTGGCGGCAATACGTAGCGCCTGCTTGAGGGCCGCTTCCAGTTTGTCGAGCAGGGCATTGATCCGCTGTTGCAGACGTTCGTTTTCATTGACCAATGCGTCACCGATCAGGACGCGGGTCATGCCCCGATTTTTCTGGGCGAAGCGCAGTAGCAGGCTGAGAATTTGCTCAACCTGATTGAAGCCCTGGCTTTCTTCGGCGGTGATCTGGTTGATGACGCCAAAAAGACTTTGTTCAATGAACTCGATCAGGCCTTCATACATCTGGGCCTTGCTGGCGAAATGGCGGTAAAGCGCCGCCTCCGAACAGTCAAGCTTGGCAGCCAGTGCTGCCGTGGTGATCTTTTCGCCTTTGGGTACTTCCAGCATCTCGGCGAGTGTTTGCAGAATTTGCAGGCGGCGTTCGCCCGGTTTGACGGCCATCGATCATCCCCTCTCGATTCCTTGATTTTTGTCCGGAAATTATAGTCGACCGCAACGTTGCGGCAACTGCAGGACGGAGCGAATCTTGACGTCAACAAAAGGTGAGTGACGTGAGCCAGCACTTACCCACACCGTTTTCATGCCCAGCTTTTTGGCGCTGACCAAATTGACCAGACTGTCTTCGACCATGATGCAACGGCGTGGATTCAGGTGCTCTTGGCGAAGCAGGGTGCGAAATCCCTGCAGCATCGGCTTGGGTTTGAATTTAAGGTTTTCAACCGCGTAGACCGCAGCAAAATGCTTGTCCAGTCCGGTCAGGCGGAGGATTTCATGGGCGTAATGTCCTGGCGCATTCGAAAAGAGAATTTTCTTGCCAGGTAGTCGCTGCAGCATGTGCAAGGTGGCGCGCTGAAAGACAAGTTGGCGCTGAAGCTCGGGAAATTGGTGGGTTTCCTCCAGGAAGTGCTGCGGGTCGGTGCCATGGTGTCGCATCATGCCGAGCATGGTTGCGCCGTAGCGTGTCCAGTAGTCCTGGCGAATGCGGTTCGCTTCATCTTCGTCGACGCTCAGGTGGCGTTCAATGTATTGCCGCATCGATAGATTGATGTGCGGGAAAATGTGCGCCGAGGCGTTGTGCAGCGTGTTGTCGAGATCGAATAGCCAAACGGGGTTGTGCATCATGGTGGGCAATAAAAAAGCCCGCTGGGCGGGCTTGGGGATCAGTGCGACTTGATCATTGTTCCGACACCGTGGTCGGTCAGGATTTCGAGTAGCAAGGCATGTTCGACGCGGCCATCGATGATGTGCACGCCCTTGACGCCGTTGCGGGCGGCATCCAGTGCCGAGCCGATCTTCGGCAGCATGCCACCGGACAGCGTGCCATCATCGACCATTTCGTCGATCTGCTTCGGTGTGATGCCGGTGATCAGCTTGCCTTCCTTGTCGAGCACGCCCGGGGTGTTGGTCAGCAGCACCAGTTTTTCGGCCTTGAGGACTTCGGCAATCTTGCCGGCAACGACGTCGGCATTGATGTTGTAAGTCTCGCCATCCTTACCGACGCCGATCGGGGCGATCACCGGAATGAAAGCACCCTTGTCGAGGTGGTCGATCAGCGAAGGATCGATCGAGGTGATCTCGCCAACTTGCCCGACGTCGATCAGATCTCCGGGGTGATCCTTGTTTTCCAGCATCAGCTTCTTGGCGCGGATGAAATTGCCATCCTTGCCGGTCAGGCCGACGGCCTTGCCGCCATGCTGGTTGATCAGGTTGACGATGTCCTTGTTGACCTGGCCGCCGAGGACCATTTCAACCAGTTCCATGGTCTCGGCGTCGGTGACGCGCATGCCCTGAATGAACTCACCCTTCTTGCCGACGCGGCCGAGCAGGTTCTCGATTTGCGGTCCGCCGCCATGGACGACGACGATGTTGAAGCCGACCAGTTCGAGCAGTACGACATCGCGCGCGAAACAGCTTTTCAGGTGTTCGTCGGTCATGGCGTTGCCACCGTATTTGACGACGATGGTCTTGCCGTGGAAACGCTTGATGTAAGGCAGGGCTTCGGCCAGGACGGCGGCCTTGGTGCCTGGGGTGAGGTTTTCAATGCTCATGGCGGGCTCCGGTTGGAATCGCCGCGGATTGTACAAAGAAAAATGCCGCAGCGGTGGAAGGCGAATCAGGGTTTCAGATTGAGGAGTGTCGGCAGTGCCTGGATGGCGTCGCGGTTGGTCCACGAAAAGCAGCGCTCGGCCGCGGTTTGCCAAGGCATCCAGGTCCAGTCACGATGCTCGTTCGGTGCGGTGGTGATTTTCAGCTTGCTGGCAACCTGAAGGCCAAAAACATGTTCAGTGTTCTCGGTGACGCCAGGCGCATAGCGATGCCGCCACTGCGGGAAAATCTCGAAGATGTTGGTCTGTTGCCAGTCGGTCAGCTGGTGAAGATTGGTATTGATGCCGGTTTCTTCGCCGACTTCCCGGCGGGCGGTGTCGATCAGCGCTTCATTGCCTTCCCGGCTGCCGGTTACCGATTGCCAGAAGCCTGGGTGAGCCGCCCGCTCGAGGAGCAGTACATCGAGCGCCGGGGTATAGATGACGACGAGCACCGAAACCGGTTGCTTGTACTCGCTCATGCCTCGGGCAGGGTGTTCAGGGCCGGGTTGGGGGTGTCGAGCAGAACCCAGAACAGAATGCTGTCCGTACGCAGCGTTTCGGCGGCCGATTGCAGCACTTCGAGTAATGTCGCGAAGGCTTCCGGTTGGGCCGCGCAGAGTCGTTGCGTGCCAAAGATCGAGATGATCCGTCCATTTTCTGTCAGCCATTCGGCATCGGTCAGGCAGTCGAACAAAGCATCCAGATTTGCGCCGTACCAGGCAGGAAAGTGCAGGGTGCTGCCGATTTTCTTGAGTGCGCCGGAAATCGTTGAGTGGCGAGCCAGGTCAATCGTCTGGATGCTTTGCTGGCCGGCTTGGGCCTGAGCCTCGAAGGCGGGGCGACGTTCGGCGGAGAGGTAATACACCCCGTTATGCTCGGCCCGCAGGGTGAGAGGCTGGGTCATCGCTTACTCCCGTATGCGCCGGAAGGACGCGTAGTGGTCCTCGGTGTAGTAGAACTCGTCGCTGTTTCCGGCAATGATCCGGCGTGCTCCGCGACTGCGGACGCCCGGTGTCTTGACCGTGTATTCACGGTAATAGCCACGTTTTTGCAGCGGCAGGCGCTTTTCGAAATTGCCGAAAACAATGCCGTCACGGGGAAAGGGGAAAGGCCCCCCATCCTTGATCAGACGCAGTGTTTGGCGAGCCTCGATCGGCAAATCACCAACGGGAATGCCGTCGACCGCAGTATTGCCCCAAGTGAAGCCAAATGCGCTTCCGATGGCCAGCCAGGCGACCAGCAGGAAGCGCATCCAGATCATCATCTTGCTTTAGGCCTTGGGGACGTCGACCTGCGTTTCCACCTTTTGACGCAGGCGGATGTGCAATTCACGCAGTTGCTTTTCGTCGACCGGGGACGGTGCGTCGGTTAGCAGGCATTGGGCACGCTGGGTTTTCGGGAAGGCGATCACGTCGCGGATCGACTCGGCACCGGTCATCATCGTGACGATACGGTCCAGGCCGAAGGCCAGGCCGCCGTGCGGTGGAGCACCGTACTTGAGCGCGTCGAGCAGGAAGCCGAACTTGGCTTGCTGTTCTTCCGGGCCGATGTTGAGGGCCGAGAAAACCTTTTCCTGTACTTCGGAACGGTGGATACGAACCGAGCCGCCCCCCAGTTCCCAGCCGTTCAGCGCCAGGTCGTAGGCCTTGGCCAGGCACTTGCCCGGATCCGTTTCGAGGAACTGCAGGTGCTCGTCCTTCGGGCTGGTGAACGGGTGGTGACAGGCGGTCCAGCGCTTGGATTCGTCGTCGTATTCAAACATCGGGAAGTCGATGACCCACAGCGGAGCCCACTTGGCGCCGGTGACGAAGCCCTTTTCATGGCCGATCTTGATGCGCAGTGCGCCGAGGGCGTCGTTGACGATCTTGGCCTTGTCGGCGCCGAAGAAAATCAGGTCGCCGGATTGCGCGCCGGTGCGTTCGATGACGGCCTTGAGCGAGGCTTCGGAAAGATTCTTGACGATTGGCGACTGGAGGCCGGTTTCGTTGATTTGCGTGACGTCGTTGACCTTGATGTAGGCCAGACCCTTGGCGCCGTAGATGCCGACGAACTGGGTGTAGGCGTCGATCTCGCCGCGGGTCAGCGTAGCGCCGCCCGGAATGCGCATGGCCGCAATACGGCCGCCAGCACTGTTGGCGACACCGGCAAAGACCTTGAAGGCGACATCCTTGAAGGCATCGGTGACTTCGGTCAGTTCGAGGGTGACGCGCAAATCCGGCTTGTCTGAACCGAAGCGATGCATGGCTTCGGCGTAGGTCATGCGCGGAAATTCCGGCAGGTCCACGTCGATTGCTTCCTTGAACACGGTGCGGATCAGCTTTTCCATCAGGGCTGTGATTTCAGCCTCGCTCATGAACGAGGTTTCGATATCGACCTGGGTGAATTCTGGTTGGCGGTCGGCGCGCAGGTCTTCGTCGCGGAAACACTTGACGATCTGGTAGTAGCGGTCGTAACCGGCGACCATCAGCAGCTGCTTGAAGAGTTGCGGGGATTGCGGCAGGGCGAAGAACTGGCCGTCATGGACGCGCGACGGAACCAGATAGTCACGAGCGCCTTCCGGGGTCGACTTGGTCAGCATCGGCGTTTCGATGTCGATGAAGCCGTTGTCGTCGAGGAAGCGACGGAAAGCGCGCGCAGTTTTGTAGCGCAGCATCAGGTTGTTCTGCATCTGCGGGCGACGCAGGTCGATGACGCGATGGGTCAGGCGAACGTTTTCCGACAGATTGTCTTCGTCGAGTTGGAACGGCGGGGTGACCGAGGCGTTCAACACTTCGATTTCCTGGCACAGGATTTCGATTTCGCCGGATGCCAGGTTAGCATTGGTCGTGCCGGCCGGACGCGGACGAACTTTGCCGGTGATTTTCAGGCAGAACTCGTTGCGTACGGATTCGGCGATGGCGAACATTTCAGGGCGGTCAGGGTCGCAAACGACTTGCGCCAGACCCTCGCGGTCGCGCAGGTCGATGAAGATAACGCCGCCGTGGTCGCGCCGACGATGGGCCCAGCCGCACAGGGTGACGATTTGCCCGTCGAGGGCGGCATTGAGTTGTCCGCAGTAATGGGTACGCATGAAGCTTTCCGGTTGATTCAGGTGTTGGTGATAACGCGCGGGTTGGGTGGCGGTGCCACGACCCCCATCGAGATAATGTATTTCAGGGCTTCGTCGACCGTCATGTCGAGCTCCTGTACTTCGCTGGATGGCATCATCAGGAAGAAGCCGGAGGTCGGGTTAGGGGTCGTCGGAACATAAACGCTGACATAGTCGCCATCAAGGTGGTTGACAACGTCACCACCGGGCTGCCCCGTCAGAAAGGCAATGGTCCAGCTTCCCTGGTGCGGGTAGCGAACCAGGACTGCCTTGCGGAAAGCATTGCCGTTAGGCGAGAAGAGCGTGTCTGAAACCTGCTTGACGCTGTTGTAGACCGAATTCACGACAGGGATGCGGGCCAGAAGTTTTTCCCACCAGACCACCAGTTTTTGTCCGATGAAATTGGCTGCCAGCAGTCCGGTCAGCAGGATCATGCCCAACGTTAACAGTGCGCCAGCGCCAGGAATGGCGAAGCCGAAGAGGTGTTGAGGATGAATTGACTCGGGCAGGAGCCGCAGTGACTGGTCGAGTGCGCTGACTATGGTCGACAGCACCCACCCGGTAATGACCAGGGGGACCCAGATGAGTAGCCCGGTAATGAAGTAACGTTTGATCAATTGGCCCCGCACGGAGTGCATGCTCCCGATCCGCCCTGGCAGGGTGGGGTGCTGTCAGCTGGCTTGCTGCCGCCTTTGAAGTCTGTGGCATACCAGCCGCTGCCCTTGAGCTGAAAACCAGCGGCCGACAGCAGCTTGCTGTAACTTTCCTTACCGCAGGCCGGGCATGTGGTGAGCTGCGGATCGCTCATCTTTTGAAGATGTTCTTTCTGGGCGCCGCAGGAGTCGCAGCGATACTCGTAAATCGGCATGTGATTCCTCCAAAACCTTGAATTATAACCGAGAGATGCTAGAGCCAATGTCAGGGCTGAGACTGATATTTCAGTAGATCAGTTCAAGGTAACGGTGTGTCAGCTCCGTTCCCCAAAACAGGGCGATGCCGCCTGCCGCGGCCAGATAAGGGCCGAATGGGATGGGGACGTTGCGTCCATGTCGTGCTGCAATGATCAAGGTAATGCCGACGCCGGCGCCAACCACGGAGGAGAGGAGGATGATGGTCGGCAGCATCTGCCAGCCAAGCCATGCACCGAGGGCGGCGAGCAGTTTGAAGTCACCATATCCCATGCCTTCTTTGCCGGTCGCCAGTTTGAATAGCCAGAAAACAGACCAGAGTGCTAGGTAGCCAGCCATTGCGCCAATTACGGCCGATGGCAGATCCGTGAATGTGCCTGTGATATTCAGCGCCAGTCCGCACCAGAGCAGTGGAAGCGTCATGGAATCAGGGAGTAGTTGTGTATCAAAGTCGATCGCTGCTAGCCCGATCAGCATCCAGATCAGAAACAGAGCCCCCAGAGCCTGCAGGCTAGGACCGAAGTGCCAAACCGTGAAGGCGGAAAGGGCTCCGGTGATGAATTCAATAACAGGGTAGCGAATCGAGATTTTCGTGTGGCAGGACGCGCATTTTCCTTTGAGCAACAGATAGCTGATAACCGGAATGTTTTGACTGGCCGTAATGCAATGACCGCACGCCGGGCAACGGGAGCTAGGTTTCGACAAACTGAGCGCTTCCCCGGTCGACACTGGTTTTCCCTGCAAATCGGCGCACTGTGCGTGCCAATCGAGCTCCATCATTTTGGGGAGTCGGTGAATCACGACGTTCAGGAAGCTGCCGATACACAAGCCCAATACGGCTGCCATGCCGGCAAGAACAGCAAGTGAGTCAGGAAGCATCAGACAACTGAACCAAGTTTGAATATGGGGAGGTACATTGAAACCACCATGCCGCCGATCAGTGTACCCAGAACGACCATGATGATGGGTTCCATCAGACTGGACATGGCCTCGACCGCATCATCGACTTCCTGTTCAAAGAAGTCAGCAACCTTGGAAAGCATTGAGTCCAGAGCTCCGGATTCTTCTCCGATCGCAACCATTTGTGTCACCATATTCGGGAAAATGTTCACGTTCTGCATTGCCGTGGTCAGGCTGGTACCTGTGGATACTTCGCCTTGAATCTGCTTTGTCGCAATTTTGTACACGTGGTTGCCGGCAGCACCACCCACCGAGTCGAGTGACTCAACGAGAGGAACGCCTGCCGCAAACATGGTTGCCAATGTTCTGGTCCACCGGGCAATAACGGATTTTCGGACTATTTCTCCGAAGACTGGTGCACGCAACAGCAGGCGGTCCATGACGATTTGTATTTTTTCGGAGCGGCGCCAGCTTTCGATAAAGAAGTACAGACCTCCGCCGATAAGCCCGAATATGGCCCACCAATAAGCGACAAAAAAATCCGATATGGCAATCACAATCAATGTTGGTGCAGGCAGGTCTGCACCAAAACTTTTGAAAACATCTTTAAATGCCGGAATGACGAAGATCATGATCACGGCAGTAATAATGAATGCCACGACAATAACTGCGATCGGATAGAACAAGGCTGACTTGATCTTGCTCTTGATAGCGATGATTTTTTCTTGGTAAGTCGCTAGGCGATCTAGAAGGCTATCCAGAATGCCGGCCTGTTCACCGGCTGAGACCAAATTGCAGTAGAGGGCGTCGAACTGCAGTGGGTATTTTCGAAATGCTTGAGAAAGTGAACTGCCTGTCTCGACATCTGCCTTGATGTCGAGAAGCAGTTTTCCTACGGCTGGGTTTGAGTGCCCTCTTCCGACAATATCAAACGACTGGAGCAGGGGGACGCCTGACTTCATCATGGTCGCCAATTGCCGGGTGAACAGGGCGATATCCTTGCCAGTGATCCGACCGCCACTTTTGAAGCGGACTTTTTTGATCTTTGCATTCGTGATGCCTTGGCGCCGCAGTGTAGTCTGGACGACGGACTCGCTTGCCGCACGCATTTCTCCGCGTACGGTTTTTCCGTCGCGATTCTTGCCTTCCCATAAAAAAGGGGACTCCTTGACTGCCGAGGCTTTCGGTTTGGCGGCGGTAGCCATAATCCACTTTTCCTTTTATAGATTGGTCGTGGTCAATACTTCATCAAGCGAGGTAACCCCTTGCTTGACCTTGAGCAGTCCGGACTGACGCAAGTCCTTGACCCCCTCATTTTTAGCCAGGAGGGCCAGATCCAGCGCCGTGGCACCGCTCATGATCAAGCGCTGCATGGCCTCCGAAACTGGCATGACCTGATAAATGCCGACCCGGCCTTTATAGCCGCTGCCTTTGCAGCGATCACAGCCTCCCGGCCCATAAAGCGTCCATGAACCATCCAGCTCTTCCGGCTTAAAGCCTGCATCGAGCATTGCCTGCTCGGGGACGGTCATGGGTTTCTTGCAGGTGCAAAGCCTGCGTGCCAGGCGTTGTGCGGTAATCAACAAGATGCTCGACGCGATGTTGAATGTGGGAACACCCATATTCATCAGTCGTGTCAGTGTTTGTGGCGCATCGTTGGTGTGTAGCGTCGAGAGCACCATGTGCCCCGTCTGTGCTGCTTTGATTGCAATTTCAGCAGTTTCGAGATCCCGGATTTCACCCACCATGATGACGTCCGGATCCTGGCGAAGGAAGGCTTTCAGGGCAACAGGAAAGGTGAGTCCGGCTTTGTCGTCTACATTGACCTGATTGATGCCCGCCAAATTGATTTCGGCCGGATCCTCCGCCGTAGAAATGTTGACGCCATCCTTGTTGAGGATGTTCAGGCAGGTGTACAGCGAGACAGTCTTGCCGGAGCCGGTAGGACCTGTGACCAAAACCATGCCGTATGGCCGGTTGACCGCATCAAGCAGAGCTATTTTCTGCTCCGGCTCATAACCCAGTGCCTCAATACCAAGCGTGGCAGACGTTGGGTCGAGAATACGCAAGACGATTTTCTCACCCTGAAGGGTGGGTAGCGTACTGACCCGAAAATCGATGGCCCGATTTTTTGACAGGACCAAGCGCATGCGGCCGTCTTGCGGGACGCGCTTTTCTGCAATATTCAAACGCGAAATGACCTTGATGCGCGAAGCGATCTTTTCCTTGATGGCCAGCGGGGGGGTGGCGATTTCGCGAAGAATGCCGTCGACCCGGAAGCGAATTCGGTAGTATTTCTCGTAGGGCTCGAAATGAATGTCCGACGCCCCTTCGTTGATCGCATCAAGCAGCATTTTCTGGATGAATTTGACGACGGGGGCGTCGTCGATTTCTTGCCCTGCGGCTTCGTCTGCTTTGGCGCTGCTCTCTTCATCCAAGAAGTCGAGATTGATGTCGTCGCTGGCCAGGTTTTTTAAAGTATCGGCAGCAGACTCCGAGTATTTCGCGACAAGCGGAGCAAGCTTGGGGTGTTCTACAACAATAGGGTCGACGGCCAGGCCAGTCTGGAAGCGGATTTCGTCCAGCGCGCGTAAATTGGTCGGGTCGGCAATGGCAACCGAAAGACGATTGCCGCGTTTGTTGAGCGGAATGACTTTGTGGGTCGCAATTAACTTGCGATCAATTGCTGTTTCCGGAATGTGTGCTTCGTCGAAGGCAGCAAGATCCAGTAGCGGATAGCCGAATGTGTCAGCAACAAATCGTGCGATCTCAATGGCAGATGCCTTTTGGCTGGCAATGATTTGTTCGATCAGCGAATGTTTTTCAGTATTCGCCTGGGCCAGCAGTTGCTCTGCCTCCGCCTCCTTGAGTCGTCCGGCTTGTACCAGCGCGCGTGCCAGACCACTGAGGGGTTGTGTTTGAGGAGTTGCAGCCATCGGATAGTGTCAAATGCCTTATAGATCGTCTGATAATGCTACGAGGAAGCGGGTTTTGTAAAGGCTGGAGCCTTCTCGTCAGTGCGTTTCCGGGCGGTATATCCGTGCAGTGACCACACTTCGGTCCTGGGTTTGGAGTATCTCGACAGGAATGCCGCCCAGTTTCAGGCTCAAGTCTGATTCAGGAATGTCTTGCAAATAGTCGAGAATCAGGCCATTCAAGGTTTTCGGGCCATCCAGCGGAAAGTCGAGTTCAAGCATCCGGTTGATTTCACGCAAAGAGCGTGAGCCTTCAACAATTGCAAAACCTTCGGGTGACCAGGTCAAGGAAGTTCCCAAGCCAGGCAGGGAGGTTGTGAAATCGCCGACAAACTCTTCAATGATGTCCTCGAGTGTCAGCAGGCCAAGAATCTCACCGTATTCATCAACGACAAAACCGATACGCTGCCGATTTTCCTGAAAAAAGGCGAGTTGCGAAAATACCGGGGTGCCGGAAGGAATGTAGTACGGGGACTGGAGCTGGCTCAGCAAAGTGGCTTCGCCAAAGTCGGCAGATCCGATGTCGCCAATCAGACGTCGAACCGGCAGCACGCCAACCAGTTGGTCGAGAGACTCCCTGCAGACAGGCAGGCGGCTGTGATGGCTGGTTGCGAGTTGTGTCAGAACCTCTTCCCAGTGCCGCTCAATATCGAGTATTTCGATACTTCTGCGCGGTGTCATCACATCTTCGACCGTGATCTTGTTCAGTTCAAACAGGCTGGAGAGAATGGTCTGGTGCTTTTGTGGCATCAGCCGTGCAGACTCTAGGACCAGACTGCGTAGTTCTTCGGGAGAAAGTTTGGCCGACTCGTCTGTCTCTTGCGGCGTGAGTCGGAGCAGGCGCAGTAGCCCGCTGGCAAATAAATTGATGAACCAGACGATCGGATAAAAAAGACGCAGAAGCGGCGTCAATATATAGCCGAGCAAAAGGGCCAGCCGGTCAGCATGGTTTGCCCCAATGATTTTGGGCGTGATTTCGGAAAAAACCAGAATGGCAAAGGTGACACCGAGCGTTCCTGCACCAAGCGCCCATTTTTCTTCGCCGAACAGCTCGATGGCAATCAGGCTGACCAGCGTGGCTGCTGCTGAGTTGATCAGATTGTTGCCAAGCAGGATCACCCCCAGCATTTTGTCGGTTCTGGCGAGCAGGTCGAGTGCTTTCCGGGCACCTCGGTGGCCAGACTGCGCCAGGTGACGCAGACGGAAGCGATTCGACGCCATCATCGCTGTTTCGCTCAGCGAGAAAAAGGCGGACAAGGCAAGCAGTACAACCAGTGTTATCAGCATTGCTGACAAAGGGATGTCATTCACGACTTAAACGCGTCCGAGGATGACTTCAGCCACAAAGCGGCTTCCAACATAAGCCAGAATCAGCAAGGAAAAACCGGCCAGGGTCCAGCGCAGGGCGCGTTTGCCTCGCCAGCCCCAGGCGTGGCGGCCAACCAGCAATGTCGCAAAAATGCCCCAGGAGGCAAATGCGAAGAGTGTTTTATGGTCGATGCTGAGCGGCTTGCCAAATAGGGCTTCGGAGAACAGGACGCCGCTGCCGACGGTGAGCGTCAGAAGAACGAATCCGAGAAGAAGCATACGGAAAAGCAGTCGCTCCATCGTCATCAGTGGCGGCAGGCTGTTCAGGCTGCGCTTCAGCGAGCGTTTGTGCAGGGCGTTTTCGGTAAAGCCCATGAAGATTGCGTGCAGTGCAGACAGTGTCAGCAGGCTGTAGGCCAGCATCGCAGCCAGGAAATGAAGTTTGAAGCCGGTTGCTGCAGCATGAGCGACGAGGTGAACCTGAGGGAACAGCGTCGGTAGAATGGCACAGGCAGCGGCCAGCGGCAGGACCATGGGTTGCATGCCTTCCATGCGAGCCATGAAGCTTTCCAGCCAGTAGATCAATACAGCCAGCCACATCATCAGCGAGAGCGCAAAACTGAAAGAGAAGCGCATGCCGGCATCGGAGAAGAGTGCGCTGTACAACCCACTTGCATGAATGAGCAGCGCGACGGCAATGGCCCCGCGTTCCCAGGCTTGCATCGGGCAGGCGACGCACTGATGCTCGCCCTCGCGCCAGCGGGTGTTCCAGAAATGAAATCCAAGCGCACCATATATCAGGGTGGCGAGAATGTGCGGCATAAGCTGAATTACAATGTCGACCATTCGATGATTCTACTAGAAGCCTACATCACATGCTCGATAACCTGACCAATCGCCTTGCCCGCGTAATGAAGACGCTCAAGGGCGAAGCTCGCCTGACTGAATCAAATATTGCCGATGCGCTGCGTGAAGTGCGCATGGCCTTGCTTGAGGCCGATGTGGCTTTGCCCGTCGTCAAGGATTTTGTGGCGGCAGTGAAAGAAAAGGCCGTTGGCGAAGAGGTGATCGGCTCACTTAGCCCGGGGCAGGCGTTGGTGGGTGTGGTGCATGCCGAGCTGACCAAAATCATGGGTGATGCCCATGAAGGCATCAACTTCAATACCCAGCCGCCGGCAATTGTGCTGATGGCGGGTTTGCAGGGGGCTGGCAAGACGACGACGGTTGGCAAGCTGGGCAAGTTCCTGAAAGAGAATTTCAAGAAAAAAGTGCTGGTTGTGTCATGCGACGTTTATCGTCCTGCGGCAATCGAGCAGTTGAAGTCGGTGGCCGGACAGGCCGGCGTTGATTTCTTCCCGTCTGCCGTTGGCGAGAAGCCGGAGGCGATCGCCCTGGCGGCACTTGACTGGGCCAAGCGTCATTACCATGATGTGCTGCTGGTCGATACGGCCGGTCGTCTCGCGGTCGACGAGGCCATGATGGCCGAAATCAAGCAACTGCATGCGGCAATCAATCCGATCGAAACCTTGTTCGTTGTCGATGCGATGCTGGGTCAGGATGCAGTCAATACGGCCAAGGCTTTCAACGAAGCCTTGCCGCTGACCGGTGTCGTGCTGACCAAGCTGGACGGTGATTCGCGTGGCGGTGCTGCGTTGTCGGTGCGTCATGTCACCGGCAAGCCGATCAAGTTCTCCGGTGTTGGTGAAAAGCTGACCGGGCTGGAAGCTTTCCACCCGGAGCGGATGGCTTCCCGCATTCTCGGCATGGGCGACGTGCTGTCCCTGATCGAGGATGCGCGCAAGGGGCTGGACGAAGAAAAGGCGGTGGCATTTGCCAAGAAGCTGAAATCCGGCAAGGGCTTTGATCTGAATGACTTCAAGGAGCAGATCGGCCAGATGCGCAATATGGGCGGCTTGTCGGCGTTGATGGACAAGATGCCGGCTCAGATCGCCCAGATGGCGGGTCAGTTGCCGGCCGGTGCAGAAAATAAGATGGTTGGACGGGTCGAGGGGATTATCAATTCGATGACGCCGCTCGAACGTTCGAAACCGGAACTGATCAAGGCCAGCCGCAAGCGTCGTATCGCCATGGGGGCGGGGGTTCAGGTTCAGGAAGTGAATCGTCTGCTGACCCAGTTCGAGCAGTCGCAGAAAATGATGAAGATGATGACCAAGGGTGGCATTGGCAAGCTGATGCGCGGCATGAAGGGGATGATCCCCGGTATGGGGCGCTGATCAGCGTCCTGTTTCTGCCGGTCGGGTGGGCTTGTCGTAAGCCCACTGGTTTTGCCAGGCAGCCCGGACCATGTTGGGGTATTCGGGCTTGCCGAGGCTGCCGTTATAGCGGCCAAGGGCGCGATACAGGTCGCCCTTCTCGATATCCAGGTAGTGACGCAGGATGGTGCAGCCATAGCGCAGGTTGGTGCGCAGGTCGAATAGTGAATCTTCCGGTCGACCGAGTAATTTCAGCCAAAATGGCATGACCTGCATGTAGCCGCGTGCGCCGGCTGATGACACGGCGTATTTCCGGAATCCGGATTCAACCTGCATCAATCCTAAAACCAGCTGCGGGTCGAGTCCGGCGCGCGTCGCTTCATAGTGCACGCTGCGCAGCAGGTCGATCCGATACTCCCTGTTTGGAATGCGCTTTTCCAGGCGTCGGGACATTTCTCCCAACCAATCGGCGGCATCGATCGGATTGCGAAAGGAGCTGCCGGGCGGTCGTGAGTCTGAAACTGCCTTGTGCAGCGCAGCCTGTGCGCTGGCAGCAAGCGGTTCGTATTTTTGCGCGCCGGCGTAGGCGGCCGACGCGCAGAGCAAATACAGTGCAGCGATTAACCGGTGCACAGTTTCCCTTGAATGAAGCTGAGCGCCTCGCCCTGCGGCAGCATGCTGGCTTCGGCTTCCTGGCGGCCCTTGTACTCGATCTGGCCTTCCTTCAGGCCGCGCTCGCCAATGACCAGGCGGTGCGGGATGCCGATCAGTTCCATGTCGGCAAACATCACGCCGGGGCGCTCGTTGCGGTCGTCCAGCAGGACATCGACACCGGCCGCCTTGAGGTCGGCGTACAACTGGTCGGCGGCGGCCTTGACGGCATCGCTCTTGAAGTAGCCCATCGGAACCACGCAGACCTCGAAGGGGGCGATGGCCGGCGGCAGGATGATGCCTCGTTCGTCGTTGCCTTGCTCGATCGCCGAGCCGACGATGCGCGACACACCGATGCCGTAGCAGCCCATTTCCATGATCTGGCTTTTGCCGTTTTCATCAAGGTAGCTACAGTTGAGTGCTTCGGCGTATTTCTGGCGCAGCTGGAAGATATGGCCGACTTCGATGCCACGACAGATTTCGAGCTGGCCCTTGCCATCCGGCGAGGGGTCGCCGGCAACTGCATTGCGGATATCGAACACTTCAGGCTCAGGCAGGTCGCGACCGAAATTGACGCCGTTCAGGTGGTAGCCGGCTTCGTTGGCGCCGCAGATGAAATCGCTCATGGCGGCTACGGTGCGGTCGGCAAAAACCGCGACTTTGCTGCGGTCGACCGCGACAGGGCCGATAAAACCGGGTTTGCAGTTCAGTTGGGCAATAACTTCTTCTTCCGTTGCAAAGCGGAAGGTGCTCAGGGCGGCAATCTTGCTCGCCTTGATCTCGTTGATTTCGTGGTCGGCGCGGACCAGCAACAGGGCAAAGGTTTGCTTGCCATCTTCGCCGTCATTGACGACCGCAATCGTTTTGACGATTTTGCTGACGTCGACCGCGAGAAACTTGGCAACATCGGCACAGGCCATCTTGCCCGGTGTGTGAATCTTTTCCAGGCTGGCCGAGGCCGCCGCGCGGGGCGTGCTCGGCGCCAGGGCTTCGGCCAGTTCAACGTTGGCGGCATAATCCGAATTCGGGCAGAAGGCGATGTCGTCTTCGCCGGAGTCGGCCAAAACGTGGAATTCATGCGATCCGGTGCCGCCAATCGAGCCTGTGTCGGCGGCGACAGCACGGAATTTCAGGCCGAGGCGGGTGAAAATTCGGCTGTAGGTCGCGTACATATTGCCGTATTCGCGCTTCAGGTCATCAAACGACGTATGGAAGGAGTAGCCGTCCTTCATCAGGAATTCGCGGCCACGCATCACGCCGAAGCGGGGGCGGATTTCATCGCGGAATTTGGTTTGGACCTGATAAAGATGAATCGGCAACTGGCGATAGCTCTTTACATCACGACGGACGACGTCGGTAATGACCTCTTCGTGCGTCGGGCCAATGACGAATTCGCGCTGATGGCGGTCCTTGAAGCGCAGCAGTTCCGGACCGTATTGCTCCCAGCGGCCAGATTCCTGCCACAGTTCGGCGGGCTGTACCGCCGGCATCAGCAACTCGAGCGCCCCGGCATTGTTCATTTCTTCGCGGACGATGTTTTCAACTTTGCGTAAAACGCGCAGGCCGAGCGGCATCCAGGTGTAAATGCCGGTTGCAGCGCGTTTGATATAGCCGGCGCGCAACATCATTTTCTGGCTGATGACTTCAGCGTCGGACGGGGCTTCTTTGAGAGTGGTGAAAAAGAACTGCGAAGTGCGCATGGGATGCTCTTGAATTCGTTGCAAAAGTTGGATTTTACACGCAGCGTGTTCTTTGCATGCGAGGCACCTTTGTGAAAGAATTGCGCCAACTTAAAATTTTGCAGGATTTCTATGCTCGATCGTGAAGGCTATCGCCCGAACGTCGGCATCATCCTCTGTAACGCAAAGAACGAGGTTTTCTGGGGTAAGCGCATACGGGAGCATTCCTGGCAGTTTCCGCAAGGTGGCATCAAGCGTGGCGAAACGCCCGAAGAGGCCATGTACCGTGAGCTGTATGAAGAGGTCGGGCTGCGTCCCGAGCATGTGCGTATCCTTGGGCGAACCAAAGGCTGGCTGCGTTATGAGGTGCCGACACACTGGATCAAGCGCGAATGGCGCGGGTCTTACAAAGGGCAGAAGCAGATATGGTTTTTGTTGCGCCTGGCTGGGCGTGACAGCGATATCAGTTTGCGTGCAACCAACAAGCCGGAGTTCGATGCCTGGCGCTGGAACGACTACTGGATTCCGCTCGATGCGGTCATTGAGTTCAAGCGCACGGTGTATGAGCAGGCTTTGAACGAGCTTGTTCGCTTTGTCGATCTCGATCGGCGAGTACGACACAAGCGCCCGGGTACGCTGGCGGACGAGGGTGAGTCCGCTGCGGTCGACGAGGAGTAATCGTGGTTTTTCTGCTCAGAATGTTTGCTGTCGGGTGCGGGCTGTTTTTCGCCAGCGCAGCGGGGGCAAGCTTCGAGGAGGATTACGAGGTGAAGCCGTGGCAGGAAATAGAAGTGGCCCTGCCTGCGGCTCCGGCTCGTGAGTCCTTGTTGCCGTTTTATGTCAGTGCCGCAACCGATAATCGGTTTTTTGTCGATGCAGCAACGTTGACCGTGGCAAGCGACGGTGTGGTGCGCTATGTCCTCAAGGTGGTTTCTTCGGAAGGGGCTGTAACGGTCAGTTTTGAAGGAATGCGCTGTGAAACCAGGGAGCGCCGAATCTATGCTTCCGGACGTAGCGACGGGTCGTGGTCGAAGTCGCGCAACAACCAGTGGTCGTCAATTCGCGATGCAGCCAGCAATCGACAGTACGCAGCTTTGTTTGGTGATTACTTCTGCCCTGACGGAGCGATTGTTCGTAATGCAGATGAGGCGGTGCGGGCGCTTCGACGCGGTGGTCACACCGATATAAGAGGGTATTGAAGACATGCTTCTGGATCAGGCAATCATTGAGTTTGATCGAGGATTAAAAACGGTCTTTGCATCGGCTCGAAGTGTCCGGGCTACGCCCGGTGCCGCTTTGTCCGAGGCGCCTCTTGATGCCAGTGAGCGTAGCCACGCCGCGGGCCTTATGCGCATCAATCATTGTGGCGAGGTGTGTGCCCAGGCGCTCTATCAGGGACAGTCGCTGACCTCGCGCGATCCATTGATCCGTGAGTCCTTGCGCGAAGCAGCGCATGAGGAAACCGAGCACCTGGCCTGGACCGAGCAGCGATTGGCTGAGTTGGGGAGTGCCAAGAGCGCCCTCAATCCCTTGTTGTATCTGGGCGCATTGTCTTTTGGTGTGTTGGCTGGCGTGCTAGGGGACAAGTGGAATCTTGGGTTCCTGGCCGAAACCGAGCGCCAGGTTGAGGCGCATCTTGATGGTCATTTGCGTGAATTGCCGGCGCTGGATCAGCGGTCACGAGCCATCGTTGCGCAAATGCGCCTCGACGAAATCCGGCATGCCGAGGCGGCGGTCAATCTTGGTGCTGCAGAGCTGCCTGCGCCGGTCAAAGGTGCGATGCGATTGGCAGCCAAAGTGATGACTACGGCTGCCTATCGAATCTAAAAGCCAGGTTGCCTCAGGCTTCTTCGATGATTTCGAAGTCGTGGGTGATCGTGGCGGTTTTGCCGACCATGATCGAGGCAGAACAATATTTATCCTTGGATAGTTCAATCGCTCGTGCCACCGCATCGGGCTTGAGGTTTTTGCCTTTTACCCGGTAATGAAAGTGAATGTGCGTAAACACTTTGGGATCAGTGTCGGCGCGTTCGGCTTTCAGGCTGACATCGCACGCAGTAACGGCTTGCCGTCCCTTTTTTAGAATCAAGACGACGTCAAACGCACTGCACCCTCCGGTGCCGGCAAGAACCATTTCCATCGGGCGCAAACCCAGGTTCCGGCCCCCAGCCTCTGGCGCTCCATCCATTACGACGGCGTGTCCGCTCCCCGTTTCGGCAACGAACGACATTCCGGCATCATTTCCCATCCACCTGACAGTGCACTCCATCCATGTCTCCCTTGAAAGAGCGTGAATTCTAACGGATATCCTTGCCCGGGTTCGAATTCCTGGTTTTTGTGCGCCGCACCATTTTTTGCGGTGATGGGCTAGGGGGTTTGCTGCTTAATTTAATTCATTACTAAGATATGAATGGTATTCGAGTGTTATTTTTATTTTTAATTCAATGGTGTTTGATTTATAAATTCTATTTATTAGTAAATTGATTTAATTGTTGTGCAATGCACAAATTGCGCTTGTGGCGAAACGCGTTTATAGGCACAATGCGAAGCGTACGGACTAGGTTGCTTGGTTGGTTTTTGGGGCCTAGTTCAGATTTGTCTCCTCCACCCTCCTCCTTTGGTGTGGATTTAACGCGGCTCAGCGAGCCGCGTTTTTTTTGGCAACTCCCGGTGTTTTTGTTCAATGGCATTGACACCAGCCGCTTGGGTCGACTAGAATCCGCGCCTTTCTCCAATCTGCGCCCAATTTTTCAGGACAGCACACTTATATGAAAACGTTTTCCGCCAAGCCACATGAGGTGAAGCGCGAGTGGTTTGTGGTAGACGCCACAGACAAGGTGCTCGGCCGCCTCGCTACCGAAATTGCCCGCCGCCTGCGTGGCAAGCACAAGGCTATCTACACGCCGCACGTTGATACCGGCGATTTTATCGTCGTTACCAATGTCGACAAGATCACCGTTACCGGTAACAAAGCCGACGACAAGAAGTACTACCGTCACTCCGGTTATCCGGGCGGTATCTACGAAACGAACTTCAAGAAGATGCAGCAGCGTTTCCCGGGCCGCGCCCTCGAAACCGCCGTCAAGGGCATGCTTCCGAAGGGCCCGCTGGGCTACGCGATGCTCAAGAAGCTTAAGTGCTACGCCGGCGACCAGCATCCTCATACTGCCCAGCAGCCTCAGGCTCTGGAAATCTAAAGGATTATCATGGCTGATAGCTATTTCTACGGTACGGGTCGTCGCAAGAGCGCCGTTGCACGTGTATTCATGAAGCGTGGTTCTGGTGCGATTGTTGTTAACGGCAAGCCGATTGATCAGTTTTTCTCGCGTGAAACCGGTCGCATGATTGCTCGCCAGCCGCTGGCTTTGGTTGAGCAACTGAATGGTTTTGACATCAAGGTTAATGTCATCGGTGGTGGTGAGTCCGGTCAGGCCGGTGCTGTTCGTCACGGCATTACCCGCGCTTTGATTGAATACGACGCAGCATTGAAGCCGGCGCTTTCCAAGGCTGGTTTTGTTACTCGCGATGCACGTGAAGTCGAGCGTAAGAAAGTCGGTTTCCACAAAGCTCGTCGCCGCAAGCAATTCTCGAAGCGCTAATTTGCGCAACGAATTTAAAAAGCCGCCTTTGGGCGGCTTTTTTTCGTTTTGAATTACTATTTTTGCCATGTCCCGGTCGTGGTGATCGGGCTGCTTTCATATCTAAATGCTGAGGTGTGTGTATGCCATCACCTGCTGTGTCGTTGAGGCTGCGAAAGTTTCGGCGTCGTTTCGGTATTGCGGCACCCCGTCTTGTTGTTCGGCGGCATATCGCGTGGCCTTGGGTGGTTTTTCCGCTGGGAGCTTTGGTGCTCTGCTCTTTAGGTGGTTTTTTGTGGGTCTTGCAAAATAACCAGGCTGGTGTGCTGGAGCGAGAGTTGGCTGCTTTGCGCGCCCAGGTTTTGCATCAGGCTGATGAGTTGATGGTGCTGCGAGCAACCGCTGGAACGGAAAAGAATGCGGTGCATATTGAAAGAACTGCGCAGCAGGGGTTGCTTGCCAGGCTGAAAAGCGTGGAGGATGAAAATTCGCTGCTCAGAGAAGATGTGCGCTTGTTTGAGCGTTTGCTTTTGTCCTCCGATGAGGAGGCGGCTGTCCGGATTGAGGGATTTCGTGTCGTTCCTGATGGTGCGGGGCGATATCGGTATCGTTTGATACTATTTTTTAAGCCAGCAAAGCAGGCGCCTGAATTTCGCGGTCGACTCCAGTTTTTGGTCTCATTTGAACAAGAGGGCAAAATTCAGCGATTGTCACTGCCGGAGAAAAAGGAATTGGCATCCACTTCTCTCGTTGAGTTCAAAACGATGTTGCGTCGTGAGGGTGTGGTTGAGATTCCGGAGGGGGCGGTCTTGAGGGGGGTGGAAGTGCGGGTCTTGCAGGGTGATACACTCAGGGCCAACAAGATCGCTCAATATTAGTAGGGGGTGTCGTGTTTGGTAAAAAAGCTGACAGCAAGCCGCAAGGAAGGATTGATAGCCTGATTGGTGCGGGAACTCTGATCGAGGGCAATATCCGATTTTCGGGAGGCTTGAGAATTGATGGGGAAGTGAGAGGGGCTGTTCTTGCCGGGGAGGGGGCTTCGTCGTCTACGCTGGTTTTAAGTGAGAGCGGGCGTATTGAGGGGGCGGTGTCGGTTGCTCACTTGGTAATCAATGGCACGGTGGTTGGCCCGGTGAGTGCATTTGAGTCGCTTGAGATGCAATCCCGTTCACGTATTATTGGTGATGTTGAGTACTTGATGGTTGAGATGCACCAAGGCGCGGTCATCGAAGGGCGCTTGGTTCATCTTGCGGTGCAGATGGAGGAACTAAAGTCTGCGCCAGTCGCCTAATGATATTGACCGGGTTTGTGTCCCCAATCATAATTTTGCAAAATTTTTCAGGAGCATTCGCATGAGCGCAGTTGTAGAGAATATTTCCCCGTTTGTTTTTACAGACAGTGCTGCTAACAAGGTCAAGGAGTTGATTGAAGAAGAGGGTAATCCTAGTCTCAAGCTGCGTGTCTTTGTTACCGGCGGTGGTTGCTCCGGTTTTCAGTACGGCTTCACGTTCGATGAGGAAGTGAATGAAGACGATACGACCATGGAAAAGAATGGCGTGACCTTGCTGATTGACCCGATGAGCTACCAATATCTTGTTGGTGCCGAAATTGATTACTCCGAAGGGCTTGAGGGATCGCAGTTTGTGATTCGCAATCCGAATGCGTCATCAACCTGTGGGTGCGGTTCTTCTTTTTCGGCTTAGGACTCTTCTGGGCGAAAACAAAGGCGACTTAGGTCGCCTTTGTTTTTTCAGAAAGCGCTTGACTGCGATTTTAGTGTGTATATAATTCGCCCTCTTCGCTGCTGCCGGGGTTTCCGGCGGAAGGGAAGAAGAAGTTGGTAGGAAAAAAGAAGTGAGAAAGTGCTTGACGAGATGTAGGAAGTGCTTCATAATCTCGCTTCTCTGCTGCAGACGAATCGAAAGAAACGGCGCGGTAGCGATCTTTAAAAATTTGAACAACCGATAGGTGTGGGTGCCTTGATGCGAAGCGACGCAAGTCGCAAAAAAGTATTAAGGCAATCACACGGATGGAGAGATCCATCGAGGTAGAAGTAAAAATTCTACCGTCAGTGAATTGCGAGTGTTTTGGATTGAACTGAAGAGTTTGATCCTGGCTCAGATTGAACGCTGGCGGCATGCCTTACACATGCAAGTCGAACGGTAACAGGGAGCTTGCTCCGCTGACGAGTGGCGAACGGGTGAGTAATGTATCGGAACGTACCTTTCAGTGGGGGATAACGTAGCGAAAGTTACGCTAATACCGCATATTCTGTGAGCAGGAAAGCAGGGGACCTTCGGGCCTTGCGCTGATTGAGCGGCTGATATCAGATTAGCTAGTTGGTGAGGTAAAGGCTCACCAAGGCGACGATCTGTAGCGGGTCTGAGAGGATGATCCGCCACACTGGAACTGAGACACGGTCCAGACTCCTACGGGAGGCAGCAGTGGGGAATTTTGGACAATGGGGGCAACCCTGATCCAGCCATGCCGCGTGAGTGAAGAAGGCCTTCGGGTTGTAAAGCTCTTTCGGCCGGGAAAAAATCGCATGGGCTAATACCCTGTGTGGATGATGGTACCGGAATAAGAAGCACCGGCTAACTACGTGCCAGCAGCCGCGGTAATACGTAGGGTGCGAGCGTTAATCGGAATTACTGGGCGTAAAGCGTGCGCAGGCGGTTTTTTAAGACAGGCGTGAAATCCCCGGGCTCAACCTGGGAACTGCGCTTGTGACTGGAAGGCTAGAGTACGGCAGAGGGGGGTGGAATTCCACGTGTAGCAGTGAAATGCGTAGAGATGTGGAGGAACACCAATGGCGAAGGCAGCCCCCTGGGTCGATACTGACGCTCATGCACGAAAGCGTGGGGAGCAAACAGGATTAGATACCCTGGTAGTCCACGCCCTAAACGATGTCAACTAGGTGTTGGGTGGGTAAAACCATTTAGTACCGGAGCTAACGCGTGAAGTTGACCGCCTGGGGAGTACGGCCGCAAGGTTAAAACTCAAAGGAATTGACGGGGACCCGCACAAGCGGTGGATGATGTGGATTAATTCGATGCAACGCGAAAAACCTTACCTACCCTTGACATGTTCAGAATCCCGAAGAGATTTGGGAGTGCCCGAAAGGGAGCTGGAACACAGGTGCTGCATGGCTGTCGTCAGCTCGTGTCGTGAGATGTTGGGTTAAGTCCCGCAACGAGCGCAACCCTTGTCGTTAATTGCCATCATTTAGTTGGGCACTTTAACGAGACTGCCGGTGACAAACCGGAGGAAGGTGGGGATGACGTCAAGTCCTCATGGCCCTTATGGGTAGGGCTTCACACGTCATACAATGGTCGGTACAGAGGGTTGCCAAGCCGCGAGGTGGAGCCAATCCCAGAAAGCCGATCGTAGTCCGGATCGTAGGCTGCAACTCGCCTGCGTGAAGTCGGAATCGCTAGTAATCGCGGATCAGCATGTCGCGGTGAATACGTTCCCGGGTCTTGTACACACCGCCCGTCACACCATGGGAGCGGGTTCCGCCAGAAGTAGGTAGCCTAACCGCAAGGGGGGCGCTTACCACGGCGGGGTTCGTGACTGGGGTGAAGTCGTAACAAGGTAGCCGTAGGGGAACCTGCGGCTGGATCACCTCCTTTCTAGAGAAAGCATCTCTGGCACCCACAACCTATCGGTTGTTCAGTAGTGGCAACAGACGAGGGTCTGTAGCTCAGTCGGTTAGAGCACCGTCTTGATAAGGCGGGGGTCGTTGGTTCGATTCCAACCAGACCCACCAACGTCTAAACACGGGGGATTAGCTCAGCTGGGAGAGCACCTGCTTTGCAAGCAGGGGGTCAACGGTTCGATCCCGTTATCCTCCACCAAAACCTAAAGATAAGCATGGGTGTTTATCTTTGGCTTTTGGAAACGAAATGCCACGCTCTTTAACAAATTGGAAGAAGGTTGTATTGCTGATGCTGATGAGGCATTGGCAGTACGTTGTGATTGCATCGATCGTTATTTCTTAGTCGGGATAACGGTCGCACAAAGATTTGCCTGTAGCCGCTCTCGCGAGAGAGGACAAGGTTATAGGATCAAGCGACTAAGTGCATGTGGTGGATGCCTTGGCGATCACAGGCGATGAAGGACGTGCAAGCCTGCGAAAAGCGGGGGGGAGCTGGCAATGAAGCTTTGATCCCCCGATATCCGAATGGGGAAACCCGGCCAGCAATGGTCATCTTTATCTGAATACATAGGATATTGAAGCGAACCCGGTGAACTGAAACATCTAAGTAGCCGGAGGAAAAGAAATCAACCGAGATTCCCCTAGTAGTGGCGAGCGAACGGGGAAGAGCCTGCTAGTGATAGCGGAACTGTTAGAAGAACGGAATGGAAAGTCCGGCCGTAGTGGGTGATAGCCCCGTATTCGAAAACAGATCCGTGGTACTAAGTTAGCGAAAAGTAGGGCGGGGCACGTGAAACCTTGTCTGAACATGGGGGGACCATCCTCCAAGGCTAAATACTCGTGATCGACCGA